>NZ_JBHVOS010000001.1:63943-296884 GCF_042887685.1 Oerskovia sp. NPDC057915 | reverse complement strand
GCCGACGGCCCGGTGCCGGAGGACCTCCTCCGGCACCGGGCCGTCGTCGTACGGGCCTCAGCCCCCGGAGACGCTCAGCTCGGCCTCACGCAGCTTCTCCTCGAACTCCTCGGAGAGCTCGCGCGAGTCGAGCCACCCGTAGGGCAGGTGGGGCTTCTTGGGCGAGCCGGCGCGTCCGCGCTGCCCCTCGGCAGCCTCTCCCGGGTAGGGCTGGTCGAGGTCGAGCGCGTCGAGCCTGCCGCGCAGCTCGTCGAGCGTCGAGATCATCGCGAGCCCCTGACGAGCCTCGCCGCCGACCGCGTACCCCTTGAGGTACCAGGCCATGTGCTTGCGCAGGTCGCGCATGCCCTTGCCCTCGTCGCCGCCGAAGTACTCGATCATGAGCTCGCCGTGGCGGTAGATGGTCTCGGCCACCTCGCGGAGCCCGGGCGTCACGCGTTCCGTCGAGCCGGAGAACGCCGCGGCCAGGTCCGCGAAGAGCCAGGGTCGCCCCTGGCACCCGCGCCCGACGACGACGCCGTCGCATCCCGTCTCCCGCACCATGCGCACGGCGTCCTCGGCCGACCAGATGTCGCCGTTGCCGAGGACCGGGATCTCGGTCACGGTCTCCTTGAGGCGTGCGATGGCCGACCAGTCGGCGGTGCCGCTGTAGTAGTCGGCGGCGGTCCGCGCGTGCAGGGCCACGGCCGCGACGCCCTCGCGCTGGGCGATGAGCCCGGCCTCGAGGTACGTCAGGTGGTCGTCGTCGATGCCCTTGCGCATCTTGATCGTGACGGGCACGCCGTACGGCTCGGCGGCCTTGACCGCGGCGCGCACGATCGAGGTGAACAGGTCCCTCTTCCACGGCAGCGCCGAGCCGCCGCCCTTGCGCGTGACCTTGGGCACGGGGCAGCCGAAGTTGAGGTCGACGTGGTCCGCACGGTCCTCGCCCGCGATGATCTTGACGGCGGCGCCGACCGTCGCGGGGTCCACGCCGTAGACCTGGGCCGAGCGGGTCTTCTCGTCCTCCTCGAACGTGACGATGCGCAGCGACTCCTCGTTGCGCTCGACGAGCGCCCGGCTGGTCACCATCTCGGCGACGTACAGGCCGGCGCCGTGCTCGCGGCAGAGCCGACGGAAGGCCGCGTTGGTCACGCCCGCCATGGGGGCGAGGACGACGGGGGTGTCGACGACGTGGGGCCCGATCCGCAGGGGCGGCAGCACGTGTCCGGTTGCGGGCGCCGGGGTCTCGGGCGCGCGCGTGGCGTCGGAAAGGGTGGGGAGGGTCACCGGCCCATTCTCCCACCAACCCCGGGCAGGTGGAAAAGGGCCGTCGTCCACCGGTGGACGACGGCCCTTCTCCGGCCCCGGAGGGCGGCGTGCTAGGCGCCGAGGAGGCGTGCGCCGAGGTACGCGGTGACCTGGTCGAGCGCGACGCGCTCCTGGGCCATGGTGTCGCGGTGACGGATCGTCACGGCCTGGTCGTCGAGCGTGTCGAAGTCGACCGTGATGCAGAACGGCGTGCCGATCTCGTCCTGGCGACGGTAGCGGCGGCCGATCGCCCCGGCGTCGTCGAAGTCGACGTTCCAGAACTTGCGCAGCTCGGCGGCCAGGTCGCGCGCCTTGGGCGAGAGCTGCTCGTTGCGGCTGAGCGGCAGCACGGCGGCCTTGACGGGTGCGAGGCGCGGGTCGAGCCGGAGCACCGTGCGGACGTCGGTGCCGCCCTTCGCGTTGGGCGCCTCCTCCTCGTGGTACGACTCGACGAGGAAGGCCATGAGCGAACGCGTAAGGCCCGCGGCCGGCTCGATGACGTACGGCACGTACTTCTCGTTCGTGACCGGGTCACGGTAGGTGAGGTCCTTGCCGGAGTGCTCGGAGTGCGTCTTGAGGTCGAAGTCGGTGCGGTTCGCGACGCCCTCGAGCTCGCCCCACTCCGAGCCCTTGAAGCCGAAGCGGTACTCGATGTCGACCGTGCGGGTCGAGTAGTGCGACAGCTTCTCCTTGGGGTGCTCGTAGAGACGCAGGTTGTCGCGGTCGATGCCGAGGTCGACGTACCAGTTGGTGCGCAGGTCGATCCAGTACTGGTGCCACTCCTCGTCCGTCCCGGGCTCGACGAAGAACTCCATCTCCATCTGCTCGAACTCGCGCGTGCGGAAGATGAAGTTGCCCGGCGTGATCTCGTTGCGGAACGACTTGCCGATCTGGCCGATGCCGAACGGCGGCTTCTTGCGGGCCGCGCCCACGACGTTCTGGAAGTTCACGAAGATGCCCTGCGCGGTCTCGGGGCGCAGGTAGTGCATCCCGGACTCGTCCTCGACCGGGCCGAGGTACGTCTTGAGCATCATGTTGAAGTCGCGGGGCTCGGTCCACTGGCCGCGCGTGCCGCAGTTGGGGCACGCGATCTCGGCGAGGCCGCCCTCGGGGGCGCGGCCCTTCTTCTCCTCGAACTCCTCGATCATCTGGTCCTCGCGGAACCGCTTGTGGCACGAGAGGCACTCGGTGAGCGGGTCGGTGAAGACGCCGACGTGGCCCGAGGCGACCCAGACCTCGCGCGGGAGGATCACGGAGGAGTCGAGGCCCACCACGTCGTCACGGCTCGTGACCATGGTGCGCCACCACTGCTTCTTGATGTTCTCCTTGAGCTCGGTACCGAGGGGCCCGTAGTCCCAGGCGGACCGGGTACCGCCGTAGATCTCGCCCGAGGGGAAGACGAACCCGCGCCGCTTGGCGAGGGAGACGACGGCATCGAGTCGAGAAGGCGCAGTGGCCACAGTTGATCACTCCATGAAGATCGTGCGTACCCCGCACGTGGCTTCGTGCGGGACGTTGCGGGACGCCGGCACCCCGGGTCGTCTCGACGAGGCGGACGGGCCGCGGGCACCAACGTCCCAGGTTACTCGGTCTTTCCCGGCGGGGAGAGCGCGGGGGGCGCGGCGCAGGCCCGACGGCGAGCGGCGCCGTCGGGCCTGCGGCTCGCCCTGGCGGGTGTGTCGGTCAGGCCACACCGACCGTTGTTGACATTCGTTATCAATATCAGTGACGATAGGTGCCATGCCCCGCCGACTTCTCCGCTCCCGTGCTGCCCTCGCCACGTCCGTCGCCCTCGCGGCGACCCTCACCCTGGCGGCGTGCGGATCCGGGGGTGCCACGGGCGGCGGGACGGGCGGCGCGGAAGGTGCCAACGGCTCGGTCGACGTGCTCGCCTCGTTCTACCCCCTGCAGTTCGTCGCCGAGCGTGTGGGCGGCGACCGGGTCTCGGTCTCCAACCTCACGCCGCCCGCCGCAGAACCCCACGACCTCGAGCTCTCCCCCGCCCAGGCCCGCTCGATCGGCACGGCCGACCTCGTGGTCTACCAGTCCGGCTTCCAGGCCGCGGTCGACGAGGCCGTCGAGGCCCGCAACCCGACGCACCTCGTCGACGCGACCGAGGCCGCGGGCCTCGAGGAGCACCCGGGCGAGTCGACCGCGGCCGAGAGCACCCCGGCCGAGGACGAGCACGCCACGCACGACGACCACGCGGACGACAGCCACGCGGACGACGGGCACGACCACTCGTCGGAAGGCGGCCTCGACCCGCACTTCTGGCTCGACCCCGTCCGCCTGGTCCCGGTCGCCGAGCAGGTCGCCGCCGAGCTGACCACGGTCGACCCCGACGGTGCCGACGAGTACGCGGCCAACCTGGAGGCCCTCACAGCAGACCTCACCGCGCTCGACACCGAGTACGAGACCGGTCTCGCGAGCTGCGCCACCCCCTACCTCGTCACGTCGCACGAGGCGTTCGGATACCTCGCCGAGCGGTACGGGCTCGAGCAGGTCGGGATCACGGGGATCGACCCCGAAGCGGAGCCCTCTCCGGCCCGGCTGCGCGAGGTCGCCGACATCATCCGCGACCACGGCGTGACCACGATCTTCTTCGAGACCCTCACGAGCCCCAAGGTGACCCAGACCCTCGCGCAGGACGTCGGCGTCCAGGCCGCGGTGCTCGACCCGCTCGAGGGCCTGAGCAAGGACGGGACCGACTACCTTGGCGTCATGCGGACCAACCTGGAGGCGCTGCGCACCGGCCTGACCTGCGCATGAGCACCTCACCCCTGACGTCTCCGGACCTCCCCCCGGCTCCCTCCGCGGGGCCTCCCGCGATCGAGGCTCGCGGCGTGCACGTACGCCTCGGCAGCAGCGACATCCTGCGCGGGGTCGACCTCACGGTCGAGCGCGGCGAGGTCGTCGCGCTGCTCGGCGCGAACGGCTCGGGCAAGTCGACGCTCGTGAAGTCCCTCGTGGGCATCGTCCCGCTCGCGGCGGGCCACGTCCGGCTCCTCGGCTCCGACCTGGGCCCTCGGGTCCCCTGGGCGCACCTGGGCTACGTGCCGCAGCGCGTCTCTGCGCAGACGGGCGTCCCGTCGACGGCCGAGGAGGTCGTCGCCTCGGGGCTGCTGCACGGCCGGCGCATCCGCCTGCCGCGCGGCTGGCGCGCCACGGCACGCGAGGCCCTCGATCGCGTGGGCCTCGCCGACCGGGCGCAGAGCGCCGTGCACGAGCTCTCGGGTGGCCAGCAGCAGCGGGTGCTCATCGCCCGCGCGCTGGCGCGGAGCCCCGAGCTGCTGATCCTCGACGAGCCCGTCGCGGGCGTCGACCAACCCAGCCAGGAGGCGTTCGCCGCGACGCTCACCGAGCTCACGCACGGTGGCATGACGGTCCTGGTCGTCCTGCACGAGCTGGGCGCGCTCGCGCCCCTCATCCAGCGGTGCGTGGTCCTGCGCCACGGCCTCGTGGTGCACGACGGCGAACCGCCGCACGCCACGGCCGCGCACGCCGGGCCCGACCACGAGCACCTGCACCCGCACGGGGACGACGCCGAGCACGGCGCGGCCCCGGGAACCGACATGGGACTGACGGACGCGCCGCTCACGCGCCACACCCCGACCCCCGCCCGCATCGACCGTGGAGCCGCCTCGTGAACGCCCTCGACGAGCTGGTCGGGATGCTCACCGACCCCTTCATGCAGCGCGCGCTGATCGCGGCCGTGCTGGTCGGCGTGACCGCGCCGGTCATGGGGACCTACCTCGTGCAGCGCAAGCTCTCGCTCCTGGGCGACGGGATCGGGCACGTGGCCCTCACCGGGGTCGCCCTGGGCTGGCTCGTCGGCGGCGCCATGGGCATCGTCCCGAACGACGCCCTCGCCATCCCGGGCGCGGTCGTCGCGGCCGTGATCGGCTCGGTCGTCATCGAGATCGTGCGTGAGCGCGGCCGCACGAGCGGCGACCTCGCCCTGGCGCTGATGTTCTACGGCGGCATCGCGGGCGGCGTCCTGCTCATCGGCGTCGCCGGGGGCAGCTCGGGCAACCTCATGCAGTACCTGTTCGGCTCGATCTCGAGCGTCTCCCCGACCGACCTGTGGCTGACCCTGATCCTGGGCGTGCTCATCCTCGCGGTCGGCATGGGGCTGCGTGCCGCGCTGTTCGCCGTGAGCTACGACGAGGAGTTCTCGCGGGCCTCGGGCCTGCCCGTGCGGGTGCTCAACATCGCGATCGCCGTCATCGCGGCCCTGACCGTGACCGTGGCCATGCGCGTCGTCGGGCTGCTGCTCGTGAGCGCCCTCATGATCGTGCCCGTCGCGATCGCCCAGCTCGTCACGATCTCGTTCCGGCGGACCATGGCGCTGGCCATGGTGATCGGCGTCGTGGTGTGCGTGGTCGGGCTGTCCGTCACGTACTGGCAGACTCTGTCCCCGGGGGCCACGATCGTCGTCCTGGCGATCGCCCTCTACGCGGTCGTGGCGGTCCTGCGACCCGTGCTCGTGCGGCGCAGGCCGCGCACGGCGCACGACCCGCACCCCGACATCCCCGACGACGTCCACGTGGAAGGTGGCGAGCGATGCAGCGCATGACCCGTCAACGGGCAGCGGTCTCCGAGGCCCTGGAGGACCTGCCCGACTTCCGCAGCGCGCAACAGCTCCACGAGCTGCTGCGCGCTCGCGGCGATGCCGTGGGTCTGGCGACGGTCTACCGCACCCTGCAGACCATGGCCGACGGCGGCGACGTCGACGTCCTGCGCACCGAGGACGGCGAGAGCCTGTACCGCAAGTGCGAGCGCTCCGAGCACCACCACCACCTGGTGTGCCGCTCGTGCGGCAAGGCGGTCGAGATCGACGGCCCGACCGTCGAGACCTGGGCCTCCCAGGTGGGCGCCGTCCACGGTTTCACGGACATCCAGCACACGATCGAGCTGTTCGGCACGTGCGAGGCGTGCCGCGCGAAGCAGACGTCGTGACCGTCTCGCTCCTCGGCCCGACGGCGTCGCTCGCCTCCGCGCCGCACCTCGCGCAAGAGGTCGTCGCGGCCGCCGACGGGTCGACCGGGATCTTCACGATCGACGGCGTCCCCTACTGGGTCATCTACGCCGCGGCCTTCGCGATCGTGTTCGTCCGCGCGCAGGCCACGTACTGGGTCGGTCGCGGCGTGGCCCGCGGCACGGGCAACACCCGGTGGGCGCGACGCCTCGAGGGTGAGCGCGCTCAGCGGGCGATCGCCACGATCAACAGGTGGGGTCCCGTCGCGGTCACGCTGTCGTTCTTCACGGTCGGGGTCCAGACCGTCATCAACCTGACCGCGGGATACACGCGCATGCGGCTCCCTCGCTACCTCGCGGCCCTGCTCCCGGGGTGCGCCATCTGGGCCGCCATCTGGACGACGATCGGGATCGCGGCGTTCAACACGGCTGTGCTGCTCGCGGCCGGCAGCCCCGTCGGCCTGGCCGTGCTCGTGCTGCTCGTGGTCGGGCTCGTGGCGTGGATCGTCGTCGCCTCGCGGCGTCGCCGCACCCGTGCCGCGCAGCGCGACGAGGACACCGCGACCCTCGCGACGCCGTCGGGCAGCGACACCGCGCCGGCCGCGCCCGAGGCGACGGGCACGTCACCCCGGGCGAGCGGGAGCAACCCCTTCGGCGACGTGGCGGACCTCCTGCTCGACGCACCCGAGGAGGCCCCGAGCCTCACGGACCCCGTGGTACGCAGGCAGGCCGGCTCCCCGCCCCCATCGGCCTCGGCCGCCGACACCGAGCGCGACTGACGCTCTCAGGAGATCTCGGTCGCGCTCTCGTCGGGCTCGCCCACGCAGAACTGGTTGCCCTGCGGGTCCGCGAGCACCGACCACCGGTAGCCGGGGATCGTGTGCTCGGCGACCAGCGAGGCACCGTCGGCCAGCAGACGCGCGACCTCCGCCGTGCGGTCCGCGGCCGACGCGTCGAGGTGGATCTTGTTCTTGCCGGGCGTCGGGTCCTCGACCTTCTGGAACCCCAGGACGGGACCCTTGCCCTCCTGCGCGGGGACGACCTCGAGGAACCAGCCGTCGGCCTCGTCGATCACCTTCCCGCCCGTCTGCCGGGCCCACCACTGCGCCAGCGGGCGCGGGTCGGTCGAGTCCACCGTGACCATACCGATCGAAAGAGTCATACCCGGCAGGTTAGCGAGAGGCACCGACACGTGCAGGGCGTCCGGGCCCGCGCGTCGAGGGAGAGGGCTGGTGCCGGGAGAGAGGCTCGGAGGCCTCCCCCTCGACATCGGCCCTCCACCTCGTCGTGAACGGACGTCAGGGGATGTCGGCGGACTCGGTCGACCGGTCGATCGCCCCGCCGTAGCGCCGGTCTCGGCTCGCGTACTCCTCGACGGCACGCCACAGGCTGCGCCGGTCGACGTCGGGCCAGTGCTCGGGCAGGAAGACCATCTCGGCGTACGCGGCCTGCCAGATCATGAAGTTCGACGTGCGCTGCTCGCCCGAGGACCGCAGGAACAGGTCCACGTCCGGCAGGTCCGGCTCGTCGAGGTACTTCGCGACCGTCTTCTCGGAGACCTTCTTCGGGTCGAGCCGGCCCGCCGCGACCTCCTGGGCGATCGCCTGCGCCGCGTCCGCGATCTCCGCACGCCCGCCGTAGTTCACGCACATCGTCAGGGTGCACGTGTCGTTCTCCCTGGTGAGCCGCTCGGCGTCCTCGAGCTCCTTGATGACCGAGCCCCACAGGCGCGGACGGCGCCCCGCCCAGCGCATGCGCACACCCCAGCTGCTCATCTCGTCGCGGCGACGGCGGATCACGTCCCGGTTGAACTGCATGAGGAAGCGGACCTCCTCGGGCGATCGCTTCCAGTTCTCGGTCGAGAACGCGTACGCCGAGACGTGCTTGACGCCGATCTCGATCGCACCCGCCACGACGTCGAGCAGCGCGGCCTCGCCCGCCTTGTGGCCCTCGGTGCGCGGGAGCCCGCGCTCGTTGGCCCACCGGCCGTTGCCGTCCATGACGATCGCGACGTGGTTCGGCACGAACCGCGCCGGGATGTTCGGCGCCGTCGCGCCCGACGGGTGCGGCGGAGGCGGTTGGATCGGTCGCCCCATCAGGCCTCTCCCCCGGCCCGCGGGGTACCCGCGTCGTCTCGTTCCACCATCCGCAGTGATCGCAACGTTCTCTCCAGGTGATATTGGCTGTAGGCGGCCACGAGGCCGCTGGCTTCCTTGCGGTGGCGCACGTCCGACGCGTCCGCCACGTCCCACTCGCCCGCGAGCAGCGCCGCGAGCAGGGAGAAGGTCTCGGGGGCCGGGGACGTCGACCCCGGCGGCCTGCACCGCGAGCAGACCGCCCCGCCCAGGGCCACCGCGAACGACCGGTGCGGTCCGGGCTCGCCGCAGCGCGAGCAGTCGGTGAAGCTCGGCGCCCACCCGGCGACCGCGAGGGCGCGCAGCAGGTAGGAGTCGAGCACGAGGCCCGGTGCGTGCGCGTGCCCCGCGAGCGACCGCAGGGCACCCGCCAGCAGCCAGAACTGCTGGACCGCGGGCTCCTTCTCGGCCTCGACGAGCCGCTCGGCCGTCTCCAGCATCGCGGCCCCCGCCGTGTACAGGCCGTAGTCCTCGCAGATCGCGCGCGCATAGGGCCCCACGGTCTCCGCCTGCGTCACGACGTCGAGCGACCTGCCCACGTGGAGCTGGACGTCGACGAACATGAACGGCTCGAGCCGCGCCCCGAAGCGCGAGGACGTGCGGCGCACGCCCTTGCCCACGGCCCGGACCTTGCCGTTCTCGCGCGTGAGCAGGGTGACGATGCGGTCCGCCTCGCCCAGCTTCTGGGCGCGCAGGACGATCGCTTCGTCTCGGTAGAGGACCACACCCCCATTGTCCGTCATGCCACCGACGTCCCGGTGCACGGTCCGCGCGCGGCCCGCACCGCACCGCTCCGGCGCCGGGCCCGCCCGGCCGCACCGCCACATGGTGCGGACGTCCGGAGACGACGACGGGTCCCGCACCGTTCGGTGCGGGACCCGTCGACGAGGGATCAGCCGTCCGCGCGCTCCGCACGGTTCACGGCCGACACGATCGCCTTGAGCGAGGCCGTGGTGATCGACGGGTCGATCCCCACGCCCCACAGCACGTCGTCGCCGACCTGGCACTCGACGTACGCGGCGGCCGTCGCGTCACCACCCTCCGAGAGCGCGTGCTCGGCATAGTCCAGGACCCGGACCTCGACGCCCACGTGCGCGATCGCGTCGACGAACGCCGCGACCGGTCCGTTGCCCGAGCCCTCGAGCGTCAGGTGCTCGCCACGGTCCAGCACGTCGACAGCCAGTGTGTCCGGTCCGTCCTCCGACGACGCCGCGCGGGTCCCGCGCAGCGCGAGCCGGCCCCACTGCTCCAGGCCCGACTCGGGCGCGGCCGGCAGGTACTCGTCCGAGAAGATCCGCCAGATGTCGTCGCCCGTGACCTCCTGCCCGCCCGCGTCCGTGAACGCCTGGACGACGCGCGAGAACTCGATCTGCAGGCGACGCGGCAGGTCCAGGTGACGCTCGGACTGCAGCAGGTACGAGATGCCGCCCTTGCCCGACTGCGAGTTCACGCGGATGACGGCCTCGTACGACCGGCCCACGTCCTTGGGGTCGATGGGCAGGTACGGCACGCCCCACACCAGGTCGTCGACACCCTTGCCCGCGGCCTCGGCCTCCGCGGCCATGGCGTCGAGACCCTTCTTGATCGCGTCCTGGTGCGAGCCCGAGAACGCGGTGAAGACCAGGTCGCCCGCGTACGGGTGACGCTCGTGCACGGCGATCTGGTTGCAGTGCTCGACCGTGCGGCGGATGCGGTCCATGTCGGAGAAGTCGATCTCCGGGTCGATTCCCTGGCTGAACAGGTTCATGCCGAGCGTCACCAGGCAGACGTTGCCCGTGCGCTCGCCGTTGCCGAACAGGCAGCCCTCGATGCGGTCCGCGCCCGCCTGGTACCCCAGCTCCGCGGCGGCCACGGCCGTCCCGCGGTCGTTGTGCGGGTGCAGCGACAGGACGACGTTCTCGCGGTGCGCGAGGTGCCGGTTCATCCACTCGATCGAGTCCGCATAGACGTTGGGCGTCGCCATCTCGACCGTCGCAGGCAGGTTGATGATGACCTTGCGGTCCGGCGTCGGCTCGAAGACCTCGATGACCTCGTTGCAGATCTCCACGGCGAACTCGAGCTCGGTGCCCGTGTAGGACTCGGGCGAGTACTCGTAGAAGACCGCCGTCTCCGGGATCGTCTCCTCGAACTTGCGGCACAGCTTCGCGCCGTTGACCGCGATCGCGATGATGCCCTCACGGTCCGTGCGGAAGACGACCTCCCGCTGGAGCCGCGACGTCGAGTTGTACAGGTGCACGATCGCCTGCTTCGCACCCCGCAGCGACTCGTACGTGCGGGCGATCAGGTGCTCGCGGGACTGCGTCAGCACCTGGATCACGACGTCGTCCGGGATGTGCCCCTCCTCGATGAGCAGGCGCACGAAGTCGAAGTCGGTCTGCGAGGCCGACGGGAAACCGACCTCGATCTCCTTGTAGCCCATGTCGACGAGCAGCTGGAACATCTTCAGCTTGCGCTCGGCGTTCATGGGCTCGATCAGCGCCTGGTTGCCGTCGCGCAGGTCGACCGCGCACCAGCGCGGGGCCTTCTCGATGCGCTCGTCCGGCCACGTCCGGTCCGGCAGCGACACGTCGAACTGCTGGTGGAAGGGCTCGTACTTGTGCACGGGCATGCCGGACGGCTGCTGTGCGGAACGGGTGCTGGTCTGGGGGGTCTGCGCCGTGGTGCTCATCATGTCCTTCGCGATCTCTTCGTCGGTGCTGTTCAGCCGGCACACCAGACCACCGCGACGAGGATGCGGCCTAGAGGGCCTCGTCGCGGCAACAAAGGAGGAGCAGCTGAGTCACGTGCACGCTGCCACTGTACTCCCGTCCGGGACGATGGTCCGGGACGTCCCGATGGGCGACACGCGAGAGGCGGGCCGACGGCGCCACGAGAGCGACGCCGTCGGCCCGCCTCAGGGCGGGACCGGACAACCCGGCGGCACCACGAGAGCGATGCCGTCGGCCCGCCTCAGGGCGGGACCGGACAACCCGGCGGCGCCACGAGAGCGACGCCGTCGGCCCTCCTCAGGGCGGGACCGGACAACCCGGCGGCACCACGAGAGCGACGCCATCGGCCCGCCTCAGAGCGGGACCACCAGGGAGGTCAGCGGCGCGAGCGCAGTGCTGCGTCGACCGCGGGGTCGCCCAGGTTGCCGAGCCACTCGAGCAGCGCGGGGTACGTCGACGGGTTCGCCGCGACCTGCGGACGCAGGTGCGGAGCCTCCTGGACGATCTGCGCGAGCACCTCGAGCGGCGTGGACGGGTCCAGCGCCTGAGCAGCGCTGAACCCGGCCGGCTGGGGGTCCTGGTACGGAGGCAGGACCGCGGTGTCCCCGACCGACTGAGCGGCGTAGCCGGGGCGGGCCGCGTAGCCCGAGCGCTCGGGCACGACCGGCTGCACGGGGTGCGACGACGAGCCGCCCTGGGCAGGCAGGACCTGCGTCGGCTGGTACTGCTCGACCGGACGGGCCTGCTGCGTCGGAGGGTCCTGCCGCACGGGCTGCGTCGGTTCCTGGCTCGGCTGGTAGCGGACCTGCTGCACGGGCTGCGGCTGGGCCTGCGCGGGCACCTGGGCTGACGTGGGGCGCGACGGGGTCGCGACCGGGTCGGGCTCGTGCTCGCCGGCCTCGGGGCCGTAGCCGTCCGGTCCGGTCGCATAGCTGCCGCTGCCGTACGGGCCCGCGACGGGCTCCTTGGCAGGCTTGGGGCGCGCCGGGCGCGGTGCAGGCGGCTGCCAGACGTATGCGCTCGGGGCGGTGTCGGCCCCGACGGGAGACGCCGGGCGGTTCTCGGCGAAGTGGGTCCTGACCTCGGCCGGGACCGTGAGCGCGAAGACCACGAGGAGCGGGAGCCCGTAGGCCAGCAGGAGGAGCGACGTCCCGAAGCCCGCACCCGGCTGGTTCGTCGCGACGATGAGAAGCACGATGCCGAGGATCGCGACGACGCCCGCCGCGCCCAGGGCGAGGGTCCGCCCGGCCACCGCGTCGCGGGCGAGCGAACGGCGGGCCACGAACGCGGCGCCCGCGGCGAGCAGCCCGAACACGATCGACAGGATCAGGATCGAACCCCGACCGCCGTCCGCGAGCGTGAGGACACCGGACAGCGCGGTCCCGAGGGCGACGACGACGACGAGGTCGAGCGTGTGCACCGCGACCGCGACCCAGGTCGAGACGGGCGACGACGAGGCGGTGGTGCGGGCGAGGGCGGGAGACGACGCGGCCGCCGCCGCAGCCGGTACCAGCAGCAGCCCGAACTGACCGAGCGCGAAGGAGTCGAAGCTGACCAGCAGGTTGCTGGTGTTGAGCACGAACAGGGCCACGAGGGCGACCCCCAGCCCCACGAGCACCAGACGCCAGGCCTCCTCACGGCGCAGGATCCCCCAGACGGGCCATCCGACGAGCGCCACCGTCACGGCCCCGGCGACAAGGAACCGGAGCACCAGCAAGACGGGCACCCCGAGGGAGAAGGTGAGGAGGAAGGCGATCAGCGCGCCGACGACCGCCACACCGGCGATCACCGTCAGGACGAGCGACCAGAGTCGCGACGCCGCCCCGTCCTGCTCGACCGGGCCGAGCTCGGCCTGTCGCGGCTGGGCCGCCAGGAGCGCACCTGCGAGACCGAGCGAGAGCGCCGTCCCGACGCCGCCCCACCCGTTGTCGACCGAGCGGTTCACCAGGTCCAGGACAATGTAGACCGCGGCCAGGAGCACGTACGGGGCGTTCGCGACGAGGCGCGCGAGGCGGGTCGTGTGCACCGTCCACGTCGTCGGGAGCGCGCCGGTCCGTGCCAGGTACGGCAGGGCGAGCGAGAGGAGCGAGACGACCGTGACGAGGACGACCTCGAGCTTGTCCGACGCCTTGTGCCCGGCGTCCCACGGCATGGTCAGCGAGACGAAGAGGAGCAACGCCGCCACGCCGTCCCGCACGTAGTCGCTCACGGGGATGCCGACGAACGGGTTGCTCCCGGCTGCCGGTCCCGGCGTCTGCTCGGTATCGCCCGCCGGTTCCGGGGCGGACACCTTCAGGGACCCGTCGGACGACGGATCCTTCTCGGCCCCGCCGGCGGGAGTCCGTGGCTGCTGATCGGGGCCGGGCCCAGGGTCGGTCTCGTTGGTCATCGCGTTCTCCCTACAGATCACCCCGGGCTCGGTGTCGGTCGAGCGCCGGATCAGGCCACGACGGCCCCGTCAGTTTCTACCGGTAGATCACCGATGGCTCAAGTCTCCCACTCTGTACCTCCGCGTCCCACGACCCAGACGCACGACCTCGGTCCTGGTCATGGCGAACAGCACCCCCTGTGCGGAGACGACCTCGTAGTAGTCTCCGTCGAGGGTCATGCGCCACTCGGTGCGGCCGTCGAAGAGGCTCACGGACACCACGCTCGTCGAGGCACCGCCCGTCCCGCCGAGCTCGTCGCCGAGCGTGGCGAGCAGCACGGAGTCCCCGTCGGTGAACACCCGGACGATCTCCGTGGGCAACCAGCGCTGCCACACCTCGCGGCCGGTCCTCGTCTCGAGCGCCAGCAACCGCGAGCCCGACTCCACCACGACGACGTCGTCCGTCTGGAGCCACAGGACCTCGGGCCACTCCTCCCGGTGCCACAGGCGGTGCCCCGTGCTCGCGTCGTACCCGGTGAACCCGGGCATCCGGACCACGAGCACCTGAGGAGGACCGTCGTCGGTGACCTGGGGCACGAAGGGCTCCCCGGCGACGCTGAACCTCCGCCGACCGTCCGGCCCGACCACGTCCACACGGTCCTCCTGCCCGGTCCGTCGGTCGTCGACCACCCTGGCCGACGAACCTCCCGGAAGGCTGCCCTCCTGCAACCATCCACGCGCCTGCACGCTGGAGAACTCTGCGGACGGCTCTCCGGCCGCGTCGAAGGTCTCCGACACCTCGCCGGAACGGACGTGCAGCAGCCCGCGCGCCGCGACCAGACCGACGTCCTCGACGGGAGCCGTGGAGTCCCCCTCCGCGCCCGTGGACCCGACCGCGTCCACGGGAGCCGGCGTCACGCCGACGGTGCGCACCTGCTCGACGGCACCGTCGAGCGCGCCCTCCCACGTGACGACGACGCCGTCCGTCCCGAGGACCGCCGTCGCGACGCGCCCTCCCGCGAGCGGTACCGCCGCCTCGACGCCGTCGGTCAGGGCACGGGACCCGACGACCTGCCCGGCCTGGTCCAGGACCGTCACCAGGAACGGGAACCTGTCGCCGCTCCGGCCGGCCCCCGCCGACGCTCCCCGGTCCGTGACGCACACGAGCGGCGAACCCTGCACGCCCGGGTCGAGGAGATCCGGCCCGCACGTCGTCGTCCCGGGCGGGAGGCGCGCCGTCCACAGCTCGCCTCCCGTGGTGATGTCCCGGGCCGTCACCGTTCCTTCCGGCCCGGTGAGCACCACCTGGCCCTCGACGGCCGCGGGCGGCCCCTCCCCGGTCGAGGCGCGCCACAGGCTCGCCGGCTCGGAGGCGACGGGCCAGAGCCCTCCGGCCTGTGCGGCCACCCGGTCGGCACGAGCCCGTTCCAGGACCGCCCCGACCGCGAGCGAGGCCCCGGCTCCGCACGCCAGGAGGACCACGGCGAGGACCAGGCGGACGCGCCGGCCTCTGGTCCTGCCCTGCTCGCCGACCGCCCCGGTACCGAGGGGCGCCCGTCCGGCTCCGGCCGTCGACGAGCCTGCTCCCGTCCGTCCGGCATCGGCACCTCGCGGGTGCGCTCCAGCGCTCCCCGTCGTCCGCCCCGTAGCCCCCGTCTGCCCCACGTCGAAGTCGTCGTCGAGCTCGGCCACCTCGACCAGCTCGACGGCGTGGGCATCATGCTCACGACGTCGTGGAGCCACCTCTCCACGGTAGTCCCGATGCCTCGACCGGGCGGGGCGAGAAGGGGCGCCAGGACACGCAGCAGACGCCGCACGAGGCCCCCGGTACAGGTCAGCCGATGCCGAGCACACCGCCGTCGGAGGTCACGACCACGAGCGTCCCGCCGACACCGGTCCCCCAGACCGCGGTGTCCACGAAGTCCTTCACCCACACCTCGCGCCCCGAGTCGACGGCGATCGCCGTGAGCCGCATCCCACCGGTCGGGCCGCTCTCGACGAGGTAGAGGTCCGTGCCGTCGGTGTGCGCCGAGGCGAAGCTCCGCACACCGGAGGCCTCCCAGAGCCGGGCTCCCGACCGCAGGTCGACCGCACGCAGGCGACCGGCGTCCGACAGGATCCCGACGTCGCCCGCCCTGGCGACCGGGGCGTCGAGCGTGCCCTCGCTCTCCCACAGGGTCCGACCGGTCTCGGGGTCGAGCGCGGCCATCCGCGGCGTGCCGATCGCACCGGAGGTGTCCATGACTCCTCCACCGTCGGTCACGAGGAGAGCACCTGCCGGTGTGCCGTCGGTCGCCCCGAACTCCTGGACCTGCCCCTGAGCCACGAAAGCCTCGCTCCCGTCGGGTTCCAGGACCGCCGACGTGCCGTCGATCCGGTGGACGACCGACCGGCCGTCCCCCAGCACCGTGGTCCACGAGTCGCGCGCGCCCTCGGGCTCCACGTTCCCCTCGGCATCGAGGGTCGTGCTGGTGCCCGCAGCGTCCAGGAAGAGCAGGTCCCCGACTCCCCACAGTCCCAGCTGGTCGCCGTACTCACCGCTCCGGTCGCGGACCGCCGCGATCTCCGTCGTCCAGCGCAGCTCCCCCGTGGTCATGTCCCGCAGGTCCACCACGACCTGGTCGCCCGTCCCCCACCGCGCCGTGGCCACCCCGTCGTCGAGGACGCTCGCCCCGAGGGTCCCGTCCTCGAACACGTGGGAGGCCGTGACCTCACCGGTGGTCGCGTCGAGCACCTCGAGGCCGACGAGACGTTCCTCGGCGGCCGTCTCGCCGAGGAACGAGGTCTGCCGCTGCACCGACGTCGTACAGATCAGCGGCCCCGACGCACTCGGCCACGGGCCGCTGCCCGAGCAGTCGGTCCGCTTCGTCCCCGGCACCACCGACCCGAACGGGGACGGGGCTCGCCACAGCTCTTCGCCCGTCGCCGGGTCGAGAGCCATCACGTCGGGCCCCGCCAGCACGACGGTCCCGTCGACCACGACAGGACGGGACAGCCAGGTCTCCGACTCGCCCGCCCCGACCGCACCCGGCTCGATCCGCCACACGACGCTCGCGTCCGGACCCAGCGGCCTGAGCCCCCCGGCGGCCACGACCCGCTCGATGCGCGCGGACTCGTTCATCGAGCCACGGACGAAGCCTCCGACGACGAGGAGAGCGACCACCGCGGCCCCGGCCACCACGAGGACACGGGTCCGGCGCGACCAGGGCCGACGTGCGGGCCTCTCCTCGGGGGGCGGCTCGTCCCCGGCCGAGCCTCGCGACGCCTGACCGTCGCCCGCCCTCGGGGCGTGCGCTCCGCCGTCGGGCGCCGAGCCGTGGACCGGCGGGCCGGACGGCCCCGGCTCCCCCAGGTCGTCGACCTCCTCGATCGCGAGCACACGCACGAGCGAACCCCTCGAGTCCCGCGACCGTCGTCCCATGCGAAGACCCTAGAGGTCGGCGACGACGGCGGGCGTCAGATGCCGAGCTGGTACACGCCCCAGTAGGCGAGCGTCACGAGCAGGATCGTCGAGCCGGCGACGGTCGCCCACAACGTCGTGCGGGCGCCGACACCGGTCGCCGGCCGCACCACGACACCCTCGCCCGAGGCGTCGACCGCCTTGTGCGCCGTCCGCAGGTCCGACAGGCGGTTGATGATGAACGCCGCGGCCACGACGGTCGCCAGCCCCAGGAGACGCACGGCGACCCACCCGCCCTGGACCACCCACGCGTCCGTCCGGTAGTCGAGCGCGAGCCTCGCGACCGAGACCAGGTACACCACGAGGCCCACCATGGTCGCGACGGACCCGACCGCGAGCCCTACGAGCGGCCACCGCAGCCCGGGTGCGAGCCGACCCGGCGAGCGCGGTGCCCGACGCATCCGGCGCACCGTCCCTGTCACGAGCCACACGAGCGGACCTACGACGAGGAGCACGCCACCCACGATCACGAACCCGATGACGATGTCCCCGTTCCCGTACCACCGGGGGTTGGGCACCGCGGAGGCGAGGTAGAGCTGGTTCGGCTGGCCGCCCGCCACCGTCGGGGCGGCGCCCGCCGTGCCCGGGAGCCCCTGGACCCACGCCGAGACGTCGCGCGCGAACTCCGGCACGAGGACGTCGTCGATCTTGATCCCGTGGTTCGCGCCCTCGTAGTAGCGCACCGTCACGTCGTGGTTCCCGTTCGCACCCGCCTCCGCGATGATGCGCAGCGCGCCCTGCTCGATCGGCATCGACGGGTCCGCCGTGCCGTAGACGACGAGGGTCGGGACGTCGAGGCGCGACAGGTAGGGCGTGACGTCGAAGTCCGCGTACTCGAACCCTCCCCCCGGCATCTCCATGCCCACGGCCCGCGGGATCGCCCGGAAGACGCCCTGCGGCACGCCCGTGTTGCGCAGGTAGGAGTCGACCGCGAAGCCCGCCTGCTGCCGTGGCGGCACCACGGGCGCCGAGACCATGACCAGGAAGGACACGTCGGGATCCTGGTCCACCAGGACCGGCGCGATCCACGTGCCCTCCGACTCGGCGTACAGCCCCACCTCGTCCGGGTCCACCGAGGGCCGGGTCCGCAGGAGATCCACCGAGTGCTGGTAGTCGGCCGCCATGTCGACGTAGTCGCGGTGCCGCGTCGTGTAGGTGTCGAGCCGCTTGGAGGGCACGAGCGTCACGACGCCGGCGCTCGCCATCTCGGTCGCGATGTCGACGAACGCCTCGTCGGCCGCCCCCGTCCCGGCGCCGTGGAGGAACACCACCCCGGGTCGCCCGTCCGGGGCGTCGACCGGCTCGCGCACGATCCCGTCGACGCTCGTCCCGTCGAGCCTGATGACGACCGGGGTCTCCGTGACCTCGTAGGTCCCCACCGGCTGGACGTCGGGCCCCTGACCGCCGATCGTCGTGTCCGACGTCGTGGGCTCGAGATGGTCGGTGACCGGCACGGGGGACCACTGGGGTCCGGTGACGGCCCCCACCAGGGCAAGACCGATCGCGAGGGCGGCGCTCGTCGCCGCGGTACGGAAGATCACGACGGCATCGTCTCGCGCGGACGGGGCCGCCCGCCCTGGGAACGACCCGACACCGGACGGGGGCGCACCCTAGAACCCGAGCCGGCGCAGCTGCTTGGGGTCGCGCTGCCAGTCCTTGGCGACCTTGACGTGCAGGTCGAGGTACACGCGCGCACCGAGCAGCGCCTCGATGCCCTTGCGGGCCTCCGTCCCGACGTGGCGCAACCGCGAACCGCCCCGCCCGATGATGATCGCCTTCTGGCTGTCGCGCTCCACGAAGAGGTTGACCCGCACGTCCAGGAGCGGCGGCCGACCGGTCTCCGGGTTCCCGGACCCCTCGCGCGGGACGATCTCGTCGACGACCACGGCAAGGCTGTGCGGCAGCTCGTCGCGCACGCCCTCCAGGGCGGCCTCGCGGACGAGCTCGGCGACCATCACGGCCTCGGGCTCGTCGGTCAGCTCGCCGCCGGGGTACAGCTCCGGGCCCGGCGGCAGGTGCTTGATCAGCACCTCCTCCAGCGTCTCGACCTGGAAGCCGTCCTTGGCCGAGACGGGCACGATGTCCTGCCACGCACCGAGCTGGTCCACCGCGAGGAGGTGCTTCGTCAAGGTCTCGCGGTCCACCAGGTCCGCCTTGGTCACGACCGCGACGACCGGGGTGGGTCGACGACCCTTCATCAGGTCCGCCAGCTGGGCCGCGATGTACTTGTCCCCCGGCCCGACCTTCTGGTCCGCCGGGAGGCAGAACGCGATGACGTCGACCTGCGCGAGGGTCTCGCGGACCAGGTCGTTGAGGCGCTCCCCGAGGAGCGTGCGCGGACGGTGCAACCCGGGCGTGTCCACCAGGATGAGCTGCGCGTCGGGGCGGTGCACGATGCCACGGATCGTGTGGCGGGTCGTCTGCGGTCGCCCGGACGTGATCGCGACCTTCTGCCCGACCAGGGCGTTCGTGAGCGTGGACTTGCCCGCGTTGGGCCGTCCGACGAAGCACGCGAAGCCGGCCTTGTGCTCTGCTGCTGCGTGGTCGTTCTGGGTCACCGGTGTGCTTCTCTCTCGTTCGACTCTCCCGCTCGACGCGGGGTGTCACTGGTCCGCCCGGCACGCTCCGCGCGCTCGGTGGTCGTCTGGTGGTCTCGGTGGCCGCGCTCGTGCGGCTCGGTGGGTTCACGCCGGTCGCCGCTCGACGACGCCTCGGGGTCGTCCGGGTCCTCGCGGTCGGCGGCGACGGCGCTCACGAGCACGGTCGCGAGCTGCTTGCGGCGTCCCTCGACCCGTTCGCCCGTCATGTGCACGCCCTGGGCCTCCGCGGTCGACCCGGGCAGCGGGACCTTGCCGAGAGCCTTGGACAGCAGGCCCCCGACGGTATCGACGTCGTCGTCCTCGATGTCGCGGTCGAAGAGCTCTCCGAGCTCGTCGAGGGGCAGACGCGCGGGCACCCGGAAGGTCCCGTCGCCCAGGTCCTCGACCTCGGGCCCGGACCGGTCGTGCTCGTCCGTCAGCTCCCCGACGATCTCCTCGAGCGCGTCCTCGATCGTCACGAGGCCCGCGACGCCCCCGTACTCGTCGACCACCATCGCGATGTGCGACGACGAGGCCTGCATCTCGCGCAGGAGGTCGTCGACCGGCTTGGACTCGGGCACGAAGATCGCCGGCCGGGCCACCTCCTCGACGCGTCGCGACGCCGCCTCGGGCGACTCGTGCACGACCTTGACGACGTCCTTGAAGTAGACGACGCCCACGAGGTCGTCGACCGACGTCCCCGTGACGGGCAGCCGCGAGAACCCGGAGCGCAGGAACAGGGCGAGCGCCTTGGACAGGGGCGTCGACGCGGGGGTCGTGATCATGTCGGTGCGGGGCACCATGACCTCGCGCGTGAGGGTGTCGCCGAGCTCGAAGACGGAGCGGATCATCTCGCGCTCCTCCTCCTCGATGATCTCGGACTCGTTGACGCGGTCGACCATGTCCCGCAGCTCGCGCTCGTACGGCCCGTCGGCCTCGTCCCGCGAGGCCGTGACACGCACCAGCCAGCCCGTCAGGGCGACCGCGGGCCTCAGGATCCCCGAGAGCGCCAGGAGCACCCTCACCGGGTGCTGGCGCCCGAGCGCGCGCGGCGCGACCCGCGCGAAGCCCAGCGCGACGAGGACCGCGAACAGCAGGGCCACGAGCAGCGCCTGCCACCAGTCGTCGAGCCAGGCCAGGACGAGCAGCGTCACGCAGGCGGCCGCCAGCATCTCGGCGACCACGCGCAGGAACGCGAGCGACGCCGCGGTGTGCGGGGGGTCCTCGGTCAGCGCCTGGACCCGGCGCACCCGGACCACGCGCGGCGGCAGCGGACCGGCCGCCCCACCGCCGTGCGGGCCGGTCGTGGCACCCTCGACCTCCGCGGCCGCCTCACCCACCGCCGCCCGGGTGACCCGCATGACCGCCGCCTCGCCCGCGCCGAGCGCCCCCGCGAGGACGACCCCGACGACCGCGAGGACCAGCAGCAGCGCGACGGGGACCTCTGTCATCGGCTGGCGAGGAAGGTCAGGAGCAGCTTGCGCTGGAGCGCGAACATCTCCTTCTCCTCCTCGGGCTCGGCGTGGTCGTAGCCGAGCAGGTGGAGGATGCCGTGCGTCGTGAGCAGGAGCATCTCCTCGGCCGTCGAGTGGCCCGCCGTGACCGCCTGCTGCGCGGCGACCTCGGGGCACAGCACGATGTCGCCCAGCTCGCCCGCGGGGGTCACGTCCCCGTCGCGCCCGGGACGGAGCTCGTCCATGGGGAACGACAGGACGTCCGTGGGGCCGGGCTCGTCCATCCAGCGGACGTGCAGCTCGGCCATGACGTCGGACTCGACGAACCGGATGCCGAGCTCGCTCTGCGGGTGGACGTGCATCGCGTCCAGGACGTAGCGCGCGAGGGCCGCGAACTCCGCCTCGTCGACCTCGTAGCCGGACTCGTTGTTGATCTCGACGCTCATCAGCGTGCCCCTTGCTCTCGTTGGTCTCGTGTGTCTCGTGGGCGCTCGCGGCGGGCCGTCCCGCCGCGCCCGGCGCCGTGCGCGTGGCCTCCGCCGTCGCGCGCCGGACGCGCGGTGCTCACGTCCCAGCGCGCGTACGCGTCGATGATGTCGCTCACGAGTCGGTGCCGCACGACGTCGGTGGAGGTCAGGCGGCAGAACTCGACGTCGTCGACCCCGGTCAGGACGTCCTCGATGACCCGCAGCCCCGACGGCGTGCCCCCGGGCAGGTCGACCTGCGTCACGTCGCCCGTGATGACCATCTTGGAGCCGAAGCCGAGGCGGGTCAGGAACATCTTCATCTGCTCGGTCGAGGTGTTCTGCGCCTCGTCGAGGATGATGAACGCGTCGTTCAGCGTACGGCCACGCATGTATGCCAGCGGCGCCACCTCGATGGTCCCGGCCTCGATGAGCTTGGGGATCGACTCGGGGTCGATCATGTCGTGCAGCGCGTCGTACAGGGGGCGCAGGTACGGGTCGATCTTCTCGGAGAGCGAGCCGGGCAGGAACCCGAGCCGCTCCCCCGCCTCGACGGCCGGCCGGGTCAGGACGATCCGGCTGACCTGCTTGGCCTGGAGCGACTGGACGGCCTTGGCCATCGCGAGGTAGGTCTTGCCCGTGCCTGCGGGGCCGATGCCGAACGTCACGGTGCTCGCGTCGATCGCGTCGACGTAGCGCTTCTGCCCGACCGTCTTGGGACGGATGGTCCGGCCGCGGCTCGAGAGGATGTTGAGCGTGAGGACCTCGGCCGGGCGGGTCGCGGTCGCCGCGGTGAGCATCGCGACGGAGCGCGTCACGACGTCGGGCGTGAGACGGGTGCCGGACTCGACGACCTCGACGAGCTCGTCGAGCAGCCGGGAGGCGAGCGCGACGTCGCCGACGGGGCCGGACACGGCGATCTCGTTCCCGCGGGCGTGGACGTCGATCGTGGGGAACCCGGACTCGATCGCTCGCAGGACCACGTCACCGCTGCCGAGCAGGTCCACCATCGGCACGTGGGAGGGGACGACGATACGGTGCTCGACCCGGGTCCCGGAGGGGTGCGCGGCCGCTGGGCCGTCCGGTGTGGGTGGTGTCGAAGATGGCATGAGCCGGCTTGCGCCGAGGCACTCCTTCTGCAGGTCGGGTGGTTCGTGGTGCGTCCATGATATCGAGCGTGCCCGCCCGGGTCAGGGCGAATACCGGGCGCTCCGGGCGGCCCGCTGGAGCGGACCGACGGGCGGCCTGCGGTCAGGCCGGGTTCCACCCCAGCGCGGTGCCGCCGATGACGTGCCCGTGGACGTGGAACACGCTCTGCCCGGCACGCGGCCCCGAGTTGAAGATGAGCCGGAACTGGCCGTCGGCGTGCTCGCTCGCGACCTCGTCCGCCAGGGCCACGACCCCCGCGAGGAGGTCTGGGTCGGCGGCCGCGAGCTGCGCGATGTCGCCGTGGTGGGCACGGGGCACCACGAGCACGTGGAGCGGTGCCTGCGGGTTGATGTCCTTGAACGCCACGGCCTGGTCCGTGGTCGCCACGATCGTCGCAGGGATCTCTCCCGCGACGATCTTGCAGAACAGGCAGTCCGGGTCGGTCGGGCGAGAGGTGTCGTTGCTGGTCATGACGGCAGGCTACCCCCGGCTCGCCGGCACGGCCCGGGAGGCGGGCCGTGCTCCGGCACCGCGTGCGGGGTCACTGCGCGTCGTCCGCCCCGCCCCACCGACCGAGCCGCTGGACGAGCATCGCGATCGCGACCGGGCCTGCCGTCGAGGTCCGCAGCACGTGCGGGCCGAGGCGCGCGGTCCGCGCACCGGCACCGGTCAGCGCCTCGACCTCCTTCTCGGAGATCCCACCCTCCGGCCCGACGACGACGAGCACCTCGGGTGCTCGTCCCGCCGCGGCCGCGTCCTGGGACGCGGGGACGGGCAGGGCCACCTCGGCGAGCGGGACGACGGCCTCCTCGTGCAGGACGATCACGGCACCGCCCGCGTCGACCACCTGGCGCGTACGCTCGACGAGCCCGCGCGTGTCGATCGCGAGATCCACCCGCGGGAGGCGCGCGCGCCGCGCCTGCTTGGTCGCGGCGCGCACGGTCGCGAGCCAGCGGGCGCGCGACTTGGCCGCCCGGTCGCCGCGCCACACCACGATCGAACGCTCGGCCTGCCACGGGACCACGGCGTCGGCACCGACCTCGGTCGCCGCCTCGATCGCCATCTCGTCGCGGTCGCCCTTCGCGAGGGCCTGGACCAGCGTCACGACGACGTCGGGCGCGGGCTCCTCGACGACCTCACGGACGCGCAGTCGGACGCCCGAGGGCTCGACCCCTTCGATGGTGCACCGCAGGCGCAGGCCCTCGCCGTCCACGACGTCGACCGCCTCACCGACCCCACGCCGCTGCACGACGCCCGCGTGACGCCCCTCGGCGCCGTCGAGCACGTAGAGCGAACCCGCCGGGAAACCCGCGAGGCCGTCCGTGGCCCCGCCGTCCGACGAGCTGCTCGCCTCCGCGAGGAAGACCGGCGCGCTCACGCTCAGCGTCCCGAGAGCTTGTCGCGCAGGCGGGAGAAGACCCCCGGGTGCGCGGCGGACAGACGCGGGTCGGGACGCTCCTCGCCGCGAGCCTTCGCGAGCGAGCGCAGCAGCTCCTCCTGCTCCTCGTCGAGGCCCGTGGGGACCTGGACCTCGACGTGCACGTTCAGGTCGCCGCGACCACCGGTGTGCAGGTGACCGACGCCGAGGTTCTTGAGCGTGACGATCTGACCGGGCTGGGTGCCGGGACGCAGGTCGATCTCCTGCGGGCCGTCGAGCGTCTCGAGCTCGAGGACCGTCCCGAGGGCCGCAGCCGTCATCGGCACCTGGAGCGTGCAGTGCAGGTCGTCGCCGCGACGCACGAAGACCTCGTGGTTGCGCTCGCGGATCTCGACGTACAGGTCGCCCGCGGGACCGCCCGCGGGGCCGACCTCGCCCTGCGAAGTGAGCTTGATGCGGGTGCCCGTGTCGACGCCGGCGGGGACGTTGACCGTCAGGGTGCGACGGCTGCGCACGCGCCCCTCGCCCGCGCACTCGGCGCACGGCTCGGGGATCACGGTGCCGAATCCCTGGCACGCGGCGCAGGGGGCGGTCGTCATGACCTGGCCGAGGAACGAACGGGCGACGCGCTGGACCGTGCCGCGGCCGTTGCACACGTCGCACGTACGGGGCGACGTGCCGGGGCGACAGCACGAGCCGGAGCACGTGCCGCAGATCACCGCGGTGTCGACCTGGAGCTCGCGGCGCGCCCCGAAGGTCGCCTCCGAGAGGTCGATGTCGAGGCGCACCAGGGCGTCCTGGCCGCGGCGTGCACGCGGGATCGGGCCGGTCTGCGCCTGGCCTCCCCCGAAGAACGTCTCGAAGATGTCCTGGAAGCCGAAGCCTCCGCCCATGCCGCCGCCGGCGGCCGACGGGTCCGAGCCGAGGTCGTACTGCTGGCGCTTGTCCGGGCTGGACAGCACCTCGTAGGCGCGGGACACGTCCTTGAACTTGTCCTCGGCGGCCTCGCCCGCGACGTCAGGGTGCAGCTCACGGGCCAGCTTGCGGTAGGCCTTCTTGATCTGGTCCTGGCTCGCGTCCCGGGGCACGCCCAGGATCTCGTAGTAGTCGCTCACAGGTCACTCTCTACTAGCGCACGCCGGTCCAGGACCGGCGACTTCCGACAACACCGTGCGGTGACGACCAGGGTCCGACGACCCGGTCGAGCACGCGCCGGCGCAAGAACCGAACTCATGTGGTCAGGACGCGCGACAGGTACCGCGCGACCGCGCGGACCGAGGCGATCGTCCCGGGATAGTCCATGCGGGTCGGTCCGATCGAGCCGATCAGCGCGACCGAGTCCCCCTCGTTACCGTATCCGCTCGTCACGACCGACGTTTCCGCGAGCCCCTCGAGCTGCGTCTCGTGACCGATGCGCACGCTCACCCCGGACTCCGCAGCCATCTCGGTCAACAACCCGAGCAGCACGACTTGTTCCTCGAGCGCCTCGAGGACCGGTCGCAGGGCGTGCTCGAACCTCATGCCGACCCGGGCCAGGTTGGCGGTGCCGGCGAGCACGATGCGCTCCTCCGACTCCTCGGACAGGGTCTCCTCCACGAGCAGCGCGAGCGAGCGCGCGAGGTCCCGGTGCTCGGGGCGGAACTCCTCGGCGACGTCGGCGAAGCCCTTGCCGAGCTCCGCGAGGCGCTTGCCCGCCGCGACCGCGTTGAGCCGCGTGCGCAGCTCGGCGAGGGTGGCCTCGTCCGGCGCCTGGGCGACCTCGAGGGTGCGCTGCTCGACGCGGCCCGTGTCCGTGATGATGACCACGAGCAGGCGCCGGTCCCCGACCGGGACGAGCTCGAGGTGCCGCAGGCCCGACCGGCGCAGCGACGGGTACTGCACCACGGCGACCTGGCCCGTGAGCTGGGCGAGGAGACGCCCCGCCCGGGCCACGACGTCGTCGAGGTCCACGGCCTCCGACAGGAACGTCTCGATCGCCCGCCGCTCGGGCGAGGACAGGGGCTTGATCGTCGAGAGCCTGTCCACGAACAGGCGGTACCCCTTGTCCGTGGGGACGCGCCCGGCCGAGGTGTGCGGCTGGGCGATGTAGCCGTCCTCCTCGAGGGCGGCCATGTCGTTGCGGATCGTCGCCGGGGACACCCCCAGGCGGTGCCGCTCTGCCAGGACCCGCGATCCCACCGGCTCCCTCGTCAGGACGTAGTCCTCGACGATCGCGCGCAGCACGTCGAGCCGTCGTTCCTCGCTCATGGACACCTCCTGCCGATCGTCGCGCGTTTCGCACTCTCCACCGTCGAGTGCTAATTCTACGCGGTCGTCGGAGGCGAGGGGCGCGACGTGCACAGTGTCCTCACGGGGTCTTCCCGACCGAGGCGCGGCAGGGGCCGGCCGGGCCCGACGACGCAGCCCGCCCTCCGCCGTCGGGCCACCGCCCGGCACGGCAGGTCAGACCGTCGAGGACACCCCGCCGCGCGGCGCGCCCTGCGCGTGCCGCGCCCGCAGGTCCACGACCGCGACCACGAGCGAGACCGCGACGAGCGCGACCGTGATGAGCATCGCGGTGCTCGCCGCGACGGCTCCGGTCGAGCCTCCCGCCTTGAGCGAGTAGTACGTCGAGAGGACCACGGCGATGCCCATGGCCGACCCCACGCGCTGCCCGAGCTGGAGCATGCTGCCCGCGACGCCTGCGAGCTCGACCGGGACGCGGGCCAGGGTCAGGGTCTGGTTCGGGGAGATGACGGTCCCGCTGCCGATCCCCGTGATCATCATGGTCAGGGCGATGCCCCAGCCCGCGGCCGACGAGTCGTCCCCCGTGGCCCGGATCGCGAGGACCACGCCGCCGAGCCCGACGAGCACCACCACGAGGCCCGCGACCACGAGCGGGCGCCCCCAGCGCGCGACACCGCGCCCCGCGAGCCACGACGCGACGCCCGACGCGATCGCGAACGGCATCCCGATGAGCCCCGCGTGCAGTGGCGTGAAGTGCAGGTCGTTCTGCAGGTACAGCGTCGCGACGAGGAAGATCCCCGTGAACCCCGCGAAGTACGTGATGCCGAGCAGCGTGCCGTTCCGGAACGAGGCGAGCGACAGGACGCGCGGGTCCAGGACCGGGGCGCCCGTGGTGCGCCGGTAGCGCCGCTCCCAGAGCACCGCCGCGACGACCGCGACCGCCCCGAGCGCGAGCCACCACCAGCGCCCGGGGTCGTCGTCCTGGCCCGACGTCGTGACGAACGGGAGCATGACCGCGACGGTCGCGACGGCGATGAGGACGAGGCCCACGGGGTCGAGCCTGCGCGGGCCGGGCCTGTGCACCGTCGCGGGCAGGAACCTGACGGCCAGGGGCAGCACGACCGCGATGATCGGGACGTTGATCCCGAAGATCCACCGCCACCCGTTCTCGTCGCCCGCGACCTGGAGGATCAGGCCGCCCAGGAGCGGCCCGAGCGCCGTCGAGACGCCGATCGTCGCACCGAACATGCCGAACGCCTTGCCGCGCTCGTACCCCGAGAACATCTGCTGGATGAGCCCGATGACCTGCGGGTTGAGCATGCCCGCGCTCACGCCCTGCAGGAGCCGGGCGATCGCGAGCCACTCGTCGTTCGGCGCCAGGCCCGCCGCGAGGCTCGTGAGCGCGAAGCCCACGAGGCCGGCGATGAACAACGTGCGGCGCCCGCCCGCGTCGCCCAGGCGACCGGCCGGGACGAGCGCGAGCCCGAACGCCAGGGTGTAGCCCGCGACGATGAGCTGCAGCTCGGTCGGGCCCGCGTCGAGCGCCCGCTCGATCGACGGGAGCGCGACGTTGACGATCGACACGTCGAGCATCGTGATGAAACCGACCGCGAGGCACAGCCCCAGGACGCGCCACCGCTGGGCGTCGGGCGTGGCCGGGCCGGTCGAAGTGCTCACGGGCCAGTCGTACCACGGCACGTGGGCCCGCACCCGGTGAGCGTCCCCGCCCCGGTACGACCGGAGACGACCTCGGTCGTCGCCGCGCGCCCCTTCCGGGCGCGGGCGCCACGAGCGCCTAGGGTGACGTCGGTGAGCTTCGATCGCTACGGTTCCGACGTCCTGTCCAGCGCGACCCCCGCCCCGGTCCCCCACCGCCGGCGCCCGGTCTCCCGCCCTCAGCCCGCCGAGCGCGGTCTCGTCGTCGAGGACGTCGAGACCGGCTGGGTCGGAGCCGTGGTGCGGGTCGAGAAGTCCGGCGGCATGCACGTCGTCGTGCTCGAGGACCGCGCACGCCGCACGCGCACCTTCCCGCTCGGCCCGGGCTTCTGGGTCGACGGCGAACCGGTCGAGCTGACCGCCCCCGTGACGTCGAGGGCTCCCGTCGCCCCGACGCGCACCGCGTCGGGCTCGCGCGCGGTCGCGAACGTCCGGGCGCGCGTCGCGCGCGGCAGCCGCATCTGGGTCGAGGGCAAGCACGACGCCGAGCTCGTCGAGAAGGTCTGGGGCGACGACCTGCGCATCGAGGGCGTCGTGGTCGAGCTGCTCGACGGCGTCGACAACCTCGCGGAGGCCCTCGAGGACTTCGGCCCGACGGCGGAGCGCAAGGTGGGCGTCCTGGTCGACCACCTGGTCCCCGGCAGCAAGGAGACGCGCCTGGTCGCGGAGGCCCTCAAGGGCGCGCGGCCCGGCACGGTCATGGTGCTCGGCCACCCCTACGTGGACGTGTGGCAGGCCGTGCGGCCCGAGCGCGTGGGCCTCGACGCCTGGCCGGTGATCGAGCGCGGCACCGAGTGGAAGCGCGGCATCCTGCGCGAGCTCGGGTGGCCTGCTGCCGAGCAGGCCGACGTGGCCCGCGGCTGGCAGCGCATCCTCGGGACCGTGCGCAGCTACGCCGACCTCGAACCGTCGCTGCTGGGCCGCGTCGAGGAGCTCATCGACTTCGTGACGGCCGACTGAGAACTTCCAGCCCGGCCGGCGCGCCGAGAGGGGGCGTCCTGGTCCACCCAGGACGCCCCCTCTCGGCGTGCGGTCCCCTGCGCTACCTCACGATCTTCACGTCGATCGGGTAGCTGGCCGGACGGCCGTTGCTGACGGCCTGGAACGCGATGATCCCCAGCACGAGCGACGCCACCCAGACACCGAGGACGACCAGCCCGGACAAGAATCCGGGAAGCACCCAGTTCGCGGCGAGCAGGACGAGAGCCACGGGGATCTGAAAGTTGAGCGCCTTCTTGGCCTCGACGTCCACGACGTGGCTGCGCTCGCGGAAGACGAGCCAGATCACGAGCGGCGCGAGGAACCCGAGGATCCCACCCAGGAGGTGGGACAGGCTCGCCCAGGTCTTGGTGTCGGCGGGCGACAGCGGGGCGGCCGCGCCACCCGGGTAGCCCGGCGGCGGGTACTGGCCCTGGGGCGGGTACTGCCCCTGCTGGCCCGCGGGAGGGCCGTAGGGGGCCTGCTGGCCGGGCTGGCTCGGCTGGCCGGGCTGGCCGCCAGGGGTGCCGGGCTGGTCCGTCGGGGGCACGTACTGCCCGTAGTCGGGGACCTGGTCGGAAGGGTGCTGGCTGCTCATCGGGGCCTCTCTACGGACGGACCGGACCGTTCAGGACGGACCGGGCGCTTCACGCTAGCCGGTCCAGGGCACACGCGGCCACCGTGCCCGTCCCTCGACCTGGCCCGTTCACCCGGTACGTACCCGGGGCGCTCCCGGGGTACACGACGACGGGCCGTCCCGCGCACCCGGGACGGAGGTGCGGCACGGCCCGTCGTCGCGGGTGGTCCCGAGGTCAGGCGGGCTGCTCACCCACCAGACGGCGGTAGGCGTAGGCGACCGCGATGTAGGACAGCGGAAGGGTCACCAGGAGCCCGACGAGGCAGACCAGGAAGCCCAGGATGTTGATCCCGAACAGCGCCAGGAGCAGCAGGAACACCGACCCGAAGTTCTTCGAGACGAGCGACCAGCTGGACTTGATCGCGGTGATCGCGTCCTGCTCCTTGTCGAGCGTGAAGTAGTAGACGAACGCCGAGAAGATCGCGACCGCGATCCCGGGCAGGACGCACAGGATCGTGCCGACGATCGTCATGACGGCCACGAGGAAGGCGGCCAGCAGGACGTTGCCCACGTTGGCGATCCGGAAGAACGCCGCGACGTCGGGCTTGCGGCCCTGGGTCTCGTCGAGGGCGCCCCGGGAGTAGAACGCGGCGATCAGGTAGCTGATGATCACGCCCACGATCGACAGGAGCGTGCCGACGAATCCCAGCCCCAGGGCCGCACCCATGCTGGTGTCGGTGAACCCGTCGGTGCGGTACTCCGAGAACTGGTTGAACCCGCCGGAGATCCAGCTGAAGATCACGTTGATCAGCAGGAAGATCAGCATCGCGAGGATCCACGGGCCGGGGTTGGCCCAGAACTTCTTCCACCCGAAGCCGATCGCGTCACCGACCGAGAACGGGGCCGCCCCGGCGTACGCGGGCTGGCCGGGGGGCGGGTAGGCGCCGGCCGGCGGCGGGTACGGAGGCTGCTGCCCGCCGGCAGGAGCGCCGTAGGGCTGCGCGCCCGGGGGTGGCGTCGGGGCTCCGTAGGGCGGCGCGACCGGGGGCCCCGGCTGAGCAGGTGGCGTCGGCTGGACCGGCGGGGTCGGCTGGGCCGGGGGCTGCGTGGGCGGCGTCACCGGAGGCTGCGTGGGCGGCTGGCTCGGCGGCACGGGCTCGGCAGGAGGTTGCGCGGCGGCACCGGGGTCCGGCGTGCTCGCGTAGGGGTTCTGCGGGGTCGGCTCGTTCTCTTCCGGCGGCGGCCCGCCTGCGGTGTTGTCGCTCATCGTGATCCCTCGGGTCGGCGGGGTGGCAAGCCACACTGTGAACGGACTGTGACGATCGAACATTTCACAGATCACCCTCAACGATGGGGCGTTCGGGCCATTCCCGCCACACGAGGCACGATGCGCACAGGACGCCCGCTCGGGCGCCGCACGGGAGGAGTCAGGGACCGCGGAGCGCGACCGCCTGCGCCAGGCCGCCCGAGACGACCCCCGCGTAGAGCGACGTCCCCTCGGAGGTCGGGTGCACGCCGTCGGGCCCGAGCAGCGCCGGCTGGGAGGCGATCGTGCCGCTCCAGTCCGCGACCACGACGTTCCCGTGGCGCTGGGACGCGCCGACGAGCTCGGCGTTCGTGACCGGCACCCACGACCGGTCGGCGTACCCCGTGACGAGGACGACCGTGTGGTCGGGGCCGATCGCGGCGAGGACCTTGTCCATCATCGCGGCGTCGACGGTGCTGTTCGTCCCGAGCGAGAGCACCACGAAGGGCCGCAGGTTCCCGGCCGCCCGGACGGCGTCGACCAGCCCGACGGCGTCCTTCATCTGCCGGGCGACGGCACCGTCGATCAGCACGCCGGGAAGCGCCGCGGTCAGCGCGGGCGCGCTCGCGAGCGTGACCGAGTCGCCGACGATCGTGACCTGGTCGCCGGGCGGGGGCGTCGGCGCCGCGGGCGGGGCGTCCGGCGCGGGCTCCGCAGGGACCGGCGCCACCTCGGGAGCCGGTGCCGCCGGAGCCTCACCGCCGGGCTGCTGGGTCAGCGCCGCGACCTCCGCGCCCGCCCGGATCTGCGCCTCGACCGAGGACGTCGCTGGCGCACGCACGAAACCCGTGACCGCGAGCCCGACGACCACCACGACCCCACCGACCGTGAGCCACCCGCGGACCGGCAACGGGTTGCGGCCCGACGCGCCTCGGCGGAGCCACGCCACCACGGTCCGCACGTAGCCTCCGAGGCCCCGCCCCATGACGGGACGCTCGACGTACCGGTAGGACAGCGCGGCGGCACCGAACGTCACGACCGACGCGACGAGCGCGACCCACGGTCCAGGGCTGGCGTAGAGCCCTCCGCCCCCGGCGAGCGCGGCGGCCAGGACGAAGACGGGCCAGTGCCACAGGTACAGGCCGTACGAGCGCGCGCCGACCCAGCCCACCGGCCCCCGGTCCAGCAGCCTGCCGAGACCCGGTGCGTGCAGCACGAGGTTGACGACCCCGGCGGTCGCGAGCGACACGACGAACAGCCCACCCCGGTAGGTGACGCCGTCGTCCCACGGCATCCAGAGCATCGCGACGACCAGGACGACGGCGCCCGCGAGCCCCGCACCCACGACGAACAGGGTCCCCCGGCGCGTCGTGGTCCGCGGCGCCTCCCGGACGAGCGTCGGCCTGCCCGTGCGCAGGTGCCAGAACGAGAGGAACGCACCGATCATGAGCCCGAACAGGTGGGTGTCGGTGCCGAAGTAGACCCGGGTCGGGTCCGTTCCGGGCGAGTACAGGACCGCCATCGCGACGGCAGACCCCACGGCGAGCACCCCCGCCAGGACCAGGGCCCGGCGCCGGGTGATCCGTAGCGCGAGCACGGCGAGGACCACGAGCGGCCACACCAGGTAGAACTGCTCCTCGACGGCGAGCGACCACAGGTTCGCGAAGATCTGGGGTGCCAGCCCCCCGGAGTACGTGCTGCCCTGGGCGATGTAGACCCAGTTGCTCGTGAACGTGGCGGCGCCGGCCACCTGCGCCCCGATCCCCACCAGGAGGTCACCCCCGACGAGCCCCGCGGCAGCCGTGCACACGAGCACGACCAGGCCCAGCGCGGGCAGGAGCCTGCGGGCTCTTCGCACCCAGAACCGGGACAGGGACACCGCCCGCCGCGCCCGGAACTCCCGGACCAGGAGCGTCGTGATGAGGAACCCGGAGAGCACGAAGAAGATGTCGACGCCCACGTACCCGCCGGGGAGGACCTGCGGGGCGAAGTGGAAGACCATGACCGAGAGCACGGCCAGCGCACGCAGTCCGTCGAGCCCGGCGATCCGTCGGTACCGGACCGTCGGTCGCACCGGTCGTGACGGACGATGCCCGCCGGGAGCCGGTGGACTCTCCGGCGGTGGCCCGACGAGGGACCGGTCCGGCGCCGCGAGGTCGAGGTCGGCCGGTCGCAGTCGCTGCCACACGTCGACGCGGTCGGTCGAGGTCCCGGCTGCTCCGGCCTGTGCCCGAGCCGACTGCCCTACCGTCGTCACCCGTCCGTCAGCTCCCGTACCACCGTGTCCGCCAGCAACCGTCCCCGCAGGGTCAGCACCCCGCGGCCACGGATCGCCGCCTTGCCGTCGAGGAGGCCCGCCGCGACCATGCCGGCCACGTTGCGTCGACCCACCTCGGTAAGGACGCTCAGGTCCAGTCCTTCACGCAGTCGCACCCCGAGCATGACGCGCTCGAGGTGAGCCTCCGCGACGGTCAGGAGCTCTCGTCCGGCCGCCGGGCTGCTGCCCGCCTCGAGCAACGCCGCGTACCGTCGCGGGTGCTTCACGTTCCACCATCGCACGCCCTCACGGCCGCCCGGCGCAGGCGCGGCCGCGTCGTCGGACGCGTCGTCGGGAGCGCCGGTGAGGTCCGCGGAGCCCTCGGAACCATCTGTACGGTGCGAGACCCCTCCGATGTACGAGTGCGCCCCGGGACCGATCCCCCACCAGTCCTCGCCCCGCCAGTACGCCAGGTTGTGGCGGCACACGAACGCCGGGTCCGCTGCGACGGTGCCCGGCGCCTGGGCGTCGTCGGCCCGCGCCCGCCGGGCCCAGTTGCTGACCTCGTACCACTCCAGCCCGGCCGCGGTGAGCAGCTCGTCCGCAAGCTCGTACTTCTCGGCCTGGTCGTCCTCGCTGGGCAACGAGATGTCCCCGCGGCGCACCTGCGCGGCCATCTTCGTGCCCTGCTCGACGACGAGCGCGTACGCCGAGACGTGGTCGACCCCCGTCGCGAGCGCGGCCTCGAGGCTCGTCCGCCAGTCGTCGAGGCTCTCGCCGGGCGTCCCGTAGATGAGGTCGAGCGACACCGCGAGCCCCGCGTCGCGCGCCCAGCGCACCACGTCGGGGATGCGGCGCGGGTCGTGCGTCCGCTCGAGCGTCGCGAGCACGCGCGGCACGGCCGACTGCATCCCGAACGACACGCGCGTGAACCCCGCCGCGGCGAGCTCCGCGAGCGACTCCGGGGTCACCGAGTCCGGGTTCGCCTCGGTCGTGACCTCGGCGCCGGGGACCAGGCCCCAGGCGTCACGCACGCCCGCGAGCATGCGCCCCAGGTCGCCTGCCGGCAGGAGGGTCGGGGTACCGCCGCCCACGAACACGGTCGAGACCGGGCGCGAGGCCAGGCCGGCACGTTCCATGACCCGCTGCGCGAGCTCGATCTCGCGCAGCGCGGTGTCGGCGTACGACGCCTGGCTCGCACCGCCACCCAGCTCGGAGGCCGTGTACGTGTTGAAGTCGCAGTACCCGCAGCGGACCGTGCAGAACGGCACGTGCAGGTACACACCGAAGTCACGACCCGCGTGGTCGTCCGGCCCCGCCCCGGCGGGACCGGCACCCACCCACGCGGGCAGAGCGCCGTCGTCGGGCACGGGGATGCCGTCCGGGAGCGCCGGGCTCATGCCCGCTCCCCGGACGCCGCGGAGCGCGCGGCCCCCAGCACATCGAGGACCACGCGCTCACGAGAAGAGCAGCACATCACTTCTTGGACTTGTCCTTCGCGTCCTTGCCGCCGCTGCTGCCCGCGCCGTCGGAGGACAGCGCCGCGATGAACGCGTCCTTGGGGACCTCGACCGTACCGATCGTCTTCATGCGCTTCTTGCCCTCCTTCTGCTTCTCGAGCAGCTTGCGCTTGCGGCTGATGTCTCCGCCGTAGCACTTGGCGAGCACGTCCTTGCGGATCGCGCGGATGGTCTCGCGAGCGATCACCCGCGCACCCACGGCCGCCTGGATCGGGACCTCGAACTGCTGACGCGGGATGAGCTCCTTGAGCTTCTCCGTCATCATGACGCCGTACGAGTACGCCTTGTCCTTGTGCACGATCGCGCTGAACGCGTCGACGGTCTGGCCCTGGAGCAGGATGTCGACCTTCACGAGGTCCGCAGCCTGCTCGCCCGACAGCTCGTAGTCGAGCGACGCGTAGCCGCGGGTCTTGGACTTGAGCTGGTCGAAGAAGTCGAACACGATCTCCGCGAGGGGCAGCGTGTACCGCAGCTCGACGCGCTCCTGCGACAGGTGGTCCATGCCGCCCAGCACACCGCGCTTGCCCTGGCACAGCTCCATGACCGCACCGATGAACTCGGTCGGGCACAGGATCGTGGCCTTGACGATCGGCTCACGGATCTCGCCGATCTTGCCGCCCGGGAACTCGCTCGGGTTGGTCACCGTGACGACCGAACGGTCCTCCAGGGTCACCTCGTAGACCACGTTCGGGGCGGTCGAGATGAGCTCGAGGTCGAACTCGCGCTCGAGGCGCTCGCGCACGATCTCGAGGTGCAGCAGGCCAAGGAAGCCCACGCGGAACCCGAAGCCCAGCGCGACCGAGGTCTCGGGCTCGTAGTTGAGGGCGGCGTCGTTCAGCTTGAGCTTGTCGAGCGCGTCGCGCAGCACCGGGTAGTCCGAGCCGTCGATCGGGTACAGCCCCGAGAACACCATGGGCTTGGGGTCGCTGTAGCCGCCGAGCGCCTCGTCCGCGGGCTTCGCGGCATTCGTGACCGTGTCGCCGACCTTGGACTGGCGCACGTCCTTCACACCCGTGATGAGGTAGCCGACCTCGCCCACCCCGAGCCCCTTGGTGGGGTGCGGCTCGGGTGCGCTCACGCCGATCTCGAGGAGCTCGTGCGTCGCCTTGGTCGACATCATGACGATCTTCTCGCGCGGGTTCAGGCTGCCGTCGACCACACGGACGTACGTCACGACGCCGCGGTAGGTGTCGTACACCGAGTCGAAGATCATGGCGCGCGCCGGGGCGTCGGCGTCCCCCTGCGGGGCCGGCACCTCCTCGACGATGCGGTCCAGGAGGTCGGTCACGCCCATGCCCGTCTTGCCCGAGACCTTCAGGACCGTCGACGGGTCGACACCCACGAGGCCCGCGATCTCCTCGGCGTACTTCTCGGGCTGCGCGGCCGGCAGGTCGATCTTGTTGAGCACCGGGATGATCGCGAGGTCGTTCTCCATCGCGAGGTACAGGTTCGCGAGGGTCTGCGCCTCGATGCCCTGCGCGGCGTCCACGAGCAGCACGGCCCCCTCGCACGCGGCGAGCGAGCGCGAGACCTCGTACGTGAAGTCGACGTGCCCGGGCGTGTCGATCATGTTCAGGGCGTAGGGCACCAGCGGGGCCGACGTGTCGTCCGGGTCGTCTCCCTCGCGGACCGCCCACGGCATGCGCACGGCCTGCGACTTGATCGTGATGCCACGCTCACGCTCGATGTCCATGCGGTCGAGGTACTGCGCACGCATGGCTCGCGCGTCGACGACGCCGGTGAGCTGCAGCATGCGGTCGGCCAGCGTGGACTTGCCGTGGTCGATGTGCGCGATGATGCAGAAGTTGCGCAGCAGCTCGGGCGGCGTCGCCGCGGGCTGGATGCGGGTGCTCAGCTGGGCGCTGGGGATCGGGGACAACGGGGGTGCGCTCCTGTGGTGGGTCAAGACGGGGCGGCGGACGGCGCCCGCCCCTGCGGATCGGTGCTCGACGACGGAGCGTGAGCCGCCGGGACGTGCCCGGCAGGTCGCTGGTCGTCGCACGCAGGGTCGGACAGCAGCCACCATTGTCCCACGACCCCGCACACGCGAGGCTCACCGTCCCCCGATGGCCGGGCCCGCAGGGCCCCGCACGCAGGTCAGGGCCCCGGCGGTCCGGGTAGATTGCGGGCGTGGCTCAGAACAAGTGGATCTCCCTGCTCACGGACGCGGCGCGCGCGATCCTCGGCGCGCTCGACAGCTCGTCCCGCTCCGGTGACGGGGCAGGCGCCCGCAAGCCCTCCGGCCCGACGACGTCGGGCACCCCGCGCGGGGTGGCGCCGCGCCCGCAGACGGGAGCGACGGCGTCGGGCACGCGCGCCAAGCCCGGACCGCAGGCCGGCACCCGCGGGCACGGCAGGCCCGCCGGCCCCGCGACGTCGAGCGGGCCCCAGCCCGGCACGGGCACCTACCCCGGTGACTACACGGACCGCGTGCGAGCCGAGTACTCCCCCCAGCTCGACGGCGACCCGGACCCCGGCGAGATCGTGTGGACCTGGGTGCCCTTCGAGGAGGACCACTCCCAGGGCAAGGACCGGCCCGTGCTGCTCGTCGGTCGCGACGGTGGATGGCTGCTCGCGACCATGCTCACGAGCAAGGACCACTCGCGCGACGCCGCCGACGAGGCGCGCTGGGGGCGGCACTGGCTCGACATCGGCTCCGGCCCCTGGGACTCCCGCGGCCGCGACAGCGAGGTGCGCCTCGACCGCGTGATCCGCGTCGACCCCGGCGCGGTGCGCCGCGAGGGCGCCGTCATGGACCGCCGCACGTTCGAGACGGTCGTCCGCGAGATGGGCCGGATCCAGGGCTGAGCGCTCGCTGGCCGGGTGCACGTGGTGCACGTGGGTGCGCCTGGGCGCGCCTGGGCGCACCCGGAGGCCGGTCCGGGCGGGATGGCGGGCCGTGGTGGGCTGCGGTGGGTCGCGGGCCGCGGTGGGCTGCGGCGGGTCGCGGGCCGCGGTGGGCTGCGGTGGGTCGCGGGCCGCGGGTGAGCATTCTGGCTGATCTCGCGGTCGGCTGGTAGTCTAGGTGGCTGCGTGTCCGCCCAGGTCGGCGGGCACAGTTCCAGCTCCTCTCCAAGGGTTCCCCACCCCCAGTCCCGGAGCTGGAATCGCCCTCTACGACCTATTCGATCGCTTCGGCGAACACACCAGAAAGTCCACACGTGGCAAACATCAAGTCTCAGATCAAGCGCATCAAGACGAACGAGAAGGCTCGTCTGCGCAACAAGGCCGTCAAGTCGGAGCTCAAGACGAACGTTCGCCGCGTTCGCGAGGCCGTCGCCGCCGGTGACAAGGAGGCCGCTGCCAGCGCCCTCGTCACCGCGTCGAAGAAGCTCGACAAGGCAGTCTCCAAGGGTGTCATTCACCAGAACCAGGCTGCGAACCGCAAGTCGGCTCTGTCGAAGGCCGTCAACGCTCTCTGAGCGTGACAACTCCCTTCCACGCGTGACCTTGTGCGCCCTTGATCCACCTCGGGCCGCACGGTGAACGTCGAGAGGCGCTGCTCCCTCCACGGGGCAGCGCCTCTCGTGCGTCCGGGGCACGGCGGGCCGTGAGTCCTTGGCACCACCGGATCGGGTGCTCGCGCGGGGCGGGTCGTGCCGTCAGGCGCGGCCCGCGCCCAGGTCTGCCCGGAGGAGCACGCCGCTCCCGCCCGTGAACCGGATCGTGTGGAACGACGCCGCACGCGCCACCTCGCGGAACCCCAGACCCTCGTGCAGCGCGAGCGATGCGACGTTGGTCGCGTTCACGACGCAGCAGACGAAGCCCGCACGCCCGGCCACCCAGTCCATGCGTGCCCGGGTCAGCGTGCCCCCGACGCCGCCGCGCCGGAAGTCCGGGTCGACGGTGACCCCTCCGAGGTAGTGGCCGACCGGTGCCGGGCCGTCCTCGTACGACCACCAGTGAGTCTTGCCCCAACCGACGACCACGCCGTCCACGGTCGCGACGACCACGACCCGTTCCGGGTCGGTCAGGGCGAGCACGAGCTGGTCCCGGTCCGTGCCACGACGGGCACGACGCTCGACGTCGGCGACGGCGTCCAGGTCGTCCTGGGTCGCAGGCCGGACCCGCACGCCGGGACGGTCGTCCTGGCCCGGCATTTCACGCCCCTGTGGGCTCAACGTCCTGAGCCGTGCGCCCCGGCGATCGTCAGCACCGCACGCTCGACCGCGAACACCGGGTCACGGCCGCCGCCCTTGACCTCGGCGTCCGCCTGCGCGACAGCGGTGATCGCGGCGGCGAGCCCCTCGGGGGTCCAGCTCGACAGGTCCTTCTTCGCACGGTCGATCTGCCAGGGGGCGAGCCCCAGGTCCTTGGCCGAGACTCCCCCGCGGCCGCGCATCGCGGCGACCTTGGCGAGCGTGCGCAGCTTGATCGCGAGCACCGCGACGAGCGGCACGGGGTCGACCCCGGTCGCGAGCGCGTGCCGCAGCAACGACACGGCCTCGCCGGCCCTGCCCGCGACGGCCGCGTCGGCGACCCGGAACCCCGTGGCCTCGACCCTGCCCCCGTAGTACCGGTCGACCGTTGCGGCGCTGATCGTGCCCGTCGTGTCGGCGACGAGCTGCGCACACGCGCTCGCGAGCTCACGCAGGTCGTTGCCGAGCGCCTCGACGAGCGCCTTGACCGCGCCGGCATCCGCCCGACGCCCCGCGGCCTTGAACTCCGCGGCGACGAAGGAGAGCTTGTCGGCGTCCTTCTTGATGGCCTCGCACGCCACGACGGGGGCACCGCTCGCCCGGATCGCGTCGAGCATCTTCTTGCCCCGCACCCCGCCGCCGTGCACGATCACGACCGTCGTGTCCGGGTCGGGCGAGGCCACGTAGTCCACGACGTCCGGGATGAGTGCGTCGGCCGCTGCCTCCGCGCCTCGCACGACCACGAACTTGGGCTCGCCGAAGAGCGACGGGCTCGCGGCGACCGTCAGCATGCCGGACTCGTAGGTCACGGCCTCGATCTCCGACTTCTCCGCCTCCGGGTCGCGCGCACGTGCGAGCCCGAGCAGCGAGTCGACGGCGCGCTCCGCGAGCAGCCCCTCGGGTCCCTGCACGAGCACCACGGGCGCGAGCTCGACAGCGTTCCAGGCGAGCGTCACGGACGGGCGGGAGGTGCGGGAGGGAGCGGCAGCCATGGGCACAACGATCCCACGGGCCACCCACCCGCAGCACATCCCGCGACACGTCCCGGGTGCGGACCGCAGGTGCCCGCCCCGGTGCCGAGCATGCGGTTGGCGTCGTGATCGGCCCGATTCCGGACGACAACCGCATGCTCGACGTACCGCAACCGCATGGTCGGCGGTCGAACCGGCTCGGCTCGTCCCGATCAGACCGATCAGCCAGCCAGCCCGGCCAGCCGTCCTGGTCAGCCCGATCACCCGTCCCAGCCATCCATCCCGATCAGCCAGCCCGATCAGCCGTCCTCGCAGCCCGCGACCGCGAGCGCCCCGTCACGCACGACGAGCGCGAACGTCCCGCACCGGTCGGTGCGCAGGACTGCTGCCCCGACGCTCTCGTAGAGGTCGAGCGCGGCATCGGTCGGGTGGCCGTAGGTGTTCTCGCCCGAGCTCACGATCGCGACCGTGGGGCTCAGGGTCGCGGCGAGCCCGGGCGACTGGACGCGGGACCCGTGGTGCGCGACCTTGACGACGTCGACGTCGGCTCCGCCGGCGCGGGACCGCAGCGTCCGGTCGAGGGTCTCCTGTCCGCTGTCCTCGAGGTCGCCGAGCGCGACGAGCGTGAGCCGAGGGGTCGTGACGAGCAGGGCGATGCTCGCGTCGTTCGCTCCTCCGTCGGCCTCGGCGAGGGTGGGCCGACCTCGCTGGCGGCTCGGCGTCGGGTCGCTGGACGTGGTGCCGCGCCCGGCCTGCAGCACCTCCCACGTCACGTCGCCGAGCACCCCGCCGGCCCCGGGCTCGGCGATCTCGACGAGCACCCCGCGGCCGGTCAGGTCGTCGAGGACCCGCTCGGCCTGGTGGGCAGGGTCGCCGAGGCCGGTCACGAGCGCCCGGTCGACCTGGCGTCCGTCGAGCACCGCGTCGAGCCCGCCGACGTGGTCGGCGTGGAAGTGGGTGAGCACGAGCAGGTCGAGGCGCTCGATCCCGAGCTCGTCGAGGCAGGTCCCCGCGGCGTCCCCTGCGGGCCCGACGTCGACCATGAGGCCGCGCCCGGCCCCGGTGCGGACCACCAGTCCGTCGCCCTGCCCGACGTCGCAGGCCGCGACCGCCCAGTCGTCCGGCACGTCACGTCCTGCGGGGGCTATCCAGCGCGGCCACGCGAGCACCACGCACCCGGTGGTCGCCACGGCGACCATCACCCAGGCGACCAGGAGGCGAAGGGTCGCGCGACGCCGTCGGGCGGTGAACGCCTCACGCGCGCCCGTTCGCACCGCCGTGCGCCACGTGTGCGGCCACCCGCTGCCGCGGCTCCACGGCACCCGCATCCCGGCCAGGCTCGCGACCCACCGCCAGCGCCACACCAGGACCAGCCCGACGACGGTCAGCACCGCGAGCGCCGCCGCGCCACCGATCCCGCCTGGCCAGGGCATCCGGGCCCCTGGCAGGCCTGCGAAGGAGCGCGCGACCGCGGCGATCCACCACGACGCCATCCCTGCGGGCCACGCCAGGGCCACCCCGGCCGAGGGGAACCACGGAGCCACGAGGGTCGCGAGCACCCCGAGCACGGTCGCCGGGACGAGCGCCGGCGCGGCGACCAGGTTGGCCGGCACCGCGTACGTCGCGACCGACGGGTCGAGCAGCACGAGGATCGGTGCGCACGCGAGCTGCGCCGTCAGCGGGACGGCGAGCGCGAACGCGGGCACCGTGCCGATCCACGGCGTGAGACGCCGCGCGAGGGGCTGGGTCCCGAGGACCAGGGCGGCCGTCGCGACGCTCGACAGCACGAACCCGTACGACCGCGCGAGCCACGGGTCCAGCACGAGGAGCACCACGACGACCGCCGCGAGCGCCGGGAGCGCCCTGGACGGCCGCCCCAGCCCGATCCCCACGAGCCCGACGGCGCCCATCGCCGCAGCGCGCAGCACGCTCGGGTCGGGGTGGACCAGGAGCACGAAGCCCGCCATGACAGTGCCCGTCACGACGACGCGCACCCCGCGTGGCGCCCGGGCAGTGGCGCACAGCGCCGTCACGGTCGCGACGACGATCGCGAAGTGCCCGCCCGAGACGGCGGTCACGTGCGTCAGCCCCGTGGTCCTGAGCGCTTCGTCGAGCTCGTCGTCGATGTGCGACGTGTCGCCGACCGCGACGCCCGGCAGCAGCGCCCGCGCATCGGCGGGCAGTCCGTCCGAGACCGTGAGGAGGTCGGCCCGCAGGGTGTTGACGATCCCCAGCGCGGGGACCGGGGCACGGGTGACCGTGGGCGGCCCGGTCGCGACGAGCGTCGCCACGGCCTTGTCCCCGGGGTCGGTCGGCATCAGCGTGCCCGACGCCCGGACCTCGCTCCCGTAGGCCAGGTCGCCCCACGTGACGTCCGCGAGGACGTCGACGTGCCCCCCGGCAGGGCCTGCGGCGCCGCGGCCCGCGAGCGCGTCCAGGGCCAGCGTGGTACGGACCGAGTCCGCCGCCCCCGACCAGGGGTTCGTGACCACCTCCGGTTCGCCCACGACCCTCCCGAGGACCTCGACCGTCGCGCCCTGGTCAGCGAGGTCGGCGGTACCGCCCCGGTCGCGGGCGACGAGGTGCACCGTCCCGGCCGCCAGCACGGCCAGCACGCAGGCCGCGACCAGGGTGCACTGCCCGAGCCACGGACGCCCAGGGGTCCGCGGCTCCGGGACGCGGGCCGCCGTGACTCCGCGCGGGTGCCGCGCAACGAGCAGCAGCACCCCGAGGAGGACCACGGACGCCGTGCCCACGACGGTCCCCACCAGGGCGGCCTCGGGCTCGGCGCCCGCGAGCCACCACGCGCTCCCCCAGGACGCGAGCGCCGCGGGCACGAGCCGGAGGTCCGTCGCGGTCGCCCGCGGGGGACGCACCGGGGCGTCCGGTGGCGCCGGCCGGTCGGCCGGGCCGGGGGACCGCCGGGGTGACGGGACCTCCCGGGTGACCTGGTCGTCGCGCACCGTCTCAGACCTTCACCTGGTCGCGCAGCCTCGCGAGCAGCGCGTCCCCGATCCCGCTCACCTCCCCCAGCTCCTCGACGGTCGTGAACGGGCCGTTCGCCTCTCGCCACTCGACGATGCGGGCCGCGAGCACCGGACCGATCCCGGACAGTCCGTCGAGCGCGGCCTCGTCGGCCGTGTTGAGGTCGACCGGGCCGTCCGACGTCCCACCCCCGGCCGCAGCCCCCGGGGCGGCGGCCACGACCTCACCCGGCCTCGGCACGACGATCTGCTCGCCGTCCACGACCTCCCGCGCCAGGTTGACCCCTGCGAGGTCGGCGTCCGGCGTGGCGTCCCCGGCCGCCGTGAGCGCGTCCGCGACGCGGGACCCCTCGGGCACGGTCACGAGCCCGGGCGCGGCCACGGCCCCGACCACGTGCACGACGACGTCGCCCACCCCGGGTGCAGGGTCACCGTCCCCGGCACCGGCCCCGGGGGTGCTGGACGCGACCCCGGGGACACCGTCGTCCCCGGGCGCAGCGAGGTCCTCGCGCCCCGGGGTCCCCGCCACCGTGCGCTCGGCACCGAGGGCCGCGACGGGACGCAGGTCGTCACCGTCGGTGAGCGTCCACGCCGCCACCCCCGCCGCGAGCAGCAGGACCGCGACCGCGGCGACCACCGCGGTCCTCGCCCCGGCCGACCAGCGGCGCGGACCGCCGTCGGGCACGTGCTCGAAACCCGAGTGCGTCGTCGGGTGACCGTTCGCCGCGGTGTACGCCTCGGCGACCGCGTGCAGAGGACCGTGCCGGGGGGCCGGCTCGTCCCGCAGGTCGCTCTCGCCCTCGCGAGTCCTCCTGGGAGGTGCGGTCGAGGGCCGCAGGGGGTCGTCGCTCGACACCGGGTCGAGGGCCGCGTCGACGCTTCGTAACCGCCGCAGCCGGTCCCCTCCGCCGGGGTGCGGCAGGTCGTCGTCGGCGGTCGGTGGGCGCGTCCGGGAGAAGGTCACCCGGGCACGCTAGGCCCCTGGCCCCACCGCTGGCCGGGCACGACGACGGCGCTGTGGACACGACGCACGGAGGCCGACCTGTGCACGGCCGACAGTCCCGGGACGACCTACGGCGCGCGGTCCGCCACGACGATCGCCAGCACACCGGGTCCCGCGTGAGCCCCGACGACCGCGCTCACGGGCGTGACCGCCGCCCGCACCCCGGTCTCGTCCCACAGCCGGTCGGCCACGTCTCTCGCCGCACCGTCGTCGCCCAGGTAGTGCACCGCGAGCTCGGGCTCGCCCCGACGCTCGACCGAGTCGACCGCCACCTGGACCAGCCGGTCGACCGCAGCGCCGCGCGTCCGGACCTTCTGGATCACCTCGATCCGGCCGTCGCGCACCGCGAGCAGCGGTCTCACGCCGAGCACGGTACCGAGCGTCGCGGCCGCCACACCCAGACGGCCACCGCGGCGCAGGTGGTCGAGCGACTCGACCATGAAGATCGCTCGGCTCGAGTCAGCGACCGCGATCGCACGGCGGGCCACCTCGTCGACCGTGCCGCCGTCCGCCGCGACGTCGGCCGCCGCGAGCGCCGCGAAACCCAGCCCCATCGCGACGGTCCGGGAGTCCACGACCCGCACCGGCACCGGGGAGCGCGTCGCGGCGAGCGCCGCCGCGTGCACCGTGCCCGACAGGTCGCCCGACAGGTGGATCGAGACGATCGACCGCGCACCGGCCCGAGCCGCCGCCTCGTAGGCCGTGACCAGGGCGTGCGGTGTCGGCTGCGAGGTCGTGACCCGCTCGCCCGCGCCGATCCGGTCCGCGACGTCGTCGGGCGACACGTCGACGCCCTCGAGGAACACCTCGTCCCCGGCCAGCACGTGCAGAGGCACCACGGACAGCGCCGGGTGGTCACCGGCAGGGAGGGAGGCGGTCGAGTCCGTGACGACGTGGACGGCCGGGTGCTTCGCAGGACTCATCTCCGGGACACCTTACGTGGCAGCCGCCAGCCGTCGCATCCTGCGCCGCGCGCTCACCGGGGCGCCGCCCTAGTATCCGAGACATGCCCGACGACGCAGCCCCCTCCCCCGCAGAGCTCGCCGCCCTGAAGGCAGCCGCCGCGCAGGCGGCCGCCGAGGCGGCCGAGGCCAAGGCCGCCGCAGCACAGGCCGCGCTCGAGGCCGCCGAGGCCGCAGCGGCCGGGAGCGCCGACATCCCCTCCGGTACCGGCTCCCCCTCCGGACCCGGCACCGAGGCGCCTGGCCCGCCCGCCGACGCGGCGCCGTCGGGCACTCCCGACCCGACCACCCCGGCACCGGCGGCCGCACCACACGCGCAGGCTCCGCCGTCGGGCCCCCTGGACGTTTACGCCGCCGAGGTCGCCGCGGGCTACGCCTACAAGGGTGCGACGCTCGCGCTGGGTGCGCTGCTCGAAGCCCCCGAGGCTCCCGGCGACCCCGTACCGCGCGCCGACGTCCAGGTCGGGTTCTCGCTCGCGATGCTCAACCGGCACGGGCTCGTCGCCGGGGCCACCGGGACGGGCAAGACCAAGACGCTGCAGGGCATGGCCGAAGGGCTGTCCGACGCCGGGGTGCCGACGTTCGTCGCGGACATCAAGGGCGACCTGTCGGGGCTCGCCGTGCCCGGCGCGAGCGGGGAGAAGATCCTCGAGCGCACCGCGAGCATCGGGCAGGACTGGGAGCCGACCACCTACCCGGTCGAGTTCTACTCGCTCGGCGGGCTCGGCAAGGGCATCCCGATCCGGACGACCGTGAGCGACTTCGGGCCGCTCCTGCTGTCCAAGGTGCTCGGCCTCAACGACACCCAGGAGTCCAGCCTGGGGCTGATCTTCCACTGGGCCGACACGCAGGGCCTCGCGCTGCTCGACCTCAAGGACCTGCAGTCGACCATCGCCTACCTCACCTCGGACGACGGCAAGGCCGAGCTCAAGGGCATCGGCGGGCTGTCCGCGGCGACGGCCGGCGTGATCCTGCGCGAGATCGTGACGCTCCAGGCGCAGGGAGCCGACGTGTTCTTCGGCGAGCCCGCGTTCGACACGACCGAGCTGCTGCGCGTCGCGGCCGACGGGCGCGGCACGATCTCGGCGCTCGAGCTGCCCGCCGTCCAGGACCGGCCCGCGCTCTTCTCGACGTTCCTCATGTGGCTCCTCGCCGACCTGTACCAGGACCTGCCCGAGGTCGGCGACCTCGACAAGCCCCGCCTCGTCTTCTTCTTCGACGAGGCGCACCTGCTGTTCACGGGCGCTACCAAGGAGTTCGTGGCGCAGGTCGTGCAGACCGTGCGACTCATCCGCTCCAAGGGCGTGGGCGTGTTCTTCGTGACGCAGAGCCCCAAGGACGTGCCCGCCGACGTCCTGGCCCAGCTCGGCAACAGGGTCCAGCACGCGCTGCGCGCCTTCACGCCCGACGACGCCGCGGCCCTCCGCGCCGCCGTGCGGACGTTCCCGCGGTCCCCCTACGACCTCGAGCAGCTGCTGCAGTCGCTCGGGACGGGCGAGGCGGTGGTCACGGTGCTGACCGAGAAGGGCGCCCCGACGCCGGTCGCGTGGACCCGGGTGCGTGCGCCGCAGTCGTCGATGGAACCCGCACCCGAGCCCGTCGTCGACGGGATCGTCGCGGGATCGCCGCTCGCCGCGCGGTACGCCGTGGCGGTCGACAACGAGTCGGCCTACGAGCTCCTGACGGCGCGCATCGCCGCGCAGCACGCCGCGGCCGAGCAGGCCGAGACCGCCGAGAGGCTCGCGAAGGAGCAGGAGGCCGCGCAGAAGGAGGCGGACCGCGCGGCGAAGAAGCAGGCCGACGAGCTCGAGAGGATGCGGGCCAAGCTCGAACGGGATGCTGCCCGCTCGGGGGGCGGTTCGGGGGGCGGTTCGGGGTCGGGCTCGCGGACCGGCACGGCCCGGAGGTCGACCGCGTCCTCGGGCCTCGACAAGCTCCTGGGCTCGATGGCGACGCAGCTCGGCCGGGAGATCACGCGGACGGTGTTCGGCACGCGCCGTCGCTGACCGGGGAGCTCTCGCTGAGTGCATGATTCGGCTGCGACTCGCCCGGCGTGTCGCAGCCGAATCATGCACTCAGCGCGCCAGGGCCGCCCGCACTCGTCGGATCAGCCGCTCGGGATGTCGGATCACATCGTCAGCGGTGACCGTGATGATCAGCCAACCTGCTTCTTCGAGGCGCTGTCGGCGCTCGACGTCCCGTCGCCATGTGCCGGGATCGGTCCTGTGGACGTCTCCGTCGTACTCGATCGCGATCCGGAGCGCAGGGTAGGACATGTCGGGCATCGCGAGGAAGGCCCCCGACGAGTCGATCGCCGGCACGTTGACCTGCGGGCAGGGCAGTCCCGCGCCCACGAGGATCATGCGGGTCCGGGACTCCATCGAGGAATCTGTGCCCGTGACGACATGTTCGATCGCGGCACGTGCCCTCACGATCCCTCGCATCTTGTGCGTCGCGGCCAGCAGCTCGCGCATCCGCTCGGTGGTCGTCGCAGCGTTCTTCCGGCGAGTCATGGAGTCTCCCAGCACCACGAGCTCGGTCACGCTGAGCCCGTGAGAGAGGTGGAGCCAGGTCTGCGCGGGGGTCGTGACCGGGAGCCCGTGCCACGTACAGACCTCGAGCGCCGGCTGGATGCACGTGTGGGCGACGATGTCCCCGCGCTGCGGCCGCACGTCCCGACGAGGAACCACGACGTGCAGGCGCTCCGGCAGCTCGTCGGTTCCGGCGGAGTCGCGGTCCAACCGCCAGGGCACCTCTATCCCGAGCAGCCGGAGCGCTGTGACGTGGCTGAACGCGGCGGACGACGGCAAGATCTCCAGAGCGGCACGGCACCGGGCGGCGACGCCGTCGACGCTGCCGGTCGGCACGCGTACCCCTCGGGTCGGCGCCTCCCACCAGGGCCGGCCCAGGTCGTGGCGCGTCAGACCGTGGCTCTCCGCGTCCCGCGAGCGGAGCACGATCGATGGCAGGTCAAGGTTCGTCATGGGGCAACGATGCGCCGGTCGGCGGTCGCCTGGCGGTGAACCGACGAATCTGTGGACAACGCACCCGTGAGTGCGTGATTCGGCTGCGACTCGCCGGGCGTGTCGCAGCCGAATCATGCACTCAGCGGCACAGCGTCAGGCAGGGACCACGTTCACGAGCTTCGGGGCGCGGACGATGACCGTGCGGATGCCCCGCCCGTCGAGCGTGCGCTGCACGTTCGCGTCGGCCAGCGCCAGCTCACGCAGCTCGTCCTCGCCGATCGACGGCGGGACCTCGAGGCGGCTGCGCACCTTGCCCTGGACCTGCACGACGCACGTCACGGTGTCCTCGACCAGGTACTCGTCGAGCGCGACCGGGAAAGGCTCGTGGGCCAGCGACTGCGGGTGGCCGAGGCGGGACCACAGCTCCTCCGCGATGTGCGGGGCGATGGGCGCCACCATGAGGATCAGCGGCTCGATCGCCTCGCGCGGCACCCGGTCCAGGCCCGTGAGGTGGTTGTTGAGCGCGATGAGCTTGGCGATCGCCGTGTTGGAGCGCATGTGCTCCATCTCGACGCGCACGTCCGCGATCGTCCGGTGGACCAGGCGCAGGGTCGCGACCTCGGCGGGCTCGTCCGAGACCGTCGTCCTGCCCGTCTCCTCGCTGACGACGTTGCGCCACAGCCGCTGCAGGAAGCGCTGCGAGCCGACGACGGCGCGAGTGTCCCAGGGGCGCGACAGGTCGAGCGGTCCCATGGACATCTCGTACACGCGGAACGTGTCGGCGCCGTAGGTCTCGTACATGTCGTCGGGCGTCACGACGTTCTTGAGCGACTTGCCCATCTTCCCGTACTCACGGTTGACGGGCTCGCCGTTCCACAGGTACCGGACCTCGTCGCCGCCGCCTTCTTCGACGACCTCCTCGGCCGGCACGTACGCGCCGCGCGAGTCGGTGAAGGCGTAGGCCTGCACGTAGCCCTGGTTGAAGAGCTTGTGGAACGGCTCGGTGCTGGTCACGTGCCCGAGGTCCAGGAGCACCTTGTGCCAGAAGCGCGCGTAGAGCAGGTGCAGCACGGCGTGCTCGACACCGCCCACGTACAGGTCGACGCCGCCCGCGGGGCCGGCCGTGGCGTTGTGCCCGGGGCCGGTCCAGTACGTCTCGAGCTCCGGGGCCGCCATGTGCTCGGTGTCCGCGGGGTCGAGGTAGCGCAGGTAGTACCAGCAGGACCCGGCCCAGTTGGGCATGGTGTTGGTGTCGCGGCGGTAGGTCTTGGGGCCGTCGCCCAGGTCGAGCGTGACGTTGACCCAGTCCTCGTTGCGACCGAGCGGGGGCTCGGGCGAGGAGTCGGCGTCGTCGGGCTCGTAGGTGCGCGGCGAGTAGTCGGGGACCTCGGGCAGGTTGACGGGCAGCAGCTCGTCGGGCAGCGCGATGGGCTGGTCGTTCTCGTCGTAGACGATGGGGAACGGCTCGCCCCAGTAACGCTGGCGGCTGAAGAGCCAGTCGCGCAGACGGTACGTCACGGTGCCCGTGCCGATGTCCTTGGCCTCGAGCCACTCGATCATGGCGCGCTTGGCGTCGGCCACGTTCAGGCCGTCGAGCGAGATCTCGTCGTTGGAGGAGTTGACGATCTCGCCGTCGCCGGTCCAGGCGCCCTCGTGGTCGGCGGGGACCGCGATGGTGTGGACCACGGGCAGCTCGAAGGCCTCGGCGAAAGCGTGGTCGCGCTCGTCGCCGCCGGGGACGGCCATGATGGCGCCCGTGCCGTAGCCCATGAGCACGTAGTCCGCGGTGAACACGGGGATGAGCGTGCCGTTGACGGGGTTCACGGCGAGGTGGCCCGTGAAGACCCCGGTCTTCTTGCCCGCGTCGGCCTGGCGCTCGACCGCGGTCTTGGCCGCGGCCTCCTTGCGGTACGCCGCGACGGCGTCGATCGGGGTCGCGTGTCCACCGGTCCAGACGCCGTGCGTGCCGTCGGGCCACTCGGCGGGGACCTCGTCGAGCAGGGGGTGCTCGGGCGAGACGACCAGGAACGTCGCACCGAACAGCGTGTCGGGGCGCGTCGTGAAGACCTCGACGTCCTGGCTGCCTGCGGCACCCAGGCCGTCGATCGCGAAGCGCACGTTCGCGCCCTCGCTGCGGCCGATCCAGTTGCGCTGCATCGACTTGACCTTCTCGGGCCAGTCGATGAGGTCGAGGTCGTCGGCGAGGCGGTCGGCGTACGCCGTGATGCGCATGTTCCACTGGCGCAGGCTGCGCTGGAAGACGGGGAAGTTGCCGCGCTCGGAGCGGCCGTCCGAGGTGACCTCCTCGTTGGCGAGCACGGTGCCCAGGCCCGGCGCCCAGTTCACGGGCGACTCGGACACGTAGGCCAGGCGCTGCGGGTCGATCACGGCGCGCTGCGCGACGCGGTCGAGGTCGGACCAGCGGGTGCCCTCGGGGTGGCCGGGGACAGGCCGCGTGCCCGCGGCGTACTCGGCCACGAGCTCGGTGATGGGGCGGGCGCGGCCCGTGCCGCCGTCGGGACGCACGGCGTCCTCGTCGTACCAGGCCTCGAAGATCTGCAGGAAGATCCACTGCGTCCAGCGGACGTACTCGGGGTCGATCGTCGCGAACGAGCGGCGCGAGTCGTGCCCCAGGCCCAGGCGGCGCAGCTGGCGGCGCATGTTCGCGATGTTCGCCTCGGTCGACACACGCGGGTGCTGGCCCGTCTGCACCGCGAACTGCTCGGCGGGCAGGCCGAACGCGTCGTACCCGAGCGCGTGCAGCACGTTGTCGCCGCACATGCGCCGGAAGCGTCCGACGACGTCGGTCGCGATGAACCCGAGCGGGTGCCCCACGTGCAGACCCGCACCCGAGGGGTACGGGAACATGTCCATGATGAAGTAGGGCGAGCGCCCGTCGGCGTGCCTGCCCTCGCCGTCGGTGAGGTGCCCCGAGGGGTTCGCGGCCCAGAACGTGCCGCGCTCCTCCCACGCGTCCTGCCACCGGAGCTCGATGTCCTGCGCGAGGGCGGGCGTGTAGCGGTGGGAGGTCGTCTCGAGCGAGGCCGCGGGGGCGGGGCGCGCGGACTCGGCGGGGTTCTCGGGGGCGGGGTTCTCAGGCGTGCTCACCCCGCGAGTTTACCGTTCGGCGCGGCCTCGTCCGGCAGGCGGGCGCGGGCTGGACGCCCACGTCCCACCCGGCCCGACGGCGCCGCCCACCCACGCCGTCAGGGCGCCCCGTCCACCCGGGTCGGGTCCGGGCGGACGGGTGGACCGGGCGGACCGGGAGCCGGTCAGACGGTCTGCAGGTACTCGACGATCGTGGGGCCCATCTCGAGGAAGACCCAGGCCACGAGGAGGACGTAGAGCACCGCGAGGAGCGTGCCCTTGTTGTCGACGATCACGCGGCGTACCCCCTCGGAGACCTTGAGGTACCCCTCCTGGACGGCGTGCACGACCTGGAACCAGAAGATCGGCAGCATCGCGGCCCACACGACCATGCAGAACGGGCAGAGCACGACGAGCACGTACAGGCTGGTCCACACGAGGAAGACGATGAGGCCCATGGCGACGGTCGTGACGGCCAGCAGGGTGAGCCAGAACCAGCGGGGCAGGCGGGCGCCCGTGAGGACCACGACGCCGATCGTCATGACCACGGGGAAGGCGGCGACGCCGAGGAACGGGTTGGGGAACCCGAGGAGCGCCCCCTGCCACGACGCCATGGCTGGGCCGCAGTCGAGGAACGGGTTGAGGGAGCACGCCGCGACGTGGTTCGGGTCGATGAGCTTGAGGTAGCGCTCGATCGCCAACCAGGCGGCGCCGACCAGCCCGACCGTGCCGGCGACCAGGAGCACCCACCCGAACGCGCGAGGAGTCAGGTTCTTGGCGTCGGGGGCGCCGAGGCCTCCCCCCTGGTCGGGGGCGAGGAGGTCGGCGGAGTCGCCGGGCGTGCCCGGGGTGCGCCCGGTGCGGAAAGGACGGGTGGGGCTCTCGCTCACGAACCGCTCCTGAAGGGTCTGCGTGTGCGCTTCCGGCACACAGGTGGGCCCAAGGTACCGGCGATCTCTGGGGCTTGGCTGAATGCACCACGTACGCGCGGATCGTGGCCCGGTGCCGTGCGCCCCGGGTGGAGCACGCGTAGCGTCGTGGGGACAGGTCGTCGTACCGACACGGGAGGGGTGCTCATGGCACACAAGAAGTCGTGGAGCGAGTTCAGCAGCCGCAAGAAGGCGTTGATGGTGGTGGCCTCGATCGTGCAGGTCTCGCTCACGGTCGCGGGCTACCGCGACCTGGCCAGGCGGTCTGCCGACGAGGTCGAGGGTTCGAAGCTCGCGTGGGGCGTGGCGATGCTCGCGAACTGGGTGGGTCCGATCGCCTACTTCGCGAAGGGCCGCAAGGGGCTGGGCCTCAACACCTGAGGGGTCCGCCTCGGGCGGGTCGGCGCGTCGTCGAGCGGGCCAGTGCCCCTGACGTGCGGGCTCGCCCCGCCGGGCGAGGGGCGCGGGGCCGCCCAGGTCACGCCGCGCCGGCCGTCGACGGCTGTGCCTGTGCGTCCTCCAGGGCCGGGGCGTCGTCCCGGACGTGCGCGACGCGCTGACGTCCGAACAGGGCGATGATCGCGAGGCCGGCGAGCGTGAGGGCGAGGCCTGTCCACGCGAGGTCGAGGTATCCCCAGCCGGCGGCGATGACGAGGCCGCCGAGGAATGCGCCGTTGGCGTTGCCGACGTTGAGCGCCGAGTGGCACAGCGCTGCTCCGAGCGAGGGTGCGCCGGGAGAGAGGTCCATGAGCCGGGTCTGGAGCGCGAGGCCCAGGATCTGCGACGTCACGCCCAGCAGGAACAGGGACGCGACGGCCGGGACCGGGCTCTGGCCCGTGAGCGCGAACGCGACGAGGGCGAGGGCCGTCGAGCCGAAGCCGATCCACACGGTGCGCAGGACGTCCTTGTCGGCGAGCCGTCCGCCGACGATCGTCCCGAGCGTCATGCCGAGGCCGAAGATCGCGAGGACCACGGGGACGACGCCGAGCGAGAGGCCCGTGACCTCGGTCATGGTGGGTGCGACGTAGGAGTAGACGGCGAACATGCCGCCGAAGCCGATCGCGCCGCCCACGAAGCTGATCCACAGCGGGCCGTTCCTCAGCGCGGCGACCTCCTGGCTCACGCTCGACCCGGTGTCGCCCGCGCCGGCGGGGACCCAGCGCCACAGGGCTGCGAGCGTGATGCCGCCCAGGACGCCGATGAGCACGAACGCGGCGCGCCAGCCGAGCTGCTGGCCCGCGAACGTCGACAGCGGGACGCCCACGACGTTCGCGATCGTGAGGCCGGTCATCATCATGGCCACGGCGTGGCCGCGGCGCCCGGGCCCGGCGACGGCGGCGCCGACCGCGGCCCCGACCCCGAAGAACGCGCCGTGCGGCAGGCCCGCGAGGAAGCGGCCCGCGATGAGCCCCTCGATGCTGGGGGCCTCGGCCGAGAGCACGTTGCCGAGGGTGTAGGCGAGCATGAGCGCGATGAGCAGCTTCTTGCGCGAGACGCGCGCGGCGAGCACGGTCAGCAGGGGCGCGCCGACGACGACGCCCACGGCGTAGGCCGTGATGGCGTGCCCGGTGAGCGGGATGGAGGCGTCGAACGCGTCGGCGATGTCGGGCAGCAGGCCCATGGTCGCGAACTCGGTCGTGCCGATCGTGAAGCCGCCCGCGGCGAGCGCGAGCAGCGCGAGCCCGGTGGTCCGGGAGCCACGCGGCGCTCCGCCCCCTGCCCGACGACGTCGCGCGCCCGGGGTTGGCGCCTCGGCGTGGGTGTCGGTCGGGCCGGGCAGGCTGGTGCTGTCGACGGTCAAGGCGGACCTTTCGAGGGTGTTCAGGGGCGGGACACTGCGGATCGAATCGATTCGAGCCTGTCGCTGGCGCCGTCGGCAGCGTGATGCGGGAAGAACGTCAGTCTAGACCGGGGCGTGGCCCGCGGCGAGGGGCTGCGGCACGACCCACACGCGGGACGCAGCCGGGAGCCCCAGGTGCACGGGGCTCTCGTCGCTCCCCCACGTGATGGCCATGGTGCCCGCGTACTCGCGCCTCTCCTGCACGCAGACCTCGGCGTCGAGCCCCAGGCCCAGCTCGGCGAGGTACCGCAGCACGTCCGGGTCCGAGTCCGAGATCCGCGCCACGACCGCGCACGCCCCCGCGTCGAGCTCCGAGAGCCGGACCGCCGCCGGTCGCGGGACATGGCCCGATGCCGTCGGGATCGGGTCGCCGTGCGGGTCGCGCGTCGGGTGTCCGAGCAACGCGTCGATGCGGTCGAGCATGAGGTCGGACACCGCGTGCTCCAGGACCTCGGCCTCGTCGTGCACCTCGTCCCACGAGTACCCCAGCTCCGAGACCAGGTACGTCTCGAGGATGCGGTGCCGTCGCACCATCGCGACCGCGTGCGAGCGCCCCAGGTCCGTGAGCTCGATCGCGCCGTAGCGGGCGTGAACCAGCAGGCCCTGCGCGGACAGGCGGCGCACGGTCTCCGACACGGTCGAGGCCCCGACCCCGAGCCGGTCCGCGAGGAGCTTGGTGGTCACGGGCTCGTCGGACCACTCCTGCGCCGACCACACCACCTTGAGGTAGTCCTGGGCGACGGAGGTCAGGTCGAGGGGATGGTCCACGGCGCTCACTCTATTTCACGGCCCTCCGCAGGGCCGGGCGGACCGAGGCCCGGACACCCGGAGGCGCACGTCGGCACCCGGCCGCCCGCACCGTCCCCCGCCCTGGCCCCTCACCCGGCGACCAGCTCCGCGGGCTCACGCTCCGCCGTCGGGCCTGCGGCCTGCACGCGCGGGCGGCGCGCCAGGTGGACCACGTACGCGACCGCGAACACGACCCCCTGCGCGACGACGATCGTCGCGGCGCTCGCCGTGTCGAGGTAGTAGCTCGCGTAGATCCCGACGACCGCGCAGCCCACCGCGACGAGCGGCGCGACCACGAGCATGCGGGACATGCGGTCGACCAGGAGGTACGCCGTGGCCCCCGGCGTGATGACCAGGGCCACGACGAGCACGACCCCGACCGCCTGGAGCGCAACCACCACGGTGAGCGCGAGCGAGCCCAGCAGCAGGGCCGACAGGCGCCGCGGCGAGATGCCGACCGCGTGCGCGTGCACGGGGTCGAACGCGAACAGCGTCAGGTCGCGCCGCTTGAGCACGAGGACCACGGTCGTCAGCGCACCGAGCACCACGACCTGCCACAGGTCCGTGTCCGTGATGCCGAGCATGTTGCCGAACAGGATGTGCCCCAGGTCGATCTGGCTCGGCGTGACCGAGACGAGGACGATCCCGATCGCGAACAGCGTCGTGAAGACCACGCCGATCGCCGCGTCCTCCTTGAGCCTGCTCGTGTCCCGGACCGTGCCGATCAGCGCGACCGCCCCGATCCCGAACACGAGCGCGCCCACCGCGAACGGAACCCCGACGATGTAGGACAGCACGACGCCCGGCAGCACCGCGTGCGAGACCGCGTCCCCGAGCAGCGACCAGCCGATCATGATGAGCCAGCAGCTCAGGAGCGCGCACACGATGCTCGCGACGACCGCGACGAGCAGCGCGCGCTGCACGAACTCGTACTCGAGGGGCGCGGCCAGCCACGTCCCCGCGGCGGCGAGCAGGTCGAGCGGGTTCATCGGGCGGCTCCTTCGGTCGTCGCGGAGCCGTGCGGCGCCGGTGCACGGGGTGGAGTTCGGTCGGCGTCACCGACGGCATCGGCCGGCTCGGCCGGGTCCGCCGGGTCTGCCTGGTCCGCCGGGTCTGCCGTGTCCGCCGGGCCCGGCCCGCCCCGGCTCGCCGCGAGCGGGTCGATCCCGAACGTGCGGGCGAGGTTCTCGGGGCGCAGCACCACGTCGGGCGGCCCGGTCATGATCACGCGGCGCTGGAGCAGGATCGCGTCGTCGACGAGGTCGGGCAGCGACGTGAGGTCGTGCGTCGAGACGAGGACGGCGCAGCCGGCCGCCGCCAAGCCCCGCAGCACGGCGGTGATCTGCGCCTCCGAGACCTTGTCGACCCCGGCGAACGGCTCGTCGAGCAGCAGCAGCCGCGCGCCCTGGGCGATCGCGCGGGCGACGAAGACCCGCTTGCGCTGCCCGCCGGACAGCCGGCCGATCTGGCGGTGCGCGAGGTCCGCGAGCCCCACCCGCTCCAGGGCGTCGGCCACGGCCCGGCGATCCTCGGCGCGTGCCCGACGCGTCGGGCCGAGCCCTCCGTAGCGGCCCATGGTCACCACGTCGCGCACGTCGACCGGGAACGCCCAGTCGACGTCCTCGGACTGCGGCACGTACCCGACGAGCCCGTCCTTGCGCGCCGCGTCCGCGTCCCGGCCGTAGACCCGCACGTCCCCGGCCTGGGTCACGCCGTTGCCGCGCGTCATGCCCATGACGGACCGGAACAGCGTCGACTTGCCCGACCCGTTGGCCCCGATGAGCCCGGTCACCGTGCCGGGCGCGAGCGTCAGGCCCACGTCCTCGAGCGCGAGCACCTCGCGGTAGCGGACCGTGAGCCCGTGGACGTCGAGGGCGGGCGTGGGGTCCATGTGCGGCTCCGGGGCGTCGGGTCGGGGGGTTGGTCGGGCGATGGTCGTGTCGCGGGTCTCCCCCACGCGCGCTCGACGGAAGGTCGTCACGACTCGCCCCGCAGCCCCGCGCTGATGACGCGCGCGTCGTGGGTGAGCAGGTCGAGGTAGGTGGGGACCGCGCCGTCGGGCCGGGACAGCGAGTCGACGTAGAGCGTGCCCGCGTAGGTCGCGCCCGTCTCGGCCGCGACCTGCCGCTGGGCGGCGGCCGAGACGGTCGTCTCGCAGAACACGGCGCGCACGTCGTTGTCCCGGACGTAGTCGATGACGCGAGCGACCTGCTGCGGCGTGCCCTGCTGGTCGGCATTGACGGGCCACAGGAACTTCTCGTCGAGCCCGACGTCGCGTGCAAGGTAGGAGAAGGCCCCCTCGCACGTGACGAGCGCCCGGGAGGCGGCCGGGACCTGGTCGACCTCGGCCGCGAGCTCGCGGCCCACGGCCTCGATGCGCCGGGCGTAGCCGGCGGCGTTCGCGCGGTAGTCGGCAGCGTTCCCGGGGTCTGCCGCCGCGAACGCCTCGCCGATGTTGCGGGCGTAGATCGCGCCGTTGACGGGTGACATCCAGGCGTGCGGGTTGGGGCGCCCGTCGTACGCCCCGGAGCCGATCTCGATCACGTCGACGCCGTCCGAGACCGTGACGTGCGGGGCGTCGAGCCGTGCGACGAAGGGCTCGAACCACTTCTCGAGACCGAGACCGTTGTCGAGGACGAGGTCGGCGCTCGCGGCGCGGCGCAGGTCCGCGGGTGTGGGCTCGTAGCCGTGGATCTCGGCGCCGACCTTGGTCAGGGACGCGACCTCGACGTGCTCTCCCCCGACCTCGCGGGCCATGTCGGCCAGGACGGTGAAGGTGGTCAGGACCTGCAGCGGCCCGACGGCGTCGCTCGCCCCCGCGACGAGGCTCTCCCCGGGCGCGGGCTCGCCCGGGGCCGGGTCGACCGCGCAGCCCGCGGCGAGGAGCAGTGCGACGAGACCTCCGAGCAGAGGTTTCACCCCTGTGCGAAGTTGAAAGTTCGGCATACCGAACTTTAACCAGGAGCAAGGCCCCGCGTCGAGCACCGGGGACGGCCGAGCCCGCGTCCGCGCCTCGCGACGCGCGCGAGGACACCCGACCGGGCAGCGTCAGCAGGGACCGGTCAGGGTGCGGGGGTCTGCGCGGGTGCACCGCGTTCGAGCCGGAGCAGCATCTCGACGGTGCCCGTCGGGTCCAGCGTCACGAACGGCAGCTCGGGGACGTGCACGCCGTAGTCCGCGAACGTCACCGGGATGGCCCCGCTCACCTGGACCCCGTCGCCCGAGCGCCGCGCCTCGAGCGTCACGTTCACGGGTTCGGTCACGTCGCGGATCGTGAGGGTGCCCCGGGCCTTGACCGTCAGGGGCTCGTCCCGGTTCTCGATCCCCGTGAGGTCGACCGGTTCGGTGAGGATGAACACCGCGTTGGGGAACACGTCGGTCTCGAGGAGCCGCCTGAACGCGTCGTCGCGCACCACGCTGTCGCTCGCGATCGACCCCGTGTCCACCGTGATCTCGGCCCGGACGAGCTCACCGTCGGTGACCACGAGCGAGCCCCCTACCGCCTCGGTCCGACCGACGACCGTGCCCTTCTCGCCGCTGAGGACCTCGCCGACCCGGTACCCGGCCTGCGAGCCGGGACTCACGACCCAGGTGCCGTCCGGGTCGAAGGGTCCAGGGACGGGCGACTCCGACGGCGGGGCGCTCTCCCCCGGCGTCTGCAGGCCCAGCGGAGGCGGGGGGTTGCCCGCAGAGATGCGGGCCACGACGTACGGCCCGGCGAGCACGATCACCAGCGCCGCGACGACCGCGACGAGGATCCACCGGGCACCTCTGCTCATGCCCCGTATTCTGCCGTGCCGCTCGCTGCCGTCCGGACCGCGGGGGTCCGATTCACCCGGTCCGGCGAGATCGCTCACCCGACCCTCACCTCCGCCCTCGCACGGGGAGGCCTCCGCGGGCAGGACCGGGAGGGGGCTCGAGGGCACCGACCTCCTCGCGGGCCCGCACGGGAGCGGGTCCGACCGGTGAGCGGCGGACCCTGCGGCGCGGGGTCGAGCGGAGGCGATCCATCACCTCTCACCCTTCCCGATCCGCCACCCGGATGCCAGCGGGCACGCTCGCCGGCACCCGGGTGAATGTCACGCCCGCGCGGAACGCAGCGCCACGAGGGCGATCGTCGCCGCCACGAGCATGAGACCGAAACCGATCCACGACGTCGTCCCCACACCGCTGCCGAAGGCCTCGTGGGCCGAGGCGAGCAGCGCCTGGGCCTGGCCGGCCGGCAGGGTCTCGGCGACCTGCGTCGCACCACCGAGGGTCTCGGCGGCCGCGGTCGCGTCGGCGACGGGCACGCCGTCGGGGACGACGACGTTGCGGTGGTAGGAGGCCGTGAGGATGCTGCCGAGGATGGCCGTGCCCAGCACGGCGCCGACCTCGTACGCGGTCTCCGAGATCGCTGAGGCGGCCCCGGCCTTGTCGGCCGGGACGGCAGAGACGATCAGGTCGTTCGACACGGTCTCGGCCGCGCCGATCCCGATCGCGAGGACCACGAACGCGACGACGAGCACCATGAGCGTGCTCGCACCCGCGCTGAGGGCCACGATCGCGTAGCCCGCCGCGGCGAACAGCAGCGCGACGGCGACCACGTACGACGGTCGGACCTTGCGCACCACGCGGACGACCAGGAGTCCGGCGACGATCATCGCGGCCAGCCCCGGCAGCAGCGCGTAGCCGGCCTTCATGGGGCTCAGGCCGATGACGAGCTGCACGTCCTGCGACACGAAGAACAGGAAGCCCACGAGCGAGAACACCGACAGGAGGTTGATCACGACCGCGCCCGAGAACTCGCCCCGGCGGAACAGGCGGACGTCGATCATGGGGTCGGGCCGCCCGAGCTGACGACGGACGAACACCCACCCGGCGACGATCCCGAGCACGAGCGCGCCCACGGCGAGCGCGCTGGGTCCGGACTTGGCGAGGGTCTTGATGCCCAGCACGATCGGCGCCATGGTCGCCATCGAGAGCACGATCGAGACGACGTCGACCCGGCCGGGGTTCGTGTCCTTCGACTCGGGCACGAAGATCGGCGCGAGGACCAGGAGGAGGAGCAGCACGGGCACCGCGAGCAGGAAGACCGAGCCCCACCACGAGTGCTCGAGCAGGAAGCCGCCCGCGATCGGGCCGATCGCGTTGCCGGCCGCGAAGCCCGCGGCCCAGATCGCGATCGCGAGCCGGCGCTCCTCACGGTCGGTGAAGATGTTGCGCAGCAGCGACAGCGTCGGCGGCATGATCATGGCGCCGAAGAACCCGAGCCCGGCGCGCGAGGCCACGAGCGCCTCGGCGCTCGGCGCGTAGGCCGCGACGACCGAGACCGCCGCGAAGCCGACGGCTCCGACGAGCAGCAGCCTGCGCCGTCCGATGCGGTCGGCGAACGAGCCCATCGAGACGAGCAGGCCCGCGAGCACGAGCGGGTAGATGTCGATCATCCACAGCAGCTGGGTCCCCGTGGGGCGCAGCGCCTCGGAGATCTGGGGCAGCGCGAAGGTGAGCACCGTGTTGTCGATCGAGACGAGCAGCACGGGGAGCATGAGCACGGCGAGCGCGACCCACCGGCGGTTGCGGGTGAGCGGCGAACCGGAGGTCGCGGGGAGCGTCGAGGCGCCCTGGGGGCCGTTCGGGTCCCGGGGCGTCCGGTTGTCCTGGACGAGAGTCACGGGAGCAGTCCTTTCACGTACGAGGACGGCTGGGGCGGCGCTGTGGCGCCGGACTGCCAACCGTCCAGACGGTATAGTAACCGACCGGACGGTACACTTTCAAGATGCCGCCGCCCCCTGCCGCCCGCGCGAAGGTCCTCGAGGCGTTCGCCACCCTCCTCGTCACCCAGGGGGAACGCGCGGCCACCCTCGACGCGGTCGCCGCTGAGGCCGGCGTCTCCAAGGGCGGCCTGCTCTACCACTTCGGCTCGAAGGTCGCGCTGGCCGAAGGGCTCATGGAGCTCCTGCGCGAGCTGACCGCCGCGGACGTCGAGACCATGCGCTCGTGGCCCGCCGGGCCGGTCGACTACTTCATCAGGACGTCCGCCGACTCCGACAGCGCCTTCGAGCTCGTCTACGTCGCCGTCTCACGGCTCGCGCAGGGCAGCTACCCGCAGGCTCGCGCCGCGCTCGACGACGCCCACGACGCCTGGACCGGCGCGGTCCTCGAGGTCGTCGGCGACCCCGTCCTCACCCGGGCGATCATGCTCGTCGGCGACGGCCTCTACGCCCAGGCCAGCGAGCACTTCGCGAGCGGAGAGGCCCCCTCGGCCGCGAGCCAGGACCGGGCCGGTTCGATCGACGAGCTCCTCGGTCTGATCGACGAGATGATCGCGCTGCGCTCCCGGAGCTGACTCCCGCGGCCAGCGACGGCCCCGCCGCCGGGCCCACGGACCGGTGCGACGTCGTCGGGCACCGAGCCGGGCCGGGTGCGAGGACCGGACGCACCGGACGACCCCGGACGTGCGGGAGGCGTCGGCCGCCCCCAGTGGCAACCGACGCCCCTCTTCCTCCCGCACACCTCATGCGGTCTCCCCGCCCTGCGAGCAGTGCGGGGAAATCCCGTACCTCGTCCAGGTCCCACGGTCCGTAGCGTGGGGGCGTCCGGGACGACGACGGTCAGGGAGTGCCCAAGGGACACCCAAGGACCAGTGTCCCCCCTCGGCCGCGCCTTCGCCAGACCGGACGTCGCACGTGTTGCGCACTGCACACGTCGGGGTGCGGGAGGCGCGTCGCCGGACCGCAGCACGACGACGTCACGCAGGCCGGGCGGCAGCCGCGCCTCACCCCAGCCGCACCACGCCCGTCCACGCCTCCGCGAGCAGGTCGTGACCCGCGGGGGTCGGGTGCACGCCGTCGTACGCCCAGGCCTGCGGGCCGAGCCCGCTGGTCGTGACGGCCTGCGCGAACGGCCCGTCGGTCGCCACGAGCGGCAGCCCGTACTCCCCCGCGAGCCGCCGCACGACCTGGATCTTGGGGTCGAGGTCCTCGCGCCAGCGCCACTGCTCCGCGCGGACCGGCACCAGGAACGGCTCGACCAGGACGATCGACGCCTGCGGCGCGCCGGCCCGCGTGCGGTCGAGCAGGTCGCGGTAGCCGGTCTCGAACGCCTCGGCGCTCGTCACGTCCCCGGCGTCGTACCGGCGCCACGTGTCGTTGATCCCGATCTTGATCGACACGAGGTCGGGTTCGAGCGCCAGCACGTCGTCGTCCCACCGGGCCTGGAGGTCCACGACCCGGTGACCGCTCACGCCACGGTTGACCACCTCGACACCGTGGCGCCCGCACACGCCTGCGACCCGCGCCGCATAGCCGTGCCCGAGCCCGAACTCCCCCTCCGCGAGCCGCCCGGCGTCCGTGATCGAGTCGCCGATCAGGACCGCCCGCGACCCCGGGGCCAGCGTCGCGCGGCTCACGCCGTGCCCGCCTCGACGGCCGCGGCCGGACGCTCGCCGGACCGCTCTCCCGACGCCGCCGCGGAGGCGGCCGCGGCACGCTCCGCCTCGACCGTGGCGGCCACGTCGCGCAGCGCGTCCTGGAGGGGCGCGTAGTGCGCGACGACCGCGGCCCGGTACGCGTCGGCGTCCCCCGCCTCGGCCGCGCGCAGCATCGCCCCGTGCGCCTTCGCGGTGAGGTCGATCTGCTCGGGAGCCGGCAGGCCCAGCTTGGGCGAGACCACCTGGTGCACGTCCCAGAACGCGGTGCCGAGCTGCGCGACGAGGAAGTTGTCGAGGTGCGCGAGCAGGTGCGAGTGGAACTCGCGGTCCTCCTCGAAGAAGTCCTCCCCCTTCTGCGCCTTGTGCTCCATCGCGGCGACGAGGCTCTCCAGGTCGGGGTTGGACGTCCCGGCCATCTCGGTGACGATCTGCTCGGCCATGGACAGGTCGAGCGCCTGACGCACCTCGACCACCTCGCGCAGCGCGGAGAAGTCGTCCCCCGGGATCAGCACGCCGCGGAACACGAGCCCCTCGACCAGTGGCTTGAGCGAGAGCTGGCCCACGTAGGTGCCGTAGCCGTGCCGCACCTCGACGATATCGAGGGCCGCGAGCGTCCTGATCGCCTCGCGGACGTTCGACCGGCTGACACCGAGGAGCGAGCACAGCTCGGCCTCGGTCGGCAGCAGGTCTCCGGGCCGCAGGTGGGCCCGCAGGATGTAGTCCTTGATCTGTTCGGTAGTCGTCGGGGGACGCACCCCCTGACCTCCGAAGCCCAGATGTGACACGGGCTCGGTAGCTGTCATGCGCCTTGACCTCCTCAGAAATTGCCTCTACGGTTCAACCCTACCAGCGTCAGACATCAGACGTCCTATATCTGGAGAGTTCATGGCTACCTCGATGGCGACTAGCACGAACGCGACCGACACCTCTCGCCGGAGCTTCCTCAAGCTCGCAGGCGTGATCGGCGCAGGAGCGGTGATCGCAGGCACGATCGCCGCCTGCGGCGGACCCGCGTCCACCTCGGCCGACCCGCAGACCACCCCCGCCGGCGGCGGGACCAAGCCCAACCTCGACGGCACGATCGAGGCGGGCATCTCCTACGCCCTGTCGACCGGCTTCGACCCCATGACGACGTCCGGCGCCGTGACCATGGCCGCCAACTGGCACGTCCTCGAGGGCCTCGTCGAGCTCGACCCCGCAGCGCGCACGCCCTACGCCGCGCTCGGCAAGGAGCTGCCCAAGAAGATCGACGAGACCACCTGGGAGGTCACGCTGCGCGACGGCGCGACGTTCCACGACGGCTCCCCCGTCACGACCGACGACGTCGTGTTCAGCTTCAACCGCGTCCTCGACCCGGCCAACGCCTCGCTCTACTCCCAGTTCCTGCCGTTCCTCGCTTCGGTGGTCGCCAAGGACGACAAGACGGTCACGTTCACGCTCAACTACCCGTTCGGGCTCTTCGTCGACCGCGTCTCGGTCGTCAAGATCGTCCCGAAGGCGATCGTCGAGGCCGACCCCAAGGCCTACGACTCGCTGCCCGTGGGCTCGGGCCCGTACAAGCTCACGAGCGCGACGGTCGACGACAAGATCACCTTCGAGCGCTTCGACGCCTACAACGGCTCGCGCCCCGCGCTCGCCAAGGCCATGACGTGGAACCTGCTCTCCGACGCCGCCGCCCGCGTGACGGCCGTCGAGTCGGGCCGCGTCCAGGCGATCGAGGACGTGCCCTACCTCGACGCCGACCGCCTCGCGAACGCCGTGACCGTCGAGTCCGTCCAGTCGTTCGGCCTGCTCTTCATGATGTTCGACTGCACCAAGGCCCCGTTCACCGACAAGCGCGTGCGCCAGGCGTTCTTCCACGCGCTCGACATGGACAAGATCATCAGCACGGGCCTGCTCGGCAACGCGACCGCGGCGACCAGCTTCCTGCACAAGGAGCACCCGTCGTACGTCAAGGCCTCGACGGTCTACTCGCACGACCCCGCCAAGGCCAAGAAGCTCCTCGCCGACGCAGGCGTGAGCGGCCTGGCGATCACGCTCCTGACGACCGACACGAGCTGGGTCAAGGACGTCGCGCCGCTCATCAAGGAGGACCTCGACGCGGTCGGGATCTCCACGACCCTCGACATCGGCCAGTCCGGCGGACAGTACAAGAAGGTCGACGACGGCGGGCTCGAGGTCATGGTGGCCCCCGGTGACCCGTCGGTCTTCGGCAACGACCCCGACCTGCTGCTCCGCTGGTGGTACTCGGGCTCGGTCTGGCCCGTCAAGCGCTACCGCTGGGCCAGCACGCCCGAGTTCGCGGAGGTCACGCGCCTGCTCGACCAGGGCGCCGCCGAGCAGGACGCGGCCAAGCAGAAGAAGACCTGGGGCGAGGTGTTCGACATCCTCTCCGACGAGGTCCCGCTGTACCCGCTGCTGCACCGCAAGCTCCCCAGCGCATGGGAGGACTCGGCGCTCGACGGCTTCAAGCCCCTCCCCGTCACGGGCCTGTCCTTCCTGGACGTCTCCCGCACCGCCTGACGTCCCCGTGTTCCGGGTGGCGGCAGGGCCCCTCCCTGCCCTGCCGCCACCCACCCCGACCCCGAGGAGTACCGCGTGACCGCGCTCCTACGACTGACCGGACGACGCCTGCTCGCCCTGCCCGTCATGATCCTGGGCATCACCCTGCTCGTCTTCGTCGTCATGCAGTTCGCGCCCAGCGACCAGGCGACCAACGCCCTCGGCGAGTCCGCCACGGACGCGGCCAAGGAGGCCTACCGGGCGGCCAACGGTCTCAACGACCCGATGCTCGTGCAGTACGGCAACTTCCTGGCCGGGCTCGTGCGCGGCGACATGGGCATGACCGTCCCGCCCTCCCAGCCCGTGAACGAGCTCATCGCCAACGCGTTCCCCCTCACGCTCCAGCTCACGTTCATGGGCCTGGCGATCGCCGTCGTGCTCTCGCTCGTGCTCGGCGTGACCGCCGCGCTCTACCGCGACCGCTGGCCCGACCAGGCCATCCGCGTCCTGTCGATCGCAGGCGTCGCGACGCCGTCGTTCTGGCTCGCGATCCTCCTCATCCAGCAGTTCTCGCTGCGCCTCGACTGGTTCCCGTCCGGCGGGTACACGAACCCCGCGGACGACTTCGGGATGTTCCTCGCCTCGATGTTCCTGCCCGCCCTCTCGCTCGCCATCCCGGTCGCCGCGTCGCTGACCCGCGTGGTCCGCACCGCGATGGTCGAGGAGCTCGACCGCGACTACGTGCGCACCGCGATCGGCTCGGGCCTGCCCCGCGGCGTGGTCGTCGGGCGCAACGTCCTGCGCAACGCGCTCATCACGCCCATCACGGTGCTCGGCCTGCGCGTCGGCTACCTCATGGGCGGCGCGGTCATCATCGAGGTCATCTTCGACCTGCCCGGCATGGGCAAGCTCATCCTCAACGGCGTCACCGCGAGCGACACGGCCCTGGTGCAGGGAGTGACGCTGACCGTCGCCCTGACCTTCGTGGTCGTCAACATCCTGGTCGACCTCCTCTACCTCGTCGTCAACCCTCGAATCCGGACGGTGTGACATGCGTCGGAAGCTGACAGAACGACTGTCCCGCCCGGGCTTGCGCCTCGCGGCCCTCCCCCTGGGCTCCAAGATCGCCCTCGGTTTCGTGCTCCTGGTCGCGCTCCTGGCGATCTTCGCCCCGCTCGTCGCGGCCTACGACCCGCTGCAGTCCGGCACGCCGGCGCAGCCGCCCTCGGGCGAGCACTGGTTCGGCACCGACCGCACGGGCCGCGACATCTTCTCGCGCATCGTCTACGGGGCCCGCTACTCGCTCGTGATCGGCATCGGCGCCACGGGCGTCGCCCTGGTCGCGGGCGCGATCCTCGGCTCGATCGCCGCGACGGCCCACAAGGCCGTGAGCGAGACCCTCATGCGGATCCTCGACATCATCATGGCCTTCCCGGGCATCGCCCTGGCCGTGGTCTTCGTGGCCGTGTGGGGCAAGTCCCTGCCCGTCCTGATCTTCACGATCGCGTTCCTCTACACCCCGCAGATCGCCCGCATCGTCCGGGCCAACGTGCTGAGCCAGTTCGGCGAGGACTACGTGTCGGCCGAGAAGGTCATCGGCGCGCGGACGTCGCTCATCCTGATGAAGCACGTGGCGCGCAACTGCCTCGCCCCGATCATGGTCTTCGCGACCGTCCTGGTCGCCGACGCGATCGTGTTCGAGGCGAGCCTGTCGTTCATCGGCGCGGGCGTGCAGGACCCCGAGCCCTCGTGGGGCAACGTCATCGCGTACGGCCGCAACCTGCTGCTCAACGGCGGCTGGTGGGCGACGTTCTTCCCCGGCATGGCGATCCTCCTCACGGTCCTCTCGCTCAACGTGCTGTCCGAGGGCCTCACGGACGCGATGGTCCGCCCCGCGGCCCGCAAGCCGGCCGCGGGACACAGTGCGTCCGCCGCGACCGCTGCTGCCGCCGAGGACGCCGCTCACGCCACGGACCCGCTCACCGAGCCCGACGCCGACGCTCCCCTCGAGTACACGGGCGGCGCCGACCTGCGCGAGCCCCGCGTGCTCGACGAGCTCGTCGCAGACACCTCGGTCGTCCCCGACCCGGAGATCGCGGTCGCCGCGGCCGCCGCGCAGCGCGAGGCCCTCGCGGTCCAGCTCGACCGCCTGCGGGTGGCCGAGCGCCACCGCACCGACCGCCTCGTCTACACGGGCGACGCCGCTCCCCTGCTCGAGGTCAAGAACCTCTCGATCCGCTTCCCCGAGCGGCACGGCGACGTGGCCGTCGTGGACGACATCAGCTTCGCGGTGCGTCCCGGCGAGACCATGGCGCTGGTCGGCGAGTCGGGCTGCGGCAAGTCGCTCACGAGCCTCGCGGTCATGGGTCTGCTGCCCTCGTCCGCGCAGGTCACGGGAGAGATCCTGCTCGACGGCGTCGACCTGCTCACGGCGACCCCGGCCCGCCGCAATGCGCTGCGCGGCCACGAGATGGCCATGGTGTACCAGGACGCGCTGAGCTCGCTCAACCCGTCGATGCTGATCCGCTCGCAGATGGCCCAGCTCGTCAAGAGAGGTGGGACGCGCACCGCGGTCGAGCTCCTCGAGCTCGTGGGCCTCGACGCCCAGCGCACGCTCAAGAGCTACCCGCACGAGCTCTCGGGCGGGCAGCGTCAGCGCGTGCTCATCGCGATGGCGCTCACGCGCGACCCGCGGCTGGTCGTCGCCGACGAGCCGACCACGGCCCTCGACGTCACGGTCCAGAAGCAGGTCGTGGACCTGCTCAACGAGCTCCGCGAGGAGCTCGGGTTCGCGATGGTCTTCGTGAGCCACGACCTGGCGCTGGTCGCGTCGCTCGCGCACCGCGTGACGGTCATGTACGCGGGCCAGGTCGTCGAGTCGGCCCCCGTGCCGAGCCTGCTCATGAACCCGCAGCACGAGTACACGCGCGGTCTGCTCGGGGCGGTCCTGTCGATCGAGTCCGGCGCGGAGCGCCTGCACCAGATCCCCGGCACCGTCCCCTCCCCGCGCGACTTCGCGACGGGCGACCGCTTCGCTCCCCGGTCCTCGCGGCCGCAGGACGCGTTCGTGCCCCGGCCCCCGCTGCGCACGCTGCCGGGGACCGACCACCGCTACGCCAGCCACACGGAGTCGACCGAACACGGGCTCCTGGTCGAGGAAGGTGCCCGATGAGCGACGACGCTCCCGTCCTGGAGCTCAAGGACGTGCACGTGGTGCACAAGGCCCGCACGGGCAAGCTCTTCCGCCCGGACCGCGTCCACGCGGTCGCCGGGGTCGACATGGCCGTGCGGCGCGGCGAGACCATCGGGATCGTCGGTGAGTCGGGCTGCGGCAAGTCGACGCTCGCGAAGGTCATGGTGGGTCTCCAGGCCCCCACGAGCGGCGACGTCGTGTTCGACGGGCGCAGCGTGCTCAAGCGCAACGCCCGGACCCGCAAGGAGTTCGGGCGTGCGATCTCGATCGTCTTCCAGGACCCGTCGACGGCCCTCAACGGCCGCATGCTGGTGCGCGACATCCTGCGCGACCCGCTCGACGTGCACCAGATCGGGTCGCCGCGGGACCGCGAGAGGCGGGTGAGCGAGCTCCTCGACCTCGTGGGCCTGCCCCAGTCCGCGCTCGACGTGCTGCCCAGCCAGGTGTCGGGCGGCCAGCGTCAGCGCGTGGCGATCGCCCGCGCCCTGGCCCTCGACCCCGACGTGATCGTCGCGGACGAGCCCACGTCGGCGCTCGACGTCTCGGTGCGCGCCCAGGTCCTCAACCTCCTGACGGACCTCAAGGCGCGCCTGAACCTCGGGCTCGTGTTCATCTCTCACGACATCCAGACCGTCCGGTACGTCTCGGACCGCATCGCGGTCATGTACTTCGGGAAGGTCGTCGAGGAGGGCACGGCCGAGGAGGTCTTCGACCGCCCGACGAACGACTACACCCGGACCCTGCTCGGCGCCGCGCCGACGCTGCTCTGACGGTCCCCCATCCCCCGGCGCCGGGCGGAACCCTTCCGCCCGGCACCACCGCACCATCCTTGGAGTCCGCTGTGCCCACCACGACCACCTTCTCCGGTGTCATCCCTCCCGTCGTCACCCCGCTCACGGCCGACGGCGAGCTCGACCGCGCGTCCTTCGAGCGCCTCATCACGAGCCAGCTCGACGCCGGCGTGCACGGCCTGTTCGTGCTCGGCTCGTCGGGCGAGGTCGCGTACCTCGACGACGCCCGCCGCTCCCAGGTCATGGAGGCCGCGGTCGAGATCACCGCGGGCCGCGTGCCCGTCATGGCGGGCGTGATCGACCTGACGACGCGCCGCGTCGAGGACCAGGTCCGCCGTGCGGTCGACGCGGGGGTCGACGCGGTCGTCGCGACCGCTCCCCTGTACATCCGCACGAACGACGACGAGATCGAGCGTCACTTCCGCGGCGTGGCCGCGGCGAGCGACCTGCCGCTGTTCGCGTACGACGTGCCCGTGTGCGTGCACTCCAAGCTCGACCTGGGCATGCTGGTCCGCCTCGGCACCGAAGGTGTCATCGCGGGCGTCAAGGACTCGAGCGGCGACGACGTCGGCTTCCGCCGCCTGGTCGCGGCCAACCGTGCCGCGGGCAGCCCGCTGCGCCTGTTCACGGGGCACGAGGTCGTCGTCGACGGCATGCTCCTGCTCGGCGCCGACGGCGTGGTGCCAGGCCTCGGCAACGTCGACCCGGCGGGCTACGTGCGCCTGTGGGACGCGGCGCAGGCCGGTAACTGGGCCGCGGCGCGCGACGAGCAGGACCGCCTCGCGTCCCTGTTCGAGATCGTCTTCCAGCCGCGCGGCTACAGCGGCGGCGCGAGCGGCCTGGGCGCGTTCAAGACGTCGCTGCAGCTCCTCGGCGTGATCGGGTCCAACGTCATGACGACCCCGGCCCCCGCCCTGGAGGGCGAGGTCGTGGACCAGATCAAGGTGATCCTCGCGGAGGCCGGGCTGCTGTGAGCTCCCCGGTCAGCCACCGCACCGCCGTCGGGATCGACCTGGGCGGTACCAAGATCGCCGCAGGTCTCGTCCGCGACGACGGCACGGTCCTCGCCCGGGCCGGGGTCCCCACCCCGGCCCGGGAGGGGGCGGCCGCGATCCTCGACGCGGTCGCGCGCCTGGTCGCGCTCCTCCTGCCCGACGGCGCCGACGCCCCCGGGACCTCCGCCTCGCCAGACCTCCTGGTCGGGGTGGGCATCGGCTCGGCCGGGGTCATCGACTCGGGTCGCGGCCGGGTCGTGGCGGCGACCGACGCCCTCACGGGGTGGGCTGGCGCCGACCTCGCGGGTGGCGTCGCGTCTCGGCTCCTGGCCGCCGGCGGGCCCGCGGCGGGCCTGCCCGTGCACACCGACAACGACGTGCACGCCCACGCGCTCGGCGAGCACTGGCTGGGGGCGTGCGCGGGGACGCGGACCGCTCTCGTCGTCGCGGCCGGCACGGGGGTCGGGGCCACGCTCCTGCTCGACGGCACGCCCCAGCACGGCGCACGCCACGTGGCCGGCCACCTGGGGCACCTGCCCGCGGCAGAGGCGGCGGGCCTGCGGTGCACGTGCTCACGCACGGGACACCTCGAGGCCGTCGCGTCGGGGCCCGCGCTGCACGCCCTGTACCTGCGCCTCGGCGGCGACCCCACGGTCGAGACCGCTCGGGTCGTGTGCCAGATCACCGACGTCGACCCGGTCGCGCACCAGGCGGTGGTCCTCGCGGCCACGGCCCTGGGCCGGACCGTGGGCGGCGTCGCGAACATGCTCGACCCCGAGGTCGTCGTGATCAGCGGCGGGCTCGCAGGAGCCGGGAGCCTGTGGTGGGACGCGTTGTCCGCCGCGGTCGCGTCCGAGCTCATGCCGGCCCTCGACGGCCTGCCCGTCGTGACCGCGACCCTCGGCGGCGACGCGGCCGTCCTGGGGGCGGCCCGGCTCGCGTTCGTCGCGCACGAGACGCGCGAGGCACCCGCCCTGCCGCTCGCCGTCCTCACGACTCCCTGACCACCGTCCCCCTCACCTCCCGGAGGATCCCGTGACCGACCGACCGTCGACCGCTCCCGCGCCCGCCGCGGGCACGGCGACCCCCGACCCGCTCGTCGCGCTGCGCGGCGGCCTCGTCGTCTCGTGCCAGGCCTACCCCGGCGAGGCCATGCGGGACCCTCGCACCATGACCCAGGTCGCGCTCGCCGCGGTCCGCGGCGGTGCGGTGGGTATCCGCGTCCAGGGCGTCGCGGACGTCGAGCACGTCACGCACGCGTTCGCCGAGCTCGGGATCGAGGTGCCGGTCACGGGGCTCTGGAAGGACGGGACCGACGGCGTCCTCATCACCCCGACCCTTCGCCACGCGGTGGCCGTCGCCCGCGCCGGGGCGACGATCGTCGCGATCGACGGGACCCGGCGCCCGCGCCCCGACGGCCTGAGCCTCGCAGAGACCGTCGCGGGCCTGCGCGAGCAGACGTCCGCCCTGGTCATGGCGGACTGCGGGAGCCTCGACGACGCGCTCGCGGCCCGCGACGCCGGGGTCGACGTCGTCGGGACCACGCTGTCCGGGTACACCGGCGAACGACCCCGCACGGACGGACCGGACCTCGAGCTGCTCGCCCAGCTCGTCGACCGCCTCGACGTGCCCGTGATCGCCGAGGGCCGCGTCCACTCCCCCGCCCAGGCTCGCGCCGCGCTCGACGCCGGCGCGTGGGCCGTGGTCGTCGGGACCGCGATCACCCATCCCACGAGCATCACGGGCTGGTTCGTCGACGCGCTCACGGCCTGAGGCCGCCGCCGAACCCCTCGATCCCTGCCCCACCCGCTCGACCCGGGACGCCCGCACCGCCGCGGACGCCCCGGACCCGCGACACCGGACCACGACGGTCCCGGACCCGCCTGCCCGACGCCCGCTCCGCCGTCGGGCACCTCGCACCAGGAGCCCCACAGACCGGACCCCCGCACCCGACTCGGTGCCGGCGCGGAGGTCCGCGCCGTGCCCGTCCCGCGCCCGGGACGGGCACGGCCCCCGCAGGACCGCACCGTGCAGCACGACAGCAAGAGCTCTGACCCGACGATGCCAGGAGTATCTGATGCCACTGCACCCACCCACCCCGTCCACCCCGCCCGGCGCAGCGCCGCCCGTGCCGCCCGCGTGCACGCGCCGCCGGTCGCGCGCGGCGCTCGCCGCCGGGCTGTCCCTGCTCCTCGTGGCCCCGGCCGCGAGCGCCCACGCGTTCGACCCCTTCCCGCCCGCCGCGACCGACGGGCCCGGGACGTTCTCCGAGCAGACCCTCGCGGTCGGCGGCACGGGCGGCTACGCGAACTACCGCATCCCCGCCCTGACCACGACGAACGACGGGACGATCCTCGCGTCGTACGACGGGCGGCCGTTCAACGCCGCGGACGCCCCGCAGCCCAACTCGATCCTGCAGCGCGTGAGCCGTGACGGCGGCGCGACGTGGGAGCCCACGACCGTCGTGGCCGCAGGGCACGGGACGAACGCCTCCCCCGACAAGTACGGGTTCTCCGACCCGTCCTACGTCGTGGACCGCGAGACGGGGACCATCTTCAACTTCCACGTGAAGTCCTTCGACCAGGGCTTCGGCGGGTCGGCCACGGGCATCGACCCGACCGACCGCCAGATCCTGCACGCCGCGGTCAGCGTCTCGCAGGACGGCGGCCGGACGTGGGAGGGCCGCGTCATCACCGACGGCGCCAAGGACCCGTCGTGGGCCGGCATCTTCGCGGCCTCGGGCGAGGGCATCCAGCTGCGCTACGGCGAGCACGCCGGACGCCTGGTCCAGCAGTTCACGGCCCGCACGGGCGGCACGTACAAGGCGTACAGCGTCTACTCCGACGACCACGGCGCCACGTGGCAGCACGGCGAGGCGTTCGGCACGAGCATGGACGAGAACAAGTCGGTCGAGCTCTCCGACGGACGCGTCATGATGAACTCGCGCGACTCCGCCGGCAGCAAGTACCGCAAGGTCGCGTACTCGAGCGACGGCGGGCACACCTACGGCCCCGTCACGCTCGACCGCCAGCTCCCCGACCCGACCAACAACGGCTCGATCTCGCGCCTGCACCCCGACGCCCCCGAGGGCTCGGCCGAGGCGAAGATGCTCCTGTTCAGCAACTCCAACAGCACCACGGGCCGTGAGAACGTCACCGTGCGCCTCTCGTGCGACGACGGTGCGACCTGGCCCGGCTTCCGGGTCGTCAACCCCGGCTCGGGCGCCTACTCGACGCTCTCGCCGATCGGCGACGGGCGCTTCGGGCTCCTGTACGAGACGCAGGGCATGAACGCGATCTCGTTCGCGAGCTTCGACCAGGAGTGGCTCAACGCGACGTGCGCGTCGACCGTCGTGCCCGACACGACCGTCGCGACGGGCGCCACCGTGCAGGTGCCCGTCACGGTCACCAACCAGAACCAGGCGCCGCTCGGCGCCTCGCGCCTGACGATCGACGCCCCCGTGGGCTGGAGCGCGACCACGGTCGACGTCCCGGCGCTCGCGGTCGGCCAGACGGTCACGGTCCCGGTCGCGCTCACCGCGTCGGCGACCGCCGCGGCGACCACCGCCGCCAACCCTGTCCGCGTCCAGAGCGTCCTGACCGCGGCCGACGGCACGCAGGCCCGCGCGTACGGCTACGTGACCGTGACCGGCGGCCCTGCCGGACCCGTGACCTCGCTCGCGGTGTTCGGGAAGTACACGACCGACCGTGACGTCGCGGCCCAGCCGTACGCGGTCGGCGAGCGCGTGCCCTACTCGTTCCGCGTCTACAACACCGGGACCACGGCCTACCGCTCGACCGCGACGGGCAACCTGACGAACCTGTCCCCGGGCTGCAACTGGAGCAGCCTGCCCGCGGGCGGCACCTACCTGTGCGCGCTCGCGTACCGGGTCGTGACGGCCGGTGACCTCGCGGACGGCTTCTTCGTCCCCGAGACCCGCTGGTTCATGAACGCCGACCAGGCCTCCTCGGTCGCTCTCCGGGGCGAGCCCGTCGACCTGGTCGACCGCCGCCCCTCGCTCGCCGTCACGGCCGGCGGAGCGACGGTCGAGGACACCGACGGGAACGGCTCGGTGAACGCGGGCGACGTCGTGGTCGACCAGGTCACGGTGCGCAACACCGGGAACGTGCGTCTGACGGGCGTCGGGGCCGCGGGCCTGTGCACGCTGCCCGAGCTCGCCGCAGGCGCCGAGGCCTCGTGCGGCACCGTGCGCCGCACGCTCACCGCGGCCGACGTCGCGGCGGGCTCGGTCGCGGGGCGGACCGTCACGGTGTCCGCGGCCAACGGCGACCGGCCCGTGACCGGACGGGTCGACGTGGCCCCCTACGAGGTGCCCGCGCAGCCCGTCGCGCCCGTCGAGGTGACCGCGAGCGCGCAGTGCGTCGCGGGCAAGGTCCAGCTGACGGGCCGCGCAGTCAACACGGGCGAGGAGGCCGTGGACGTCACGATCCGCTCGACCGCGGGCACCAAGGCGTTCGCGGGGCTCGCCCCAGGGCGCAGCGCGTCGCAGAGGTTCGCGACGCGCGCCGCGTCGGTGGCGGCCGGTGAGGTGGCGTTCGACGTCACGGCACGGGGCACGACCTCGACCCTCGTCGCCGCCTACGAACCGACGACGTGCTGACGCGCGACTGACCCACCACAGACCTCGGCCCTCGTCCCCGTGCCGGCGGGGACGGGGGCCGAGCCCCTTCGGTGTCAGGCGTCAGCCGGCTGTCTCCCCTCGAAGGCCGCCCGCAGCGCCGGCATCTCGAGCTTGATCATCTGCATCATGGCGCCCATCATCCGCGCCACGGCCTCCTGGTCGTCGGACTGCGCGAGCTCCTCGAACTCGACGGGCACGACCTGCCACGACAGCCCGTACCGGTCCTTGAGCCAGCCGCACTGCGACTCGGTGCCGCCGCCCGAGAGCAGGGCGTCCCAGTAGTGGTCGACCTCCGCCTCGTCCTCGCAGCGCACGATGAACGAGACGGCCTCGCTGAACGGGAACAGGTGGTCGGGGCCGCCGTTGATGAGGTTGAAGGGCTGGCCCTGCAGCGTGAAGTCGATGGTGACGAGGGTGCCGTCGGGCATCTTCAGCGAGTCGCCGACGGTGCTGTCGGGGAACACCGACGTGTAGAACGCCACGGCCTCCTCGAGGCCGCCGTTGAACCACAGGCTCGGGACGATCGGTCGCATCGTTCTCCTCCTCCTGCGCGGCGCGCGGTGCGTCACGCTCTTCTGGTCCGACCGGCCGGGGCGGCCGAACTCATCGGTGAGCGCTCGGCTGGACGCGACACCCGGTCAGGCGACGCACCCCGTCAGGCCGCTGTCCTCAGGAACGTCGTGAGCGCCTCGACGACGAGCAGGTGGTCGTCGCGCTGCGCCAGACCCGACACGGTCACGACGCCGATCACCCCGACCCCTTCGACCCGCAGCGGGAACGCCCCGCCGTGGGCCGCGTACTCCTGGAGCGCGAGCTCGTGCTGCGCCGTGAACGTCGTGCCCTTGGCCTTGGCCCGCAGGCCCATGAGGTACGACGACGCCCCGAACCTCTCGACCACGCGCACCTTGCGCTGGACCCACGTGTCGTTGTCGGGCGTGGTGCCCTCGGTCGCTGCGTGGAAGACCTGCTGGGGTCCGCGGCGCACGTCGATCGTGACGGGCAACGATCGTTCGGCCGCGAGCTCGACGAGCAGGCAGCCGAGCCGCCACGCGTCGTCGTGCGTGAAGCGCGTGAGCACGAGGTCGCGCTCGTGCTGCTCGGCCTCCGCGATCAGGCGGGCAGTGCGGGCCATGTCGGGGTTCTCGGGCTGGTCGTGGGTCATGGCGTCAGCCTGGCACGCCGCGCACGCTCATGCCGAGGCCTTCTTGCGCGTCGTCTTCTTCGCGGGCTCCTTCGTCGAGGCGGCCTTGCCGCCCGAGGCGCGCGACGCCGTCGTGCCCTTGGTCTTCTTCGTGGCTGCGGCGCTCTTCTTGCTGCCCGACGACGCCGCCTCCTTCGCGGGCTTCTCACCCGTCGCGTCGCCCGGCTTCCTGCCGCGCGAGCTCTCGACGCTGCGGCGCAGCGCCTCCATGAGGTCGATGACCTCGGCACCCTCGGCACCGGTCTCCTCCTGCTCGCCGAACGTCGCCTCGGTGCTGAACGTGTCGCCCGCGTCGATCTTGGCCTCGATGAGCTGGCGGAGCTGGGCCTGGTAGTCGTCCTGGTACTCCTCGGGCGTGAAGTCCGCGGCGAACGACTCGACGAGCTGCGACGACATCGCGAGCTCCTTGGTGCTGACCTTCGCGGGCTCGTCGAGCGACGGGAACGCGGCCTCGCGCACCTCGTCGGCCCACAGCAGCGTCTGCAGGACCAGGACGTCGTCGCGCACGCGCAGGGCCGCGAGCCGCGTGCGCTGGCGCAGCGCGAACTTCACGATCGCGGTGCGGTCGGTCTCCTCGAGCGTGCGGCGCAGCAGCACGTACGCCTTGTTCGAGGACGAGTCGGGCTCGAGGTAGTAGCTGCGGTCCAGGAGCATGGGGTCGATCTGGTCGGTGGGCACGAACTCGACGACCTCGACCTCGCGGCTGCGCTCGGCGGGCAACGACCCCAGGTCCTCGGCCGTGAGCACGACCGTGCGCTCGCCGTCGTCGTACGCCTTGTCGATGTGCTCGTAGGCCACGACCTCGCCGCAGACCTCGCACCGTCGCTGGTAGCGGATCCGCCCGCCGTCCTTGTCGTGCACCTGGTGCAGCGGCACGTCGTGGTCCTCGGTCGCCGAGTACACCTTGATCGGCACGTTGACGAGACCGAACGTGATGGCACCCTTCCAGATGGCCCTCATCGTTCCATGGTGCGCCCGGGGGCCGGGGCTGGCGAGTCGTCAGACCGGCTCGAGCCGGTGGTGCGGTCCGTCGGGGAGCACCATGACGCGACGGCCCGGGTCACGGACCGCGCGCTGTGGGTGCCGCCCGGCATCATGGGCGCATGGCGGGCACCAGGTACGAGTTCGAGGCGGAGCTGTGGCGATGGACGGCGCGCAGCGACACATGGGTGTTCGCTGCGCTGCCCACCGACGTGAGCGACGAGATCGCCGACTCCCCCCTCCCCCCGGCCGGCTTCGGGTCGGTCAAGGTCGAGGTCACGATCGGGGGCTCACGCTGGTCCACGTCGGTCTTCCCCGACGCCGAGCGCCGGACGTACGTGGTGCCGGTCAAGGCCGCGGTGCGCCGTCGCGAGGGCGTCGACGTCGGGGACACCGTGCGGATCGCGGTCGAGACGCTGATCTAGCCTGCGGGCTCCGGGTCGTCCGCACCGGGCTTGGCCCGCAGGTACGAGTCGAGCAGCTCCCAGGACGGCGTGAACGGCCCGGCGAGCTTCTCGGTCCCCGGGAGCGCCGGGGTGTCGCGCGAGTGCTGGAGCACCTCGTCGTGCAGCCGCTCCATCTTGGCGTCGAGCTCGGAGGCCGCGAGCGAGGCCTCCTTGAGCTCGTCGAGGAGGCGCTGCGGGACGGCCTTGTCGTACTTGTAGTAGATCTTGTGCTCGAGGCTGGCCCAGAAGTCCATGGCGATGGTCCGGATCTGGATCTCGACGACGACGGGCTGCACCCGGTCGGACAGGAACACGGGAACCTCGACGATGAGGTGCAGGCTCTTGTACCCGTTGCCCTTGGGGTGCGCGATGTAGTCGCGCTCCTCGAGGACGACGACGTCGCGCTGGGCCGCGATCATGTCGCGCACCGTGTAGATGTCGGACACGAAGCTGCACGTGACGCGCACGCCCGCGATGTCGAAGATCTCCGCGCGCAGCGCCTCGATGGTCAGGTCGACGCCCTTGCGGCGGGCCTTGGCTAGCAGGGACTCGGGCGACTTGAGGCGTGAGGACACGTGCTCGATCGGGTTGTACTCGTGGGCGAAGGCGAACTCGTCGCGCAGGATGGTGATCTTCGTCATCACCTCGTCCATGCCGAACCGGTACGTCATCATCAGCCGCGTGAAGTGCTCCCGCAGGGCCCTCAGCTCTGCCCCGACCTGGGGTTCACCGCTCATGGATTCCTCGCTGATCGTGCCGACGTCGATCCTCCACCGTCGCACACCGCGGTCGCCCGGGCCGTGCGCGTCCGCGGCGGGCCACCGCCCGTCTCAGGTCGTGGCCCCGCCTGCGCTGCTCGACGGGCCCTAGGGCCCCGGCTCCCGGGACCTACGTCCTGACCTGGCCGAACACTGTTGACGCTGTGTCAATAGTGGATCTAGCGTCCAGGTATCAGCTCAGGAAGGGGCTCCGATGACCGACGCGACGACGCCGAGGCGGCGACGTTCAGCACCCGAGGTACGTGCCGAGGAGATCGTGCACGCCGCCCGCGAGCTGTTCGCGGAGCAGGGCATCGCCCGCACCTCGACCAAGGAGGTCGCGGAGCGCGCGGGCATCGCCCGGGGCCTCGTCTACTACTACTTCCCCGACAAGGACGCGCTCGTCGACGCGGTGCTCGAGGGCTACGTCGCGGAGTTCGTGGAGGCCGTGCGCGCGTGGGACGCGGCGCGCGAGCCCGGGAACATCGAGAAGGCCCTCGTCGACTGCATCGCCATGTTCCGCACGCACCTGCGGGCGGTCGCCCCGCTACGCGACGACATGCAGCGCACCGAGAGCGCAGGCCTCTACAACCGCTTCCTCGACCAGGCCGTGCGGGCCGTGGTCGAGTGCATCGGCGCCACGACCGTCGAGGCGTACGCGGCCCGGCACCACATCGGCATCGAGCACGTCCCCGAGACGTTCTACGTCCTCGTCTACGGCCTCGTCGGCCTCGCCCGGAACACCCCGGAGGTCGACGACGCCGTGCTCGTGACGATCGTGCGGCAGGTGCTGCACCTGGAGGAGGCGCGTTCCGACACCGAGTGACGCGACGGCTCGGACCCCGACGGTGCGCCGGGACCGGGCTCGCTCACCTGCCGCACCGTCCCCCACCCCGGGCGGCCACCCGCCGTCCCGTCGTCCTGAGAAAGGGAGCGACGTGTTCCTCTTCGATTCCATCCCCTGGCAAGCAGCCGTCATGTGGTTCGTGGTGCTCGCGGCCCTCGTCGGCCTCAACGAGCTCGTCCGCTGGTCGAAGACCGCTGCGATCGGGATCTTCATCGTCCTGCCGATCGTGCTGACGATCTTCGTCTGGCCCTACACCGCGGGCGCCGGTTCCTCGACCGGCACCTGGTTCCACTGGGTCAAGGTGTACTCGGCGCTCGCCGGCTGCATCGGCTTCATGCTCATCCGCTACTTCCCCCGCATCGGGCAGATGAAGTACGCCCTGCTCTTCCCGCCGGCGATCCTGGCGCTCAACATCGCCGAGGCCGTGATCCGTGACTTCCAGGTCTCCGGCATGGACGGCATGGTCGACGGCGTGTTCATGGTCGGCGGTTCGTGGAACGTCATGAACGGCATCGCGGGCATCCTGAACCTGCTGACGATCTGCGGCTGGGCCGGCATCTACATCACGCGCGACCGCTTCAAGGACATGGTCTGGCCCGACATGATGTGGTTCTGGATCATCGCGTACGACCTGTGGAACTTCGCGTACGTCTACAACTGCGTGGGCGACCACGCGTTCTACGCGGGCGCCGCGCTGCTCATCAGCTGCACGATCCCGGCGTTCTTCCTGCGCAAGGGCGCCTGGCTCCAGCACCGTGCCCACACGCTCGCGTTCTGGATGATGTTCACGATGGCCGTGCCGACGTTCGTCTCGGACTCGTCGTTCGCGGTCGACTCCTCGCACGACCCGAAGGCGCTGTTCGTGGTCAGCCTGATCTCGCTGCTCGCCAACGTCGCGGTCGCCGTCTACCAGGTCAAGGTGATCGTGACCAAGCGCCGCAACCCGCTGCGCGACGAGCTCTTCACGGACCACAAGTCCTACCAGGAGCTCGCGAAGGACCGCCCGGGACCGGAGCTCGCCACCGCGGGCGCCACGACCGCCTGACGGACCCACCCACGACGAAGGGTCGCCCGACACGATGTCGGGCGACCCTTCGTCCTGCTCGGCGGGAGACGTCTACCGCTCGGGGCGCGCCCCGGCGCTCACGCTCTCCCCCGGCCCGACGGCGTCGCTCACCTCGTCGCCGTCGGCCTCAGCCTCCGCGTCGGTCACCAGGAGCTGCCCCTCGGCCAGCGACTCCGCGGCGATCTCGTGCTCGACCGAGGTCGCGAGCGGCTTCTCGTGGACGAAGCACAGGGCGATCGCCGCGATGACCGCGAGCGGCACCATGTAGAGGAACAGCGGCACCAGCGCCTCGTTGTAGGACTCGATCACGAGGGCGCGCACGCCGTCGGGCAGGGACTGGACCAGGTCCGGGGTGAGCGAGCCCGTCCCGCCCGCCGACCCCGTGCCCTGCGGGAACTTCTCCGCGATGAGCGAGGTCAGGCGCGAGATGAAGACGCTGCCGACCACGGCCGAGCCCAGCGTGGCACCGACCTGACGGAAGTAGTTGTTGGCCGCGGTCGCGGTCCCGACCTCGCGCAGCGGGAACGAGTTCTGGACGATCAGGGTCAGGATCTGCATGCTGCTGCCCAGCCCGATCCCGATCACCGCGAGAAACACGCAGATCATCGGGGTCGCGGTGTCGGCCTCGACGGTCGAGAGCAGGGCGAGGCCCACGCCCAGGATCAGCGAGCCGACGATCGGGAGGACCTTGTACCTCCCGGTCCGCGAGACCATCTGGCCCGTGACGACCGAGGTGACGAGCAGCGAACCCATCATGGGGATCATGAGCAGGCCCGCGACCGTCGCGCTGGCACCGGTCACCATCTGGAGATAGGTCGGCATGTAGCCGATCGCGCCGAACATCGCGATGCCCGTCGCGAGGGCCGCGATCGTCGTGACCGTGAAGTTGCGGTCGGCGAACAGGTGCAGCGGGATGATCGGCTCGTCGGCCCGCTTCTCGACGAGCACGAACGCGACGGCCGCCACGACGGCGAGGGCGATCAGGCCGAGGATCGTCGCCGAGCCCCACGCGTACTGCGAGCCGCCCCACGTCCCGACCAGGACGAGCGCCGTGGTCGCGACGGCCATGAGGGCCATGCCGAGGTAGTCGTGGCGGACACGCTCGGCACTGCGCGCCTTCTTGGGCAGGTGCAGCAGGAAGACCGTCGCGAGAGCCGCGAGGACACCCAGCGGGATGTTGATCCAGAAGACCCAGCGCCAGCCGGGCCCCTCGGTGAACCAGCCACCGAGCAGCGGGCCCGCGACCGAGGAGACCGCGAAGACGGCACCCATGATGCCCATGTACCTGCCGCGCTCGCGGGCGGGGATGACGTCGGCGATCGCGGCCTGCGACAGGATCATGAGCCCGCCGCCGCCGAGCCCCTGGACCGTGCGACCCACGATGAGCAGGTTCATGTCGCCCGCGACCGCGCCGATGACCGAACCCGCCATGAAGAGCAGGATCGCCGTCAGCAGCAGGGGCTTGCGCCCCAGCACGTCGGAGACCTTGCCGTAGATCGGCATGGTGATGGTCGACGCGAGGATGAAGGCCGTGATGACCCAGCTCATGTGCTCGACGCCGTCGAGCTCGCCCACGATCGTGGGCAGCGCGCTCGACAGCACGGTCTGGTTGAGCGACGCGAGCAGCATCGTGACCATGAGGCCCAGGAAGAGCAGGACGATCCCGCGATCCTTCGGGGACGCCGCCGGGGCGTCAGGGGTCGACGGCTCGGGCGCGACGGTCGTCGCGCCCCGGGTGGGTGCCGGCGTGCTGCCGGCTCGGGGGGTGGTGGTCATAGCGTGGCCTCGAAGACTTCTCGGAAGATGGTGATCGCTTCGCCGATCTCGGCCTCGGCGTCGGCGTCGCTCAGGGCGGTGCCGGGGTCGCGCGAGTACGCGAAGCGCATGATGGTGCCGGCGAGCATGAGGAGTGCGCGCGCGGTGTCGGGGCTGTCGGGCAGGCCCAGCGACGCGAGCTCGCTGAACCCCGTCCCGTCCTCGGCCCGGTCGGACAGCATGTCGTTGACGAGTCCCTCGACCTGGGACAGGTAGCCCATGGCGTGCTTGCGCAGCTCGGGGTGCTCACGCACGAGCGCCTTGCGCTCGGCGAACGGCACGCCCGGGTGCAGCGTGGACCGCAGGATCGAGAGCAGGAACCGCACGACCCGCTCGAACGCGGGCCCCTCGGTCGTGGCACGGAAGGCCGCGAGCGCCTCGTCGGAGACGTGTGGTGGCACGAGCCCCAGGATCGCCTCCTCCTTGGTCGTGAAGTAGTTGAAGAACGTCCGCGGGGACACGCCTGCCGTGGCGGCGATCTCCTCGACGGTCGCGTGCTGGAGTCCCTTCTCGCGAACCAGTGCGGCGGCCGCCTGGTGGATCGCGAGCCAGGTCTCGGCGCGCTTGCGTTCGCGGAGGGACGTCGGGGCGGTCTGCATGACTGCACTATATGCACGACTGCAAATCTTGCACAACTGCACTTTTGAGGTTGGGAGGCTCGGCGCCGCTCCGCGCTGGGCGCGCTTGCCTGCGCGCTGCCCGCGTTTGTCGGACCGCTGCCCGCGTCCGTCGGAGCGCCGCCCGCCGAGTGTGCAGTTCGGGCGGTCCAGCGGGCCGGGAGACAGCCCGAACTGCACACTCGGTGAACGGCGGCCCCGTCCCCGGCATCAGCCCCGGCTCCGGCCCGCCCCGCGCCGCCACCAGCACCAGACCCCGCCCCGCCGAGCGCGCCCGCCCGCCCCGGGCAACCATGGACCCATGGCCACCTCGACGGCGGCGCAGACCGTGAGCGTCGGCGGTCACCGCCTCAAGCTCACCAACCTGGACAAGGTCCTGTACCCGGCGACGGGCACGACCAAGGGCGAGGTCCTGGCCTATCTCGCCGCGGTCGCGGACGTCCTGCTCCCCCACGCCTCGAACCGCCCGGCCACGCGCAAGCGCTGGCCGAGCGGCGTCGACGGGCCCGTGTTCTTCCAGAAGAACCTCGACGCGGGCACGCCCACGTGGGTCCGGCGCCGCACGATCCAGCACAAGGACCACGCGAACGAGTACCCGCTCGTCAACGACCTCGCGACCCTCACGTGGCTCGGGCAGATCGCCGCCCTGGAGATCCACGTGCCGCAGTGGCAGTTCGGGCGGACCGGTGTCCAGAAGAATCCCGACCGCCTGGTCCTCGACCTCGATCCGGGCGAGGGCGCAGGGTTGCCCGAGTGCGCCGAGGTCGCGCGCCTGGCCCGCGACGTGCTGCGCGGCATGGGCCTCGACCCCCTGCCCGTGACGAGCGGGTCCAAGGGCATCCACCTGTATGCCGCGCTCGACGGCCGCCAGACCACCGACGAGGTCAGCGCGGTCGCGCACGAGCTCGCCCGCTACCTCGAGGCCGAGCACCCCGACCTCGTCGTGAGCGACATGAAGAAGGCGCTGCGCGGCGGCAAGGTGCTCGTCGACTGGAGCCAGAACAACGGCAGCAAGACGACCATCGCGCCCTACTCGCTGCGTGGCCGCGCCCACCCCACGGTCGCGGCACCGCGCACGTGGGACGAGCTCGACGACCCTGGTCTCGCGCAGCTCGACAAGGACCAGGTCGTGGAGCGCGTCCAGAGCGTGGGCGACCCGCTCGCTGCTCTCACCGCCGGCCACCTGGCCTCGCTCGAACCCACGCCCGAGCGCATGGCGACGTTCGCGCGCAAGGGTGAGACGCCGTCGGGCAGCGGGCGCCCAGACGACGGCGAGCCACGAGACGCACCGCGGCGCGACCGCCTCGAGACCTACCGCGCCAAGCGCGACGCCTCCCGGACCCCCGAGCCGGTCCCGGCCGCGGCCCCACCGACGAGCGCGGGCAACACCTTCGTCATCCAGGAGCACCACGCGCGCCGCCTGCACTGGGACTTCCGCCTGGAGCACGACGGCGTCCTCGTGAGCTGGGCCCTGCCGCGCGGCGAGCCGACCGACACGAAGCAGAACCACCTCGCGGTGCAGACCGAGGACCACCCGCTCGCGTACGGCTCGTTCGAGGGGTCCATCCCGGCGGGCGAGTACGGCGGCGGCGAGGTGACCATCTGGGACGCGGGCACGTACGAGCTCGAGAAGTGGCGCGACGACGAAGAGGTCATCGTCACGCTGCACGGCGAGCAGCACGGGACGCGGCGGCTCGCGCTCATCCACACGGGGGGCCACGGGTCCTCCGGCACCTCAGGGAGAGCCGAGGAGAACAACTGGCTCATCCACCTCATGGCGCCGCGCGACGAGGGGCGGGCACCACAGCGGGCGCCCCAGAGGGCGCCACGGCGCACGACACCGGACGCGCGACCACGCGGCCAGACGACCGGGCAGCGCCCCACCGAGCCCGACGACGAGCCCGCGGGCACCGCCCTCCCCCGCCCGATGCTCGCGACCGCCGGGACGGTCGAGACGCTCACGGCCGAGGGCGACCCCGACGACTGGGCCTACGAGATGAAGTGGGACGGCTTCCGGGTGGTCGCACAGGTCGCGGCCGCCCCGCGAGGGACGGCGACGGTCCGTCTCGTGAGCCGCAGCGGCAAGGACATGACCGTGACCTACCCCGAGCTCGCGGACCTCGCGGCCCGCGTCCCCGCCGAGGAGCTGCCCGTGGTCGTGGACGGCGAGATCGTGGCGCTCGACGCACGCGGTCGCCCGAGCTTCCGTCGGCTCCAGCACCGCGCGAACCTCACCCGGGCGGGTGACGTCGCGGCGGCGCGCGCCACGGTCGGGGTCGAGCTCATGCTGTTCGACGTCCTGTCCGTCGGCGGTCGCTCGCTCGTCCGGCGTACCTACGACGAGCGCCGAGCGATCCTCGAGGACCTGGTCGACGGGTCGGGGATCGTGCACGTGCCGCCCGCGTTCGACGGTGACCTCGCGGGGGCCGTCGCGACGAGCAGGCAGCTCGGTCTCGAGGGCGTGGTGGCCAAGCGTCGCACGAGCACGTACACGGCCGGGCGGCGTTCGCGGAGCTGGATCAAGGTCAAGCACTCGCACACCCAGGAGGTCGTGGTGGTCGGGTGGCGCCCGGGCCACGGGGACAGGTCGCACCTGGTCGGCTCGTTGCTGCTCGCGGTGCCCGACGACGAGGGGCTGCGCTACGTGGGCCGGGTCGGGTCGGGCTTCACCGAGAAGGACCGGCGCGACCTCGTGACCCGGCTCGGCCGGATCGAGCGGGTCACGAACCCGGCCCTCGACGTCCCGCCGGCGGACGCCTCGGACGCCCGCTGGGTCACGCCGCACCTGGTCGGCGAGGTCGACTACGCGGACTGGACGAGCGCCCCCGACGGCGACGGCAAGCTGCGGCACGCGGTGTGGCGGGGTTGGCGGCCGGACAAGTCGCCCGGGGACGTGCGCCGGGAGGGCTGATCTCTCAGCCTCGCGCGGGGCCCTGGGTACCGCGCCGGGCCTGCGCGGCGTCGCGGCTCGTCCGCAGGTGCCCGACGGCGAGCCGCGCCGCCTCCTGCCCGTCGCCCGCGCGGATCGCGGCCAGGAGCCCCCGGTGCTCGTCGACCATCTCCTGGAGGTCGAGGTGCTGCCCGAGGAGCCAGCGCAGGCGGCTCGCGGTGATCGCGCCGATCTCGTCGAGGAGCGGGCTCGCGGCGGTCGTCGCGACGAGCTCGTGGAAGTCGGCGCCCGCGCGGTGCGCGGCCTTCGCGTCGTGGTCGCGCGCGGCACGGGCCTCGCGGTCGAGGACGGCCTCGAGCGCGGCGAGCGCGTCGGGGGTCCTGCGTTCGGCGGCGAGGCGGAAGGTCAGGGTCTCAAGCGCGGAGCGCACCTCGATGAGGTCCTCGACGTCGGCGTCGGTGAAGGTCCGCACGACGGCCCACGTGCGGGGGCGCGGTGTCACGAGCCCCTCGGCGATGAGCGCCTTGAGGGCGTCGCGGACGGGGACGCGACTCACGCCGAGCTCGGCCGCGAGGTCACGCTCGACGAGCTTGTCCCCGGGGGCGCGGTCGCCGTCGATGATCTGCTCGCGCACGATCCGGGCGACGCGGTCCGCCTCGGGCTCGAACGGCTGGTCTGCGCTCATGCGTCTCATCCTTCCGGAACCCTTCGCGAGAAATGGTATACCATTTGTCGTCGGAGGGCCCCTGGGGGTGGGTCCTGCACCCAGCGAGCCAGCACCACCGGAAGAAGGACCCCCGATGCCCCCGTTCCCCACCTCTCCCCAGGTCACCGTCTCGGTGCTGCGCAACGTCCGGCCGTGGGGCGGCGACCCCGTCGACCTCCACGTCGCGGACGGGCACATCACCCGGGTGACGCCGCACTCCCCCGCGAACGCTGCGTCGTCGGGCAGCACGCCCGCCCCGGGCGAGGTCGACGGGCGCGGCCTGCTCGCCCTGCCCGGGTTCGTCAACGCGCACGCGCACGTCGACAAGAGCTGGTGGGGCAAGCCGTGGGTCAGCTACGGCGGCGAGGCCACCACGCAGGGGCGCATCGCGCACGAGCGCGAGCACCGCGACGAGCTCGGCATCCCCGGGGTCGACGTGACGGTCGCCGTCCTGCGCGAGTTCCTCCGTCATGGCACGACGGCGATCCGCACCCACGTCGACGTCGACCTCGGCCTCGGGCTGCGCGGCATCGACGTGGTCCGCGAGTCCCTGTTCGTCCTGGGCGGCGCGGTCGACGCCGAGATCGTCGCGTTCCCCCAGGACGGCGTCCTGCGCCGGCCCGGCGTGCTCGAGCTGCTCGACGCCGCAGCCGCCGCCGGGGCCGAGCACATCGGCGGGCTCGACCCCGCCTCGATCGACCGCGACCCCGTGACCCAGCTCGACGGGCTGTTCGAGATCGCCGAGCGCCGCGGCGTCGGGGTCGACGTCCACCTCCACGACGGGGGAGAGCTCGGCGCGTTCCAGATCGAGCTCATGATCGAGCGCACGATCCGCGCGGGCCTGCAGGGCAAGGTCAACGTGGCGCATGGCTTCGCGGTCGGACAGCTGCCGCCCACCCGCATGGCCGACCTCGTCGAGGCCATGGGCGACGCGGGCATCAGCATGACGACCGTCGCCCCGATCGGCGCGACCCCGCTCCCGCTCGACCTGCTGCGCGAGCACGGCGTCAAGGTCGGCCTGGGCACCGACGGCATCCGCGACCTGTGGGCGCCGTACGGCACGGGCGACCTGCTCGCGCTCACGACCCGCCTGTCCCAGCTCGCGCGCTTCCGCCACGACGAGGACATCGTCCGTGCGGCCCGGCTCGCGACGAGCGACGCCGCGCACTTCGTGGGTCGGCCCGTGCACGACCTCGTCGAGGGCGCGCGCGCCGACGTCGTGCTGGTCGACGCCGAGAACACCATGGACGCCGTGGTCCGGGCACCGGGCCGCGCGCTCGTGGTCGCGGGCGGCCAGGTCGTGGCCCGCGACGGCGAGGTGCTGGTCTGACCGGCCCGTCCTGACCGGCCCGCCGGGCGCTCGGGCCCGGGCGGGCGGCGCCAGGCGGGCCGCGCCGGGCGGGCGCTCGGGCCCGGGCGGGCCGCGCCGGGCGCGCCGATGAGTTCTCCCGGGAGGGCCGGTCTACACCGACGACACCCCGTCCTCGCCGACCGGAGCAGCATCCGGCGGCTCGCCCGAAGGAGCACGTCATGACCGGAACCCAGATCTTCGTCAACCTGCCCGTGGCCGACCTCGAGAAGTCGAAGGCGTTCTACACGCAGCTCGGGTTCTCGATCAACGCGCAGTTCACCGACGAGAACGCGTCGTGCGTCGTCGTCAGCGACACGATCTACGTCATGCTCCTGACGCACGACTTCTTCCGGCGCTTCACGTCCAAGGACATCGTCGACGCCCAGAGCGCGACCGAGGTCATCAACGCGATCAGCGCCGAGTCGCGCCCCGGCGTCGACGAGCTCGCCGACCGGGCGCTCGCCGCGGGCGGGTCGCAGACCAACCCGCCCCAGGACGAGGGGTTCATGTACTCGCGCAGCTTCTCCGACCTCGACGGTCACCTGTGGGAGGTCATGTACATGGACCCGAGCGCGATCGAGGGCTGACCTGCCAGGACACGACGGGCGGCGGTGCCGGGGAATGCCTCGGCACCACCGCCCGTTGCCACCTGCATGCGAGCCATCACCTACTCCCGCTACGGCGGGGCCGACGTCCTCGAGCTCAGCGAGCTCCCCACGCCCAAGGTCGGGCCGGACACCGTCCTGGTCCGGGTCAGGGCGACGAGCGTCAACCCCGTGGACTGGAAGGTCCGCGAGGGCTACCTCGACGCGATCATGGACGCCACGTTCCCGGTCGTGCCGGGCTGGGACGTCGCGGGCGTCGTCGAGCGGGTCGGCCTGGACACGCCCGAGCTCTCGGTCGGTGACGAGGTCTTCGGGTACGTGCGCAAGGACGTGGTCTCCGGCGGCACGACCGCCGAGCTCGTCGCGGCCCCGGTCCGCACGCTGGCGCGCAAGCCCGCGGCGTGGACGTGGGAGCAGGCCGCGGGCGCACCCCTGGCCGGTCTCACGGCGCTCCAGACGATCGACCGTGCCGGGGTGACGAGCGGTCAGACCGTGCTCGTGCACGCGGCCGCGGGCGGCGTCGGGTCGATGGCCGTGCAGATCGCGGTCGCCCGCGGCGCTCGCGTGATCGGCACCGCGTCCGAGCGCAACCACGAGTACCTGCGCTCGCTGGGAGCCGAGCCCGTGACCTACGGCGAGGGCCTCGCCGAGCGCGTGCGCGCCCTCGCCCCCGACGGCGTCGACGTCGTCCTCGACTACATCGGTGGCGAGGCGCTGGCCACGACGCCCGACGTCCTGCGCGACGGCGGCACGGTCGCCTCGGTCGTCGACGCGGCAGCCCGAGACGAGCTCGGCGGGCACTACGTGTGGGTGCGCCCCGACGTCGAGGGGCTGACCGAGCTGGCGCGTCTCGCCGACGCCGGGCAGCTCACGGTAGACGTCGCCGAGGTCTACGACATCGCCGACACCGCGAAGGCCCACGAGGCGAGCAGGACCGGGCACGTGCGCGGCAAGGTCGTCATCACGGTCTGAACCACGGTCCGAGCCGTCCACGCGACCCACGCGGGACGCGGATCCCCCTGCGACGCGCCGCGCGCCCCGGGAGCTCCGCGCCCCGTGGCTGGTCGGTGACGTACCGTGAAGCCCATGCCCGCCACCGTCCCCGCCCTCGTCGCAGCCGACTCCGCACGCCTGCGGACCCGCGCCGCACGGCACGCCCGCTCCCTCCCCCTGGCTGTCGCGGGGGTCACGACCTGGGTCGTCGCGGGCACGGGGCTGCTCGACGTCAGCTGGCTCTGGCTCGTCATGCTCGTGCCCGCAGCCGGGTTCGTCGCGACGTACGTCGCGGCCTTCGCCCTGCGGCTGCCCACGGGCGTGGGCGTCGGGAGCGACGGGTACGGGATCGCGCTCGTCCTGAGCGCACTGATCGCCTTCCTCCTCCCCTGGATCCTCTGGACGACGGGCGTGCCCTTCGTCGTGGGCCTCGGGCTCGTCGTCCTGGGGCTGCGCGCGTCCGACCGGTTCCTGTGGGTCGCCGGGCTCGTGACGATGGCCGTCTCGTTCGGCCTCGCGACGGTCTCCTCCCCGATGTTCCCGCCGCTGTCCACGCCCGCCCTCGCGGGGACGGTCGCCCTGGGACTCGCCCTGCTGGCCGCGGCCCTGGTCGCCCTGCGCGGCGAGCGGCAGACCCTCGCGGCCGGCGACGACGGCGCCCTGAGCATCGGCGACCCCGCGACCGACAACCTGCGCGTGCTCGCGGTGCTCGGTGACGCCGACGAGGCCGACCAGCCCGCGCTCGGGCGCCTCACCGGCATCGAGGAGCGCAACCTCGCGGCCCGCCTCCACGACCTCACCGAGGCGGGCCTCGTCCACGCGCGCGTCACGAAGAACCGGAGCTGGGCGCAGATCACGCGCGAGGGTCGCGAGGAGCTGCGGACCCGCCGCGAGGCCCTGCGCGGGGTCGCGGAGCACCGCAAGGCCTGACCGCCCGCACCGCCCGAGGGCGGGCCGCCCGCCCGGGACGGGATCCGCCGTCGGGCACCTCGCCCGGCGCACCCGCGAGAGCGGTGGCAGGCTGGCCCCATGAGGGAGTTCACCGCACAGGACTTCGCCGCGCGCATCGACCGCGCGGCCGCCCAGGCCCGCGACGCCGGACTTGCCGGGGTGCTGGTCACCCCCGGCCCGGACATGACGTACTTCACGGGATACACGCCCACGGCCATGACCGAGCGCATCACGCTGCTCGTGGTCCCGGCCGAGGGCGAGGCCTCGATCGTGGTGCCCGTCCTGGAGCGGCCGGACCTCGACCGCGCGGCCGGCGCCGCGGACCTGCACGTCACGGCCTGGACGGACGGCGTCGACGAGTACGCGGTCACGGCCGACCTGCTCGACGCCGCCGGGCACTACGCGATCTCCGACTCGGCGTGGGCCATGCACCTGCTGGGGCTCCAGCGCACGCTGCCGGGCTCGTCGTACTCGGCGATGACACAGGCCCTGCCCATGCTGCGCGCGGTCAAGGGGCCCGACGAGATCGAGCGCCTCGCGGCCGCGGGTGCGGCGAACGACGCGACGTTCGCCGACATCGTCGAGATCCGCTTCAGCGGGCGGCGCGAGCTCGACGTCGCGGCGGACCTCGCGGGCTTCCTGCGCGACCACGGGCACTCGCAGGTCGACTTCACGGTGGTCGGCTCGGGGCCCAACGGCGCCAACCCGCACCACGAGGCGGGCGACCGGGTCATCCAGGAGGGCGACATGGTCGTGCTCGACTTCGGCGGCCTCAAGGACGGCTACGGCTCGGACATGACGCGCATGGTGCACGTCGGCGGCGACGTGACGGAGCAGCAGCGCGAGGTCTTCGAGGTCGTCCGGGCGGCGCAGCAGGCCGGGGTCGACGCGGTCCGGCCCGGCGCGACGTGCCAGGACGTCGACCGCGCAGCGCGCGCCGTCATCACCGACGCCGGGTACGGCGAGCAGTTCATCCACCGCACGGGCCACGGGATCGGGCTCACGACGCACGAGCCGCCGTACATGATCGAGGGCGAGGAGCAGCCGATCGTCTCCGGCATGTGCTTCTCGGTCGAGCCCGGGATCTACCTGTCGGGGAACTTCGGGGTCCGTATCGAGGACATCGTGGTCGCGTTCCCGGACGACGTGCCCGACGGCGCCCGTCGCCTCAACGACGCGCCGCACGACCTGCACGTGGTCGAGTAGGCGGACCGCGCGAGCAGAAGCGCAGGGCTCCGTTCACCGAGTGTGCAGCTCGGGTCGTTCGCGCCCCTGACCCGACCACCCGAACTGCACGCTCGGCGTCCCCCGGGACCACACCGACCGCGTCGACGCGCCCGGTCAGCCCTCGGTCGCGTCCGCGCCCTGTGCCGGTCCGGCGCCCGCGGCCACGACCTGCTCGTTGCGGATGCCCGCCCAGCTCACGAGGCCGCCCGCGACGAGCAGCGCCGCGGTGACGACGAGCGCCCGGTGGAACCCGGCGACGTCGAGCACGGGACCGATGACGATCCCCGCGCACGCGATGACCACGAGCCCCGCGATGCGCGACACCGCGTTGTTCACGGCCGACCCGATGCCCGCGTCCGCGGCCGGGATCGAACCGAGGATCGCCGCGGTCAGCGGCGCCACCGTGACGGCGAGCCCCAGGCCGAACAGCAGGATGCCGGGCAGGAGCTGCGTGAAGTAGCTCGCCTCGGCGGTCGTGGTGAGCATGAGAAGGTACCCGCCGCCCGCGACCAGGGGGCCCACGGTCATGAAGGCGCGTGGCCCGTACCGGCCCGCGAGCGCCCCGAAGCGCGAGGACAGGAACAGCATGAGCAGCGTGACGGGCAGCAGGGCCAGTCCCGCGAGGGTTGCGCTGTACCCGGCGACCTGCTGGACGAACAGGGTCACGGCGAAACCACCGAAGGCGAGCGCGCCGTAGATCGCGGCCGTCGCGACGTTGCCCGCGGCGAAGTTGCGCACCGAGAACAGGGACAACGGCAGCATCGGGTCGGGTGCGCGCCGCTCCCAGCCGAGAAACGCGACGAGTGCCGCGATCCCCACGACGAGCGGGACCCACACGACCGGGCTCGACCATCCGAAGCGCCCGTGCTCAATGAGCGCGAAGACCGGCCCGGCGAGACCGACGGCCGCGAGCACGGCCCCGCGCACGTCGATGCGCCGACCGGTCTCGGTGTCGCCCTCCGCCATGCCGTGCAGGATCCACAGCGTCACGGCCACCGGCAGCAGGTTGATGCCGAACACCCAGCGCCAGGACAGGGTGTCCACGAGGACTCCCCCGAGCAGAGGCCCGGCGATCATCGCGGTGCCTGTCCACGCGGTCCAGGTCCCGATCGCCTTGGCCTGCGCGGCCCCGCTGAACGACGAGATGATCATCGCGAGCGAGCTCGGGACGAGCAGCGCCCCCGCGACGCCCTGGAGACCACGCGCGACCACGAGCACGACGCCGGTCGGGGCCAGCGCGCACAGGACCGACGTGAGCGCGAACCCGACGAGCCCCCACCACATGACGCGCCGTCGACCGTGGACGTCGGACAGCGACCCCGCCACGAGGATGAGCGAACCGAGCGTGATGAGGTAGGCGTCGACGACCCACTGCTGGAGCGCGAGCCCGTCGAGCGCTCCCCCGGCCATGTCCTCCGCGATCGCGGGCAGCGCGACGTTGACCACCGTCCCGTCGAGGAACGACACGAACGAGGCGAGGATCGCGACGAGCAGCACACGGCGCTGGGCGGGTGTCACGCCTCCACGCTAGCCCCGTCCTCGAACCTCCACCGGGTCGCGGTGTAGTCCTCGCCGCGTCCGTAGGCGTAGACCGTCGTGGGCCGCACCCGGAAGACGAACGCCTCCACGGTGGCCTGCTCCCCGGGGTCCGTGCCGTCCGCGGGCGCCTCGCTGTCCCAGAAGGCGCCGTCGCGCACCTCGAAGTGCCAGTCGTACTTGCACGCCCACCGGTCGGCGAGCCGACGCAGCGTGTGGTCCTCGGTGATCCGCTCGGCGGCTCCTTCGAGGACGACGTCGAGCCCCTCGCTCATGCGGTTGGTCCCGGTGGTCAGGACGCACCCGGGGTTCGCCGCGAGGTTGCGGGCCTTGCGCTCGGTGCGGCCGGTACAGAAGTGGAGCGCGCCGTCGGCCCAGACCGTGATCAGCGGCGTGACGTGCGGGCGACCGTCGGGGCGGACCGTGGACAGCCAGAAGATCTCGCCGCCCTGGAGCAGGGCCAGGGTGTCGGCCCACGGGGTGGGCGCTGCGCCAGGGGACGAGAAGTCCGTCATGAGGACTTCGGCTGGCGCACCGCCGGGCTCGGTGGGCTCGGTGGGCTCGGTGGTCCGGGTCGTGGGCTGAGCGGGTTCTGCGGCCATGGGAGGTCCTCCGTCTCTCGGGTGGCTCCGTCGCCACGCGGTCCCTCTCCGACCGGCGCGCGCGTCGAAACTCATCGGCGGCGGTCGCCGCCCCCTCCGAGGCCGCGACACCCGGTCGGGGGGCCGCCCCCGTCCTCACGCGTTGGGGGCGACGGTCGTCCCGGGTCCGCGTCGGCGGGCCGTCACGGCCGGCCCGCCCGTCTCGACCGACGGGGCCCCACCGTCCCGGGCCGCGGCCCCCGCGCCCGGCTCGTCCAGGACGGCGCCTGCACCCCCGGGAGCCCCCTCGATCTCGAACCGTCCGTCCGCGAGGAGCTCGAGGTCCGCGTGCGCGGCCTGCCCCTCGCTCGTGAGGTAGTCGCCCAGGAAGATCGAGCTCACGATCTCGAGCGCGAGCGGCTGGAGCGAGCGCAGGTGCACCTCGCGCCCTGCCGCGAGGCGGAGCTCGGCCGTGGGGCACACGAAGCGCACCATCGCGAGGATCCGCAGGCACCGCTGAGGGGTCAGGTCCCAGGTCCCGGCGAGGGGCGTGCCGTCGAACGGCACGAGGAAGTTGACGGGCACGGAGTCGGCCCCGAGGTCTCGCAGCGCGAACGCCACGTCCACGAGGTCCTCGTCGCTCTCGCCCATGCCCGCGATGAGCCCCGAGCAGGGGGAGAGCCCGGCGCCTCTCGCACGCTCGACCGTCTCGACGCGGTCCGTGTACTCGTGCGTGGTGCAGATGTCGGCGTACGTCGCCTCCGACGTGTTGAGGTTGTGGTTGTAGGCGTCGGCGCCCGCGGCGGCCAGCCGCTCGGCCTGACCGGTGCGCAGCAGGCCGAGGCACGCGCAGACCTCGACGTCGGGGTGCTCGCGCTTGATCCCGTCGACCATCGCGGACACCCGTGCCACGTCGCGGTCGCTCGGTCCGCGTCCGCTCGCGACGAGGCAGACGCGGCGGGCGCCGCCCTCGATCCCGGCCCGGGCGGCGGCGACCGCGTCCTGGGTGCTCAGCCACGAGTACGTCAGGACGGGGGTCGTCGAGCCGAGGCGCTGCGAGCAGTAGGTGCAGTCCTCGGGGCACAGGCCCGACCGCAGGTTGACCAGGTAGTTGAGCCGCACGCGGCGGCCGAACCGGTGGCGACGCACGCGCCCGGCCGCGGCGACGACGTCGAGCAGGTCGTCGTCGCTCGTCCGCAGCACGGCCAGCGCCTGGGCGCGCGTCGGCGCGGCTCCGGCGAGTCCCCGGGCGACGAGGGGGGCCAGGAGGTCGCGGACGGTCTGCGGGGCGACGGGTTCAGGGTCGGGAGCGTGGTTCACGACCTCGATCCTTCTCGCGCGCCCCCTTCCCCTCCTCGGTCGACCGGCACCACACGGGCCGCCTCCCGTTGGGCGGGACCGCAGCCCGTCGTGGGGTTCCTCCAAGTGCCTCGCCTGCGCGTTGGCGACAGCCGAGATCTCGACACCATACCTAGAGGTAGGTATGGTGTCGGCATGAGCGACACCGACCTCCCCAGCCGCGAACGCCTCGTCCGCGCGGCCCGCGACCTGTTCTGGGCCCAGGGGGTCGAGGGCACGAGCCCGCGCCAGGTCCTCGCGGCGAGCGGCGTCGGGCAGGGCAGCCTCTACCACCACTTCCCCACCAAGCACGACCTCTCGCTCGCCGCGATCAGCGCGACCACCCACGAGGCCCTCGCCTCCGTCGCGGCCGACCTCGAGGACGCCGACCGCTCACCCACCGAACGCCTCGTCGCCTACCTCGAACGGCCCCGTCCGGCGCTCGCGGGCTGCAAGGTCGGGCGCCTGACGAGCGACCCATCGGTCATGTCGGATGAGGAGCTGCGAGGCCCCGTCCGCGACTACTTCGCGGGCCTGGTCACGCGGGTCCGGGCGGTCTTCGAGGAGTCCGGCCTGCCCGACGACGCCGCGCACGACCGCGCGTACGCGGCCGTCGCGATCGTCCAGGGCGGGTACGTGCTCGCGCGGGCACTCGACGACCCGGCGGCGATGAGCGCCGCGGTCGAGGGGTTCGTGTCGATGCTCGAACCGGCGCCGGACCCGAGCACGGCGGCACGCCGATGAGCGCCGGGGGCGCCGACCGCGACGCCGACCCCACGGAGACGTCCTCCACCCACGAACCCTCGTCGCTCCGCGAACGGCTCCGCGCCCTGCCGACCTTCGCCCCGGGCCTGCCGACCTTCGATCCTGACGCGACGCCGTCGGATCCCGTGACGCTGTTCCGCGCCTGGATCGAGGAGGCGATCGATGCCGGGGTACCCCTCCCCCACGCCATGACCCTGGCGACCTCCGGGGCCTCCCGCGAGGTGCACGCGCGCACCGTGATCCTCAAGGACGTCGACGCCTCGGGTTGGTGGTTCGCGACCGGCGCGTCGAGCCCCAAGGCACGTGACCTCGCGGAGAACCCGCACGCCGCCCTCACGTTCCTCTGGCCCGTGCTCGGGCGTCAGGTCCGCGTCGCCGGACCTGTGACGCCCGCCGCGCCTGCGACGAGCGCGACCGACTTCCTCGCCCGCCCGGACGGGTCGCGCGCCGCCGCGCTCGTGGGCCACCAGAGCGAGGCGCTGACGTCCCGGCAGGAGTACCGGGACGCCTTCGCGGGCGCGCTCGCCCGCGTGCAGCACGACGCGACGCTGATCGATCCCGCCTGGACCGCGTACGCGCTCGCGCCGACGTCGGTCGAGTTCTGGCAGGCGTCGGACGACCGCGGACAGACCCGGCTGCGCTACCGCGCATCCGGCCACGACTGGGAGAAGGGGCTGCTCTGGCCATGACGAGGACCACGCAGGACACCACCGGTACGCACGCCACCCCCGACGAGACGCGCGCCGCACGGGCCGACGCGGCCGACGCGCTGCACCGGCTCGTCGACGCCGTCCGCACGCTCGACGACGCCGCCCTCCGCTCCCCCAGCGCTCTCGACGGGTGGACGGTCGGGCACGTGCTGTCCCACGTCGCGATGGTCGGCGACGCGCTCGCCCGCCAGGCCGAGCTCGCGTCCCGTGGCGAGACGGCCGAGGTCTACGAGGGTGGGGCCGAGGGGCGCGCCGCCGGGATCGAGGACGGCGCGACCTGCTCCCGCGACGAGCACCTCGCCGCGCTCTCGGCAGCAGGTGCACGGCTCGACGCCGCCTGGGACCTGACCGACCGCACCCGGTGGGACGCCCCGGTGACGTACCGCGACGGGACGGTCGCCGACGTCCTCGACTGCTGGTGGCGAGAGGTCCGCATCCACGCGACCGACCTCGGCGCGGTCAGCACGGCCCAGGGCCTCACGCCGACAGCGACCTGGGGGCTCGCCTTCACCGACCACCTGCTCGACTTCCTGGGCCTGCGCCTGTCCGCGCCCGTGCTCGTGGTGCGGGACGAGGACGGGGCGCGCTCCGTCGTCGGGCCGGACGGCGTGCAGGCCGCGCCCCCCAGAGCCGACGACGCGCTCACGACCGTGACAGGTTCCGCGGCGGAGGTCGCCGCGTGGCTCGCGGGCCGCGAGACCGCCACCACCCCGGCCGCGCACCGGGACAGCAGGACCGTGGAGCTGCCCCCGCTCGCACCGTGGCCCTCGGGCGTCCCCGTGCGCCGCCGTGAGCCGGTCAGGCCCTGACCAGGACCGTCCCGTCCTCGACCGCGACCTCGAAGGTCGCCAGGACCTCGGGCTCCTTGCCGCTCGGGTCGAGGCACTGGCCCGTCGTCAGGTCCCAGACCTGCTTGTACATGGGCGACGTGATGGTCGGGGTCTCGCCCGCCGAGCCGACGATCCCGCGCGAGAGAACGTTGGCCCCCGAGTAGGGGTCGCGCTGCTGGACCGCGAACAGCCGGTCGTCGGCGAGGCGGAACACCGCGACCTGCGTGCCGTCGACCAGTGCGGCGACACCACGTTCGGGCACGAGCCGCTCGAAGGGGCAGACCGTGGTCCATGCCGTCGTGCTCACTTACGGACCTCCACCGTGCGGGCGATCACCGGGTTGTTGTCGGAGGGCTCGCCGGGGCGGGCCGGTCGCACCTGGCCGCGCACGCCCGTGTAGGCGAGGTCGGGGTCGTGCTGGTCGGGCGCGTTGACGAACGACACGAACCGCGACAGGCGGTCCGGGTCGTCGAGGGTCTGCGCCCACTCGTCGACGTACGACTCGACGTGCCGGGCGACCTCGGCCTCGAGGTCGGCCGCGATGCCCAGCGAGTCCTCGACCAGGACCTTGCGCAGCTCGACGATCCCCCCGGGGAAGTCCGCGACCCACGGGGCCGTGCGCTGCAGGCGGTCAGCGGTCCGCACGTAGTACGCGAGGAAACGGTCGACCACCGCGACGAGCGTCTCGTCGTCGAGGTCCTCGGCGAGCAGCTCGGCGTGACGGGGCGAGAAGCCGCCGTTGCCGCCCACGTACACGTTCCAGCCCTTCTCGGTCGCGATCACGCCCACGTCCTTGCCCCGCGCCTCGGCGCACTCTCGCGCACAGCCCGAGACGCCGATCTTGAACTTGTGCGGCGAGCGCAGCCCCCGGTAACGGAGCTCGAGACGAACGGCCATGCCCACCGAGTCCTGCACCCCGAACCGGCACCAGGACGAGCCGACGCACGACTTCACCGCGCGCAGCGACTTGCCGTACGCCTGCCCCGACTCCATGCCCGCGTCGACCAGACGGCGCCAGATCTCCGGGAGCTGGTCGATCCGCGCCCCGAAGAGCCCGATGCGCTGGGCGCCCGTCACGCGCGTGTACAGGCCGAAGTCCTGCGCGACCTGCCCGATCACGATGAGCTTCTCGGGCGTGATCTCTCCCGCCGGGACGCGCGGGACCACCGAGTACGTGCCGTCCTTCTGCAGGTTGGCCAGCGCGCGGTCGTTGGTGTCCTGGAGCGCGGCCTGCTCGCCGTCGAGGATGTACCCGCCCCACAGCGACGCGAGGATCGAGGCGACGACGGGCTTGCAGACCACGCAGCCGCGACCCGTGCCGTGCGCCGCGACGATCTGGGTGAAGGTGCGCAGCCCGTCCTGGCGCACGAGCGCGAAGAGCTCGGCGCGCGACATCGTGAAGTGCTCGCACATCGCGTTCGACACCGTGACGCCGGCGGCCTCGAGCGTCGTGTTGACGATCTTGGTCAGCACAGGCACGCACGACCCGCACACGGTCCCCGCCTTGGTGCAGGCCTTGACCTCGCCCAGGCTCGTGCAGCCGTGCTCGGTCACCGCCCCGCGGACCGTCCCGGCGGTGACGTTCGCGCACGAGCAGACCACGACGTCGTCGGGCAGGTCGCCGCCGAGCACCGGTGCGCCGCCCTCCGGGGCGAGGAACGCCGACGGGTCGGCGCCCAGCGAGCGCCCCAGCAGGGGGCGCAGCGACGAGTAGAGGGCCGCGTCGCCCACGAAGACGCCGCCGAGCAGGGTCCGTGCGTCGTCCGAGACGACGAGCTTGCGGTAGGTCCGCGCGACCGGGTCCGCGAACGTGACCTCGAGCGCGCCCGGCGTCAGCCCGAACACGTCGCCGAAGCTCGCGGCCTCGACGTCCACGCCCTTGAGCTTGGTCCCCTCGGGCGCCGGCGAGTACGTCGAGACACCGCCCAGCAGGCGGTCGACGACGACGTCGGCCATGGCGTTGCCCGGGGCGACCAGACCCACGCACTGGTCCTCGAACGACGCGCACTCGCCGATGGCCCACACGGCCGGGTCCGAGGTGTGGCACGCCGCACCGACGACGACGCCGCCGCGCTCGCCGATCGCGAGGCCCGCCTCGCGCGCGACACGGTCGCGGGGACGGATGCCGGTCGAGAAGATCACGACGTCGGCGGGGACGCGCGACCCATCCGACAGGTCCATGCCGCCCACCGCGCCGTCGCCCGCGGCCGTGAGCCCCGTGGCACCGGTCGACGTGCGGACCTCGATCCCACGGTCGGTCACGAGCACGCGCAGCGCCTCGCCGCCCGCGTCGTCGAGCTGGACGCTCATGAGCCGGTCGGCGAACTCCACGACCGTCGCGGCGGCGCCGAGGGTCTGGAGCGCGGCCGCAGCCTCGAGGCCCAGCACGCCTCCCCCGACGACGACGCCGTGCAGCGGGCGCCCCAGGCGCGCGGTGCGCAGCTCGACGTACTCGCGCAGCCCTTCGAGGTCGGCCAGGGTGCGGTAGCTGAAGACGCCCGGCAGGTCGGTGCCCTCGGTGCGGGGCGTCCAGGCCCAGGAGCCCGTGGCCAGGACCAGGTGGTCGTACGCGAGCACGCGCCCGGACCTGGTCGTGACGGTCCGCGTCTCGCGGTCCACGCTCGCGACCGCGTCGCCCGTGACGAGCTCCGTGCGCGGGTCCGCCCAGACCGAGGGCTCCATCGTCAGGTCGTCCGCCGAGCGTCCCGTGAAGTACTCGGACAGGTGCACGCGGTCGTACGGGGCACGGTCCTCGTCCCCGACGACGGACACGTGCCACGCCCCCTCGGGGGAGCGTGCGATCATCTGGCTCACGAACCGGTGGGCGACCATGCCGGCGCCGACCACCACGACGCGGCCGGGGGTGGGAGTGCTCATGTGGGGGGCCTCACGAGAAGGGTCGGGCGGGTACGGGGCGAGTCGGGTCACGGGGGGCGAGTGCGACCGTCAGGACCATCCTGGCGCATAGATACGAGGTTTCTGGTCAAAACGCCAGATCAGCGCGTCGCGGGGACCTAGGGCGGGACGTCCAGGGACCTTGGTCCCGAAAAAGTGTGACGCACGACCGTGACGGACGGCACAGCATGTGCACTCCTTCACAAGCGTAAAATCGAGCGGTGGCGACTAAGAAGACAACGGGTCAGAACACCATCGACGTAGCCCTCATCGGCGGCGGCATCATGAGTGCGACCCTCGGCGCCCTCCTGAAGCTCCTCGAGCCCACGTGGACCATCAAGGTCTTCGAGCGCCTCGACGCGGTAGCCCAGGAGTCCTCCAACCCGTGGAACAACGCTGGCACCGGCCACGCTGCGCTCTGCGAGCTGAACTACACCCCCGAGAAGGCCGACGGGACCGTCGAGATCTCCAAGGCGGTCGCGATCAACGAGCAGTTCGAGGTGTCGCGCGAGTTCTGGCACCACCTGCTCACCGGGGGCCACCTCCCCGAGCCCGCGAGCTTCATCAGCCACACCCCGCACATGACATTCGTGCGCGGCGCGGCCAACGTGGACTACCTCAAGCGCCGCTTCACCGCGCTGAGCGCCCACCCGCTGTTCAGCGAGCTCGAGTTCACCGACGACCCCGCGGTCATCGCCCAGTGGGCCCCCCTGCTGGTCCTCGACCGGGACGGCGACGAGGCCGTCGCCGCGACCCGCGCGACGAGCGGCACGGACGTCGACTTCGGCGCGCTGACGACGCAGCTCTTCGACTTCCTCACGGCGAACGACGTCGAGCTCAACCTCCAGCACGAGGTCAACCGCCTCACGAAGCGCAAGGACGGCACCTGGGACGTCACCGTCAAGGACGTGTCCTGGAACGCCAAGCAGGGGCCCCGCACGGTCAACGCCCGCTTCGTGTTCGTCGGCGCAGGCGGTGGCGCGCTGCCGCTGCTGCAGAAGGCCGGCATCAAGGAGGCCAAGGGCTACGGCGGCTTCCCCATCAGCGGTGAGTTCCTGCGCACCGACAACCCGGAGATCGTCGCCCAGCACCAGGCCAAGGTCTACGGCAAGGCCGACGTCGGCTCGCCGCCCATGTCCGTCCCGCACCTCGACACGCGCGTGGTCGACGGCAAGACGTACCTGATGTTCGGCCCCTACGCCGGGTTCAGCCCCAAGTACCTCAAGAAGGGCTCGCTGCTCGACCTCTTCACGTCGCTGCGGACCCACAACATCGGGTCCATGCTCGGTGCGGGACTCAAGAACATCGACCTCACGCAGTACCTGATCGGCCAGCTCGTCGCGAGCCCCGAGGCCAAGTTCACGGCCCTCCAGGCCTTCATGCCCACGGCCCACCCCAAGGACTGGGAGAAGATCACCGCGGGCCAGCGTGTCCAGGTCATCAAGAAGGACCCGGCCAAGGGCGGCGTGCTCGAGTTCGGCACCGAGGTCATCGCGGCCGCGGACGGCTCGATCGCCGGCCTGCTCGGCGCCTCGCCGGGCGCCTCGACCGCGGTCCCCGCGATGATCGACGTGCTCGAGCGCTGCTTCCCGCAGCAGTTCGCCACGTGGCGCCCCGCGCTCGGCGCCATGATCCCGAGCCTCGGCCAGGCCACGTGGGAGGCGACCGAGCTCGACTCGCTCTCCGCCTCCGCGGGCCCCTCGGAGGAGGCGGTCGGCGCGCGCTGACCTCACGCCGCGTCGAACGTACCGACGGCCGCCGCTCCACCACGGAACGGCGGCCGTCCCCGTACCCGCGACGGCGCGCCGACCTCCTTCCCGGGGCCGGCGGCCGGCACGTCGCGTCGTCGAGCCTCGCCGCCTCGGAGGGGCGCGTCGGCTGCTGACGGCCGCGCTACCGGCGCGCCTCGGCAAGCACCTCCTCGACCGCGTTCCACAGGTCGACGCGGGCCTGGTGCGTCGCTGCCGGGTCCGCGCCCAGCTCGTCCAGGGCGATGGGCTGGTACGGGGCAGGGACGATGAAGTGTCCCGCATCCTGCTGCACGACAGAACGCACCTGCGTCGGGTCGCTGAACCCCGACGCCGCCTCCGTGAGCAGCGGGCACGCCGCCCACACGGGGTCCGCCGTGCCGCACGCGAGCACCGTGGGGCCGACGATCGCGTCGACGTCGACCAACGCCCCCGGAGACGACGGGACGTTCGCCCGGTACTGGGTGCACGGCGTGCCGACTCCGTCGATCATCCAGGCCGACACCTGCCCGTTCGGGTAGCCGCAGACCAGTGCGGCAGCGCCGGTCGGCGCGAAGGCGCCGTACACCTCGTCAGGGCGGTTCGCGGCAAGCCACAGCGCCATCTCGCCGCCGCGCGACTGCCCGAACGTGAAGACCCGCTCGAGGTCGACGCCCGGCTGCGACCTCAGCCAGGCGAGGCCGGCGAGGAACGTCTCGACGGGCACGTTCTCCAGCCGGGACGACTGGCCCGGGCTCTTGATGTAGCTGATCGCCAGGGCCGGGTAGCCGAGCGCGGCCAACGAGACGGCTGTCGCTCGGGCGTTCCTCAGCCCACCCTCGGACCCGCTGAAGACGAGCACGGCGGGTGTGGGATCGCTGGCAGCGAAGCCCGCGGGCAGCGCGTAGGCGGCGACCATGCCGTCGTCGGTCACGTCCTGGACGTCGACGTCCGCCCCGTAGCCGCGTCTCTCGACGACGGTCTTCGCGAGCATCTCGCCGTCGGCCCTCACCAGGAGCCGGACGTCATGGTCCACCGACAGGGCGGCCGGGCCGAGCCGGAGCGAACCGGTCATCGACCAGAACGGTCCCATCGCGTCGGGCGTCGCCCACGCCCCCTCGGTCGGAGCCGTCGTCGCGAGGTCGACCCGACCGTCCTCGTCGGCCACGAACGTCGCCCTCGACGACATCGCCGTCCCGTCGACGTCCGTCGTGGCGACGAGCTGCACCTCGCGACCTGCTCCGAGGCCCGTCAGCGTGATCGCCACAGGGTCGAAGGCGCCCTCCTGGGCCACGACCTCGATCGCCGGGTCCTGTGCGGGCGGCGCAGAGCACGCCGCGAGGGCCAGCAGCGAAGCCGTCACCAGGGGAGCAACAGCGGGGACATGGTCACGTCGTCGGGAGGCCATGGGCGGATGCTCCCGCACCCGACCAATTCGCCACAACCCGCCGCGCCGGGTGGGCGCCCCCTCGATCCATCCCGGGGGCCTACTGCTGCCGCGCCTCAGCCAGGACCTCCTCGACCGTCCTCCAGAAGTCGACGCGGGCCTGGTGGGTCGCCGTGGGAATGGCGCCGGGCTCGTCCAGGCCAAGGGGAAGATAGGGGGCGTACGTGAGGTAGTGCCCCGCATCCTCCTGGACGATCGCGCGGACCTGCCCCGGATCGCCGAACCGAGGTCTCATCTCTGCGAGCAGCTCGCAGGCCGGCCACTGCGGGTCGGCCGTCCCGCACGCGAGGACGACCGGCGCTGCGATCTCCTCGACGGCGACCTGCTTCTCCGGCGAGACGCCGTACCGCACGTACGGAGCACACGGCAGCCCTTCCCCCTCCACGGTCCAGGCTGGTCGCGTCGCGTCCGGGTAGCCGCAGTACACGGTGCCCGACCCGGTCGGGGCGAACACGCCGTACACCTCGTCGGGGCGGTTGGCCGCAAGCCACAAGGCCATCTCGCCGCCGCGCGAGACCCCGAAGGTGAAGACCCGCTCGGTGTCGACCCCCGCCTGCCCGCGGAGCCACGTGAGTCCCGAGAGGAAGGTCTCGACCGGGATCTCCGCGAGCTCGGTCGGCTGTCCCGGACTCCTGAAGTAGCTGATCGCCAGGGCCGGGTAGCCGAGGTCGGCGAGCCAGACTGCGGTGGCTCGGGCGTTGTCGAGTCCCCCCTCGGAGCCGCTGAACACGAGCACGGCCGGCAACGACACGTCGGCCGAGAGCCCCTCCGGTGTCGCGTACGCGGCGACCATGCCCTCGTCGGACACGTCGCGGACCTCGACGTCCGCCCCGTACCCGGTCCGCTCGACGACCGTCTCGGCCAACGCTTCACCGTCGGCGCTGACCTCGATCCGGACGGCATGGTCGTTCGTGAGGATCCCGGCATCCCCGCTGAGCCGACCTCCGGTCATGGACCAGAAAGGCCCCATCGCGTCGGCGGTCGTCCACGACCCCTCGGTCAGTGCCGTCGTCGCGAGGTCCACCCGTCCGTCCTCGTCCGCCACGAACGTCGCCCGGGACGACATCACGGTCTCACCGAGCTCCGTCGTCGCGAACAGCCGCACCTCGCGCCCCGCACCGAGCCCGGTCAGCGTGATCTCGAGCGGGTCCAACACTCCGTCCTGCGCGACGATCTCGATCGCCGGCTCCTGTTCGGGAGGCGCCGAGCAGGCTGCGAGACCCAGCAGCGACGCGGTCAGCAGCAGGGCAACGGCAGGGACCTGGTCACGTCGTCGGGAGGCCATGGGCAAATGTTCGCGCACCTCACCAATTCCGCACAACGCGCCGCGCCGGGCGGGCGGCAGGGCCTTGGCCTCATCCTCGATGGCCTCGCGCACCGACCAGGTCGACCTGCCGACGCGGGTCCCCCCGCCCGGCCGGCGGCAGGCTCCATCCGTCGTTCGTCCCCGCGGGGAACCGCCCCCCGGCGGGCGGGCGCCGCAGCGCCATCACCACGAGCGGCGCCACGAGCGCCGCGACCACGACCAGCCTCATCACCAGCTCCACGATGTCCATGCGTCCAGCCTGGCGGCCCGCGAGGGCGGGCACGAGTGGCAGGAGAGACAGGTGTCGACAAGATCCTGCCACGGGCGTAGCGTCGAAGGATGTTGCGCACAGTGGCGGCCGTCGTCGCCGACGGACTGGCCCCGTTCGAGTTCGGCGTCGTGTGCGAGGTGTTCGGCCTCGACCGCACGGACGACGGCGTGCCCCTGGTCGACTTCCGCGTGTGCGGCCCGGTCGCGGGTCAGCCGGTGCGCACCAGCATGGGCGCCTCGCTGGTCCCCGACCACGGGCTCGACGCCCTCGAGGACGCCGACCTGGTCGCGATCCCCGCACTCACGATCCGCGACGAGTACCCACCGGAGATCGTCGACGCCCTGCGCGCGGCCCACGCCCGTGGAGCGGTCCTGCTGAGCGTCTGCTCTGGCGCCTTCCTCCTCGCCGCGGCGGGCCTCGTGGACGGGCGCCGCATCACGACGCACTGGCGCCATGCGGAGGACCTCAAGGCACGGTTCCCGCAGGTCGACGTAGACCCCGACGTCCTGTTCGTCGACGACGGCGACATCGTCACGAGCGCAGGGACGGCCGCCGGGATCGACGCGTGCCTGCACATCGTGCGCAAGGAGTTCGGCAGCGCAGCGGCCAACGCGATCGCACGCCGCATGGTCGTCCCGCCCCAGCGCGACGGCGGCCAGCGCCAGTACATCGACCGCCCCGTGCCGGTGTGCGAGGAGCAGAGCATCCGCGACGTGCTCGCCTGGATGAACGAGCACCTCGAGGAGCCGCAGACCGTCGAGGACCTCGCGCGGCGCGCCCACCTGTCGGCACGGACGTTCGCGCGGACGTTCGTCGCCGAGACCGGCACGACGCCCATGCAGTGGCTCGTGACCCAGCGTGTGCACCACGCCCGGACGCTGCTCGAGGAGTCGGGGCTCGACCTCGAGGAGATCGCGCGCCTGAGCGGGTTCGGGTCGGCCGCGCTGCTGCGGCACCACTTCCGCCGCGCGGTCGGCGTCCCGCCGACGGACTACCGCCAGACGTTCCGTCACGCGTCCTGACCACCCGCACCCCGGTGAGGCGTGCGCCGAGCGGGCGCTCCGCCGTCGGGCCGTGTCCCACGTTGCACGACGGCGCCACGCACCTAGGGTCGAGAGGGTCAGGTCCCGTCCGACGTGAGGTGCGCACATGACCATCCCCACCACTCTGCTCTCGTCCGGCCACGAGATGCCGCTCCTCGGCCTCGGGACGTGGCCCCTCGACGACCACGCGTCGGCGAAGGCCGTGGCCGGCGCGATCGGGCTGGGGTACCGGCTGATCGACACGGCGTCGCGCTACGAGAACGAGATCGGCGTCGGGCAGGGCATCGCGGCGTCGGGCGTCGACCGCGCGGAGCTGTTCGTCACGACCAAGCTCCGCGGCGCCGACCAGGGGTACGACGCGACGCGCGACGCCCTGCGCGGGAGCCTCGACCGCCTGGGCCTCGACTACGTGGACCTCTACCTCGTCCACTGGCCGCTGCCCCGCCTCGACCGCTACGTCGAGTCCTACCGGGCGATGATCGACCTCGCCGCCGAGGGCCTGATCCGCAGCATCGGCGTCTCGAACTTCCGTGAGCACCACATCGACCGGCTCGTCGCCGAGACGAGCCACGTCCCCGCCGTGAACCAGATCCAGCTCTCCCCCGCGCTGGCACGCACGGGCCTGCGACGCTTCCTCACCGAGCGCGGGATCACGGTCGAGGGCTGGAGCCCGCTCGGGCAGGAGGAGGGCGTGCTCGACGAGCCGGTGATCCAGGAGATCGCTGCGGTCCACGATCGGACCGTGGGGCAGGTGGTGCTGCGCTGGCACGTGCAGCAGGGGATCGTGACCATCCCGAAGTCGGCGAGCCCCGAGCGGCAGCGGGCGAACGCGGAGATCTTCGACTTCACGCTCACCGAGGACGACATGACCAGGATCGCGGCCCTCGACCGGGGCGAGGACGCGGCACGCGACTCCGACGAGCACGAGGAGCTCTGATGAGCGACCTGCCGACCGTCACCGTCCTCGGCACGGGCACCATGGGGACCGGTGTCGCCCACTCGCTCCTCCGCGAGGGCTTCGAGGTGACGGTGTGGAACCGGACCGCGTCGCGTGCGGCGCCCCTCGCCGACGCCGGGGCCCGCGTCGCCCCGACCGCGGCTCAGGCGGCCCACGGGGCCGACGTCGTCCTGAGCATCCTGTTCGACGCCGAAGCCGTCCTCGAGGTCCTGGACGCGGCGGGGCCCTCGGTGGGCACCGGAGCCGTGTGGGTCCAGGCCTCGACGGTCGGGCGTGAGGGCACCGCCCGGATCGTCGAGCGCGCCCGACAGCTCGGCGTGACCCTCGTCGAGGCCAACCTGCTCGGCACCAGGCAGCCGGCCGAGGACGGTCGGCTCGCGGTGCTCGCCGCCGGGGACCCCGACGTCCTGGCCGGCATCGCCCCCGTGCTCGACGCGATCTCGGCCAAGGTCGTGATCGCCGGGACCGAGGTGGGACAGGGCACGGCCCTCAAGCTCGCGTGCAACGCCTGGCTCGCCACGATCACGGCCGCGACCGCCCAGTCGATCGCGCTCGCCCGTGCCGAGGGCATCGACCCGCACCTGTTCCTCGACGCCATCGCAGGCGGTGCGTCCGACTCCCCCTACGCCCACCTGAAGGGCACCGAGATGATCACGGGCGAGTTCGCACCGCAGTTCGCGCTCGACGGGCTGCGTAAGGACATCGGGCTCATCTCGCAGGCCGCAGAGGGGGCAGGGCTCGACCCGGCGCTCCTCGACGCCCTGTCGAGCCTGTACGCGAGCGCGGCCGCGCGCGGGCACGGGGGCGACGACATCGCCGCGGTCTACACCGCGTTCGGCGCGCCGCACGCGGGAACGTGACGACGGCCGTCCCGGACAGGACGGTGTCGGGCAGGGTGGTCTCGGGCGGAGCGGCGGGGCCGACCTCTGGGAGCGCCGACTCGGGCCGGGCGGCCCCGAGCCGACCTCAGGCCGCCGCGCGCCCGTGCCGCCAGTACCCGATGAAGTCGACGTTGGCCTTGGGGACGCCTCGATCGTTCACGAGGTGCCGTCGCGCCCCGGTGACCAGGCCCGACTCCCCCACGACGTACGCGTAGACCTCGCCGGACGGCAGGTCGGCCGTGGTCAGCGTGCCGAGCGCGAGCCGCCCGGGGATCGCGTGCGGGTCGCCGCCGCGCTCGTCGCGCGCGACCCACCGCAGCTCGACCCCGGCCGGGACCCGGAAGTCCTGGGCGTCGGCCGCGTGCGGGAGCTCGACGATCGCGAGCCCGCGTGCGTCGTCGGGCAGCGAGGCGCAGATGCCCGCGACCGCGGGAAGCCCCGTCTCGTCCGCGACGAGCAGCGTCCAGTCGTGCGGGACACGCGGGTTGTACCCGACCCCCTGGTCGAGGATCCCGACGGGGTGCCCGGTGCGCGCGCCGAGCGCGAACGCCGACGCGGGACCGCCGTCCTCGTGCGCGACGAAGTCGATGTCGAGCTCGCCCGCGGACGGGCGCGCGTCGCGGACCGTGTAGTTGCGCACCCACGGCCGCCGCGCCTTGGGGGTCGCGAGGTACTGCACGTACCAGAGCCCCGACGTCGCTGTCGGCAGCCGCAGCGACTCCTGGTCGTCGCGGGGCAGGAACAGGCGGAACCACTGGTCGAACCCCATCGGAGCGAACCGCTCGAGGCCCTCGCCCCCGATCGTGACCCGCACCATCGACGGGCTCACCCGCCGCGAACCGACCACCTCGGCCGCGACGACCTGCACGACGGACGGCTTGACCATCTGGAACCCGGCCACGACTCTCCTCTGCTCGAAAGAAGGCCAGGCTAACCTAAGTCCCGGGCAACCCGCACCCAACCTCCGTGCTTCCTCCACGCCGATCGGGATGTCACACGTAGACTCTGACCATCTGTACAACGGGCATCTCGCTCACCCCGCGGCTGGGAAGTCGACCCCCAGCCCTGTGAGGGACGTATGACCGACGCAGCAGTCCTCCCCGGATTCCGCCCGACGAAGCCGCGCAACGGCGACGGGACCAGCATCACCAGCACCTATACCGAGCTCTCCAAGCGCATCCGCGAGGCCGGGTTGCTCGAACGGACGCACGGCTACTACGGCTGGGTCGCGGCGATCCTCACGCTCGCTCTCGGCGGCGCCGTCACGGGATTCGTGCTCCTGGGCGACTCGTGGTTCCAGCTCCTCGTCGCGGGCGCACTGGGCCTGATCCTCACGCAGTTCGCGTTCCTCTCGCACGAGGCCGCGCACCGCACGATCCTCACGTCGGGTCCCGCGAACGACCGCGTCGGACGGTTCCTGGCCAACGGCGTCGTCGGCATCAGCTACTCGTGGTGGATGAACAAGCACACCCGCCACCACGCGAACCCGAACCGCGTCGGCAAGGACCCGGACATCGAGACCGACACCATCTCGTTCCTCGAGGAGAGCGCGGCCGAGCAGAAGGGCTTCCTCGCCCTCATCACGCGCCACCAGGGCTGGCTGTTCTTCCCGCTTCTGACGCTCGAGGGCATCAACCTGCACATGATCTCGATCCGCTCGCTGGTCTCGTCGGCGAAGAGCCGGGCACGGACCATGGAGCTCGTGACCATCGCGGTGCGCCTCACGCTCTACGTGGGCGTCGTGTTCTGGTTCCTCCCTCTGGGCATGGCCTTCGCATTCCTCGGTGTACAACTGGCGGTCTTTGGTGTGTACATGGGCGCGTCGTTCGCGCCCAACCACAAGGGCATGGCGATCATCCCCGCGACGAGCAAGCTCGACTTCCTGTCCAAGCAGGTCCTGACCTCGCGCAACATCACGGGCGGGCGCGTCATGAACGTCCTCATGGGCGGCCTCAACTACCAGATCGAGCACCACCTGTTCCCGAGCATGCCCCGCCCCCACCTCGCCAAGGCCCGCCTCATGGTCCGCGAGCACTGCGCACGCCTGGGCATGCCGTACACCGAGACCAACCTGCTCGCGTCGTACGCGATCGTCGTGCGCTACCTCAACCGCGTCGGGCTCGCGGCCCGCGACCCCTTCGACTGCCCCCTGTTCAACCAGCTCCGCAAGGTCTGAGCCCCCTCACCCCGCTCCTGTCAGAACCACCGTGACGCCGAGGTCACGCTCGTCCTGACACCTCGGGTCCGGTACGGTCGAGCGCCCGCACCGGCTGCCGCAGCACCGTCCGCAGCTTCTCGGGCGCCGTCCGGCGCACGTCGCTCAGGTAGATCTCGTGGTGCGGTCCGTTGAACGTCAGCCCGTGCGCGGGCAGGTACTCGTCGTGCAGACGGGCGAGCGTGGGCGCCTCGTCGTCGTAGGACCCGACGTGCAGGACCTGCACCGCGTCGCCCTCGTCGTACGTCGCGAAGCGCACCCGGTCGAGCGCGAGCAGCCCCTTCTTGCGGCGTGTCGCCTCGGCCACGTCGGCCACGAACGCGTCGGTGAGCCAGTCGGGCTGCAGGACCATGAGCGTCCAGCTCCACGCGTCCTTCTCGCGGCGCACGAACGAGGCGGGATCCTCCGCGGTCCACAACCCCTCGAGCGGCCCGACGACGTAGTCCCTGCCCAGGTCCTTCTTGCTCGCGAACTTCGTGGCGTACGAGAGCGAGAACAGCGCCTCGACCGCCTCGGCGTACGCCGGGGCCGTGTTCGGGTCGCCCTCGCCGTCGATCTGCAGGAACGCGAGCGGCGGCACCACGACTCGCGTGAGCTCCCGGGGCGGCGCGTACAGCTCGCGGTGCTCCTTGCGCAGGTCGACCTTGTCCATGGGGGTCCTCCGGGTTCACGAACGACGGATGGCGGGCGGCACGCACCCTCGAGCGGTCGCGACCATGCTCACCCGGCCCCGCAGGGCGGGCGACCCGAGCGCACCTGGTGCGCGGCGCCGTCGGGCCGGAACGACGAGGAGGTGAGCCACGTCGCTCTGCCTGACGACGTCGCCCACCTCCTCAGCCTCCCTCGCCCCGCGCGGGTTCGCACTCCCGCGCCGGGCCTCAGAGCGCCTGGATGATGTTCTCCACCTGGTCCTTGGCGTCTCCGAAGAGCATCGCGGTGTTGTCCTTGAAGAACAGCGGGTTCTGGACCCCTGCGTACCCCGTGGCCATCGACCGCTTGAACACGATCACCTGCTTCGCGTTCCAGACCTCGAGCACGGGCATGCCCGCGATGGGCGAGCCGGGATCGTCGAGCGCCGCCGGGTTGACCGTGTCGTTGGCACCGATGACGAGCACGACGTCGGTGTCCGACAGGTCGCTGTTGATCTCGTCCATCTCGAGGACGATGTCGTAGGGCACCTTGGCCTCGGCGAGCAGCACGTTCATGTGCCCGGGCAGACGCCCCGCGACCGGGTGCACCCCGAACCGGACCTCGATGCCGCGCTCGCGCAGCCGACGCACCAGGTCCGCGACCGGGTACTGGGCCTTGGCGACCGCCATGCCGTAGCCGGGCGTCACCACGACCGAGCGTGCGTGCTTGAGCAGGTCGGCGACCTCCGCCGCCTGGATCTCGTGGTGCTCGCCGTAGTCCTGGTCCGAGGCCACGACCGTGCCGCCCTCGGCGCCGAACCCGCCCAGGATCACGCTCACGAACGAGCGGTTCATGGCCTTGCACATGATGTAGGACAGGATCGCACCCGAGGACCCGACGAGGGCACCGGTGATGATGAGCAGGTCGTTGCTGAGCATGAAGCCCGCAGCTGCCGCGGCCCACCCGGAGTACGAGTTGAGCATCGAGACGACGACCGGCATGTCGCCACCGCCGATCGAGGCGACCAGGTGCCAGCCGAGCGCGAGCGCCACGACCGTCATGAGGATCAGCGGCAGCAGCCCGTGACCCGCGATGAACCAAGCCATGAGGCCGCCCGAGGCGACGAGCGCCCCCAGGTTCCACCAGTTGCGCCCCGGCAGCATGAGCGGGTTCGACCGGATGCGCGCCGACAGCTTGAGGTACGCCACGATCGAGCCCGTGAACGTCACGGCGCCGATGAGCACGCCCAGGAAGACCTCGACCAGGTGCACGACGTCACCCTGCTCGGTCAGGTACGAGTTGAAGCCGACGAGCACCGCCGAGAGACCCACGAAGCTGTGCAGGAGCGCGATCATCTCGGGCATCTGCGTCATCTCGACGCTGCGCGCCCGCCACGTCCCGACGACCGCGCCGATGAGGAACACCATCGCGATGAGCAGCAGCGTCACCATGACGGGACGCTCGCTGTCCTTCAGCGCGAGCGCGACCGTGGCCACGAGGGCCAGCCCCATGCCGGTCATGCCGAGGAGGCTGCCGCGACGGGCCGTCTCCTGCTTGGACAGGCCCGCGAGGCTGAGGATAAACAGGACGGCTGCGATGACGTATGCAGCCTGGACCAGGGAGGTCAGCACGGGTCAGGCCTCCTTCCGGAACATGCCGATCATGCGGTAGGCCACGAGGAACCCACCGAAGATGTTGACGGAGGCCAGGGCGGCCGCGACGAAGGCGATCGTGGTGACCACCCAGCTCGAGTCGCCGATCTGCAGGAGCGCGCCGACCAGGATGATCCCGGAGATCGCGTTCGTCTGGGCCATGAGCGGGGTGTGCAGCGAGTGGCTCACGTTCGAGATGACGTAGTAGCCCACGACCACCGCGAGCGCGAACACCGTGAAGTGCCCCACGAACGCGGGCGGCGAGAACGTGATGGCCAGCGCGGCCAGGACCGCGGCCAGGGCGTACCCGACCGCCCGGCGGGTGCCACGCCGTCGGGCGGCGTCGAGAGCGGTCGCCGCGTCGAGCGCGGCCTGAGCCTCGTCGACCACGGTCGGCGTCGGGGCCGCGGGTGCGGCCGCCGAGACCGCCACCGGGGGCGGGGGCCACAGCACCTCGCCGGCCCGCGTGACCGTCATGCCGCGCAGCACCTCGTCGTCGAGGTCGAGCACGACCTGCCCGTCGCCGCCCGGGGTCAGGAGCTTGAGCAGGTTGACGATGTTCGTGCCCACGAGCTGTGACGTGTGCTTGGGCATGCGGCTCGTGAGGTCGGTGTACCCGAGTATCACGACGCCGTTCTCCGTGACGACGCGCTCCCCCGGCACCGTGAGCTCGCAGTTGCCGCCGCCCGAGGCCGCGAGGTCCACGATCACGCTGCCGGGCCGCATCGCGGCGACCATCTCGGTACTGATCGTGCGAGGCGCACGTCCGCGCACCAGGGCCGTCGTGATCACGATGTCGGCACGCGCGCTCTCCGCCGCGTACATCTCGGCGGTGAGGCGCTCCTGCTCGGCGGTCAGCGCGCTCGCGTAGCCGTCGGTGCTGACCTCCTGGCGCGCGCCCTCGGCCTGGACGAACTCCGCGCCCATCGACTCGATCTGCTCGCCGACCTCGGGTCGCACGTCGAACGCCCGCACCTGCGCGCCGAGGCTCGCAGCCGTGCCGATCGCGGCGAGACCCGCGACGCCCGCACCGATCACGAACACGGTCGCGGGCGCCGTCTTGCCTGCCGCGGTGACCTGGCCGGCGAACATGCCGCCGTACTCCTCCGCGGACTCGATCACCGCGCGGTACCCCGCGACGTTCGACATCGCGCTCAGCACGTCGAGCGACTGGGCACGCGAGATGCGCGGCACGGCGTCGAGGGCCAGGGCCGTGACGCCGTGGCCCGCGAGCTGCTGCACGAGGGCCTCGTTCGCGCCGGGCGCCAGCATCGCGACCAGGGTGGCCCCCTCGCTCAGCGACGCGACCTGCTCGGCCGACGGGCTGTTGACGACCGTGACGACGTCCGCCCCCCACGCCTGCGCGGCGTCACCCAGGGTCGCGCCCGCCTCCACGTACGCCTCGTCGGGACAGCTCGCGCGCTCACCGGCGCCGCGCTCGACCACGACGTCGTACCCCAGGCCCACGAGCTGGGCCACCGTACGGGGCGTCGCGGCGACGAGCCGCTCGCCGGGACGGGTCTCTCTGGGCACGCCGATGCGCATGCTGACCTCCTTGCTCGGATGGCTGCACGGTATCGGTACGGCAAAGGATCCGCCGCAAGGCACGCATCGTGGACGAATGTCGTCCACGCGGATCACGGTCCGGGGGGCGAGACGGGTGGTGCGGTCCGAGACGGGTGCGTGCGTCGGCGACGCAGGGACCCGTCTCGGACGGGAGCACCCGTCTCACCTCGCGGCGCGCGCCCCGCCACCTGCCCGACGGCGCCAATCACCTGGTGCGAGCCGCTCGCCGCTGGCTAGGGTCGCGTCATGAGCGCATCCGGTCCGCCCGACGCACGCGGGCGACTCGTCGAGGACCCGTTCGACCACCGCGTCACCGCGGCCGGGACCGTCCTGGCCTACCGGGGTGGACGACTGGTCGCGACGATCTCCGGCGCCCGGGCCGAACGGCTGATCACCGCTCTGGAGACCGCCGACGAGGACCGGACGCAGCACCTCCTGGCGCGGGCGACCGGGAACTACCGCCGGGGGAACGAGCGGCGGTGACCACGTCGGGCCGCGTCAGCGGCCCTCTTGGCCCTGGCCACGAAGGCCACTGTCTGGCACGTACTCCAGGAGGGCCGGCAGACCCCGATGGTCGGTGGAGGTCTCCATCGTCATCACCACACGCCTCCCGGACGTGTCGCCGAGCCACACCATGAATCGCTCGAGGGACGCGAACGAGGTCTCGTCAGTGACGTCGCGGGGATCGAAGGTGAACTCGATCTCCTCGTCGTCGAAGAAGTAGCAGGTGAGCCAGAGGTCGTCCACCCGCACCGACAGCCTGACCGACATCTCGCCGTCGACCGCGAGTCGGTCGAACAGCTCCGGAATGCTGCCCAGCACCTTGCGTTCGCCCTCCGGTGCGCTCAGCGCGATGTCGACCGACCATCCGGTGGTCGAGAGCGAAGACACGACGCGCTGCCAGTCGTCGACGTCTGTGTCGGCGATCCAGAGGTCGCGCAGCGCGCCATCGACGACGAAGTGCTCTCGTCGGTAGTGCATCTCGCCCTCCGCGGCTTCGATTCGAGGGAGCATGCGCTCATCTGCTCGATGATCGTCGACACCCTAGCCGCGGCGGCCCGTTCCGGCTAGCACGAAGCCCTCTTCGCTGTCGGGCAACGGCTCGCCGACCGGTTCTGTGACGCTTCCCAGCGAGAGATCGACTCCGCGTTGGTCCTCCTCGCGCCGCTGCTCGCCGAGGCTCCCGGTCCGCTGCGCGCCGCACTCGCGCAGTACGTCGGCTCCCTCGTCGGCATGGACGGCGACGCGACCCGCGTCCTCGACACCCTGGTCGCGCGCGCGTGCACGGCGCTGGAGAGCGCCCACCTCTTCGTATCGCTGCACGAGGAGCTCGTCGTCCCCCGTGCCCGAGCGCACGGACTGCGGAGATCGCGAGCACGAGGCTTTCGGATCCGCGCCGGCCCCCACCTCGACGATCCACGCACGGTCGCCAGCGGGTGGATGCATGCCGACGAGGGCACACCGGACGAGATCCCACGAGTGGGCGGTGTCCGCATCGTCGTCCTCGATCCGCACCCCTACCAGCGTGCCTGGGACTCCGCCCCCCCCCCCCCCGTCGCTCGCGACGGTAGAGGCCATCGCGCTCACACACACCAAGGCTCGCGCGTGGACGACCTGGATCGAGCCGTCGATGTCCTTCGGTGAGACCACGCGCTCCGCGGGACCTGCCGAACGGACCGACGACATGTCAGCGTCCTTCCCTCCGGGGCGCACCGCGGCTGAGATCGTCGACCTCGTCCGAGCGTTCAGCGAGAGGCCATGAGGTGATGGCCCACCGCGCCGAGGTCATGGCACGGCCTCCGCCCACCAAGAGGGCGAACCGCTCACCCGTGACGTACACCACATTCATCCTCTAGCGGGTGAAACCACGCCCCGGACAACGACGAAGGCCGCCTCCCTCGCGGGAGACGGCCTTCGTGTCGGGTGGAGCTGAGGGGACTCGAACCCCTGACCCCCTGCATGCCATGCAGGTGCGCTACCAGCTGCGCCACAGCCCCAGAACCATTGCTGGCCCCGTGCTCCCGTGAGGTTTTCCCCCTCGGAAGCATCGCTAGTTTATGCCGAAGTCGGCTGGAAAATCCAATCGGGTCCGGACGCCCACTCGTCGAGCGAGAAGTCGGCTCCGACGTTGTGCGCGACGAGCCTCCACGCGGGGTGCGCGTTGGCTCCCGAGCGCTGGAGCTGGGACCAGTGGACGTTGTTCAGCCCGGAGATCCCCCGCCAGGTCGACGGGTCCAGCCCGAGCAGGGCGGTGATCGCGAGCGTGATCGCCGCGCCGTGCGAGACGACGACGAGCGTGTCCTTCTCGTCCAGCGCGCCGGCGTGCTCGGTCACGGCCTCGACCATGCGGGCCGCGACGTCGGCCCGGGACTCGGCTCCCGCTCGCGCGGGTTCCTCGCCACGGCGCCATGCCGCGTACTCGTCGGGCCAGCGCTCGGCGAGCTCCTCACCCGTCATGCCCTCCCACTCGCCGAACCCCCGCTCGCGCAGGCGCTCGTCGAGAGCGACGGACAGCCCCGTCGCCTTCCCGTAGTACCCCGCGGTCTCGGCGGCGCGCGTCAGGTCGGACGCGACGACGACCGTCGCGGCGTGCGCGGCCGCGAGCGACCGGGCCCCTTGCTCCGCCTGCCAGTGGCCGACGGCGTCCAGCGGGATGTCGACCTGCCCTTGCAGGCGCATGGCCGCGTTGTACTCGGTGCGCCCGTGGCGCAGGAAGACGACGGTGCGAGCGCTCACGCCTGCGCGTCCTCCGCGAGGTGGATCGAGCCGTCGGACACGGCGTCCTCGGACGAGGACCCGTCTCCGCCACGTGCGTCCTCGGGCAGCTCGATGACGGGGCAGTCCTTCCAGAGGCGCTCGAGCGCGTAGTAGACCCGGTCCTCCGAGTGCTGGACGTGCACGACGATGTCGCCGAAGTCCAGCAGGACCCAGCGAGCCTCTGACTTGCCCTCGCGGCGGATGGGCTTGACCCCGACCTTGTGCAGCTCTTCCTCGACCGCGTCCACGATCGCGGACACCTGCCGCTCGCTCGTTCCCGAGGCGATCAGGAAGACGTCCGTGAGCACGAGCTGCTCACTGACGTCCAGGGCGATGATCTCTTCGGCCTTGCGGTCCGATGCGGCGCGAGCCGCGATCACCGCAAGCTCGACAGCGCGTTCCGTTGCAGTCACGACTCTCCGTGTGTTTGTCTCGGGGCCTGTCAGGAGGACAGGCCGTGGTGATACGTAGGGCTCGAGGCCAGTGCCTCGATGCCGACCGGGGCGGCGGGCTCGGCGATGCTCGGCCCTTCGCCCAGGAGGAGCTTCCAGATCAGCAGCCCCAGGACGAAGGCCACGGCGATGAGGATCAGGTAGTGCAGCCAGGTGTACGCGTGGCCGGGGGGCCGCTCGTGGACCTCGTCGTCCTCGTCGTCGTCCGCGCCGCGGGCCGCAGGGCTCTGGCGGGTGCCGCCGGCGACCGGGAAAGGCGAGGACTCGTCAGGTCCTGGGGACGCGGCGCTCGACGCCCCGGGGAACGGGGAGGCCGGCGCCTGCGGCTGGGCCGGGGCCTGCGTCTCCCACGGGAGGGCGGCGCGGGCGGGCTCCGGGGCCTGCTGGGCGAGCCCGCTCGGCGCGCTCTGCTCCCACGGCAGCGAGGCAGGGGCGGGGGCCGGGGTCGCAGCGGCACGCGGCGTCTCAGGGGCTGGGGTGCGCGAGGCCACCGACTCCCGCGCGGGCGGGAAGGGTGAGGACTGCTGCGCGGGCGGGAACGGCGACGGTGCGCTCTGGGGCGCCGGCTCCGGGGCCGCCGGGCGCGGCTGCGTCGCGAAGGGCGAGGGAGCGGTCGACGGGGCGCGCATGCTCTGGCGGACCGGGGGCGTCATCCCGGGAGGCGGGGACTGCGCGGGGCGGATCGCGACCCGCTCGGCAGTCTCCTGGATCGGCGTGAGCCGACCCGTCTCGTCGACGCCACGCATGCCACCCGTCATCGAGGGCGGGCGGACGACCGGCGCCTGCGCCGAGTGCGCGTCGGAGGGCGTCGGTGCCGACACGTCGCGCATCGACCGCCTCGACGGCGGCGGGCCCGCCGGGGCCGGGGCCGGTGGTGGCGCGTAGCCGCCCGGCGCGGACGGCGCAGCTCCCGCCGCCTGCTCGGCCGCCGCGGCTTCACGCTCGCGGATCTCTCGGCGCGTCAAGGGGCGGACGGGCTGCATGCTCCCGTGCTGATCACTCATGATGCTGATCCTCTGTACAGGCCGTGCTTCGCGATGTACTGGACGACTCCGTCCGGCACCAGGTACCAGACCGGCTGGCCGGCCTCCGCCCGCTGCCGACAGTCGGTCGACGAGATGGCGAGCGCCGGGATCTCCAACGTGGAGACGACCCCGGGCGGCAGGCTGTCGACGCTGAGCCGGTGCCCCGGACGGGAGACCGCCACGAAGTGTGCCATCTTCCAGAGGTCGTCGGCATCCTTCCAGGTGAGCATCTGCTCGATCGCGTCGGCGCCGGAGATGAAGTAGAGGTCCGCCTCAGGTCGTTGCTCGCGCAGGTCTCGCAGCGTGTCCACGGTGTAGGTGAGCCCCGGGCGGTCGACGTCGACCCGGCTCACGGTGAAGCGCGGGTTCGAGGCCGTCGCGATGACCGTCATGAGGTAACGGTGCTCGGGGGCGGTGACCTTCTGGTGCTGCTTGAAGCTGGGCTTGCCGGTGGGGACGAAGATGACCTCGTCGAGCTCGAAGCGGGCAGCGGCCTCGCTCGCAGCGACGAGGTGGCCGTGGTGGATGGGATCGAACGTGCCACCCATCACCCCGAGCCGGGGCCGCCTGCTCGCCGTCATCGTCGAAGGATCCACCAGGGCCGGGGTCAGTGGCGGGTACCGACGCTGCGGAAGGCGTAGGTCACGAGGAGCAGGCCGACGAGCACGCCGAAGGCGACGACACCGAACCCGACGGGCGGGATCGGGAGGTGGGTGACGGCTTCGGCGTTCTCCTGGGCAACCTGTGCGGCAGCAGCGAGCACGATGTCCTCCTACGGGTTCTTGAGCGTGGTGCGTGGTCAGCGGGTGATCGGCGCCGGGCGCTGATCGTCGTCCAGTCTCTCACGGTCGTGCAGGACGGTGAGCAGCATGTGATCAGGGCCGCACGTGGCCGTCCCCGTGCACGACCCACTTGGTGGTCGTGAGCTCGGCGAGCCCCATGGGGCCGCGCGCGTGGAGCTTCTGCGTCGAGATGCCGATCTCGGCGCCGAGCCCGAACTGCGCCCCGTCGGTGAAGCGGGTCGAGGCGTTGACCATGATCGCCGCGGAGTCGAGCTCGGCCACGAACCGCTCCGAGGAGCCCAGGTCACGGGTCACGATCGCCTCGGTGTGGCCCGAGGTCCAGGTGCGGATGTGCTCGAGCGCGGCGTCCAGGTCCGGGACGACGCGCACCGCGATCTCGGGGGCGAGGTACTCACGGGCCCAGTCGTCGTCGGTCGCGGCGAGGATCTCGATGCCCTCGGGGGCGAGCTCGGCCGTCCGGGGGTCGCCGTGCAGCACGACGCCGGCCGCGTCGAGGGCCGCGAGCGCCGCGGGCAGGAACTGCGGAGCGGCGTCGGCGTGGACGAGCAGCGTCTCGGCCGCGTTGCAGACACCGACGCGCTGCGTCTTGGAGTTGAGCAGGATCTCCAGGGCGCTGGCCTGGTCGGCGGACGCGTCGACGTACACGTGGCAGTTGCCGACGCCGGTCTCGATCACGGGCACCGTGGACTCGCGGACGACGGTCTGGATGAGGTCCGCTCCCCCGCGCGGCACGAGCACGTCGACGAGGCCACGGGCGTGCATGAGCGCGACGGCGCCGGGGCGCCCGTGCCGGTCGATCGACTGGACGAGGTCCGCGGGCAGCCCCTGGGCCGCGAGCGCGCGGCCCAGGACGTCGACGATGACCTCGTTCGAGCGCGCGGCGGCCGAGCCGCCGCGCAGGATCACGGCGTTGCCGCTCTTGAGCGCGAGGCCCGCGGCGTCGACGGTCACGTTGGGGCGTGCCTCGTAGATCATGCCGACGACGCCCATGGGTACGCGCACCTGGCGCAGTCGCAGGCCGTTGGGCAGCGTCGAGCCGCGCACGACCTCGCCGACCGGGTCCGGCAGCCCGGCGAGCTCGCGCAGCGCGTCCGCAATGGCGACGATCCGCTCGGGCGTGAGCGCGAGGCGGTCGAGGAGCCCGGCGGAGGTGCCGTTCTCCCGTCCCCGCTCGAGGTCCTGCGCGTTGGCCGCGACGATCTCCTCGGTCGCCGCGACCAGGGCGTCGGCGAGCGCGTGCAGCGCAGCATCCTTGGTGGCTCGCGTCGCGGTCGCGAGCGTGCGCGAGGCCGTCTTGGCGCGGCGCGCCGTGTCCTCGACGTCGCGGGCGACGGACGGCGCGGGGGCCGTGGGGTCGTCCGCCTGCGGGGTGCCCGTGACGGTGGTCGCGGGCTGGTCGAGGTCGGAGGCGGGGCTGAGCGCGGTCATGCGACGAGCCTACGACGCACGAGCGGTGCCTGTCTGCGGCGTCCGTGGGTCGGCGCGGTCATCCGCCGAGGAGCTCCATCTGGGGGTGCCGCTGCCCGCGGACGTCGTCCCGCGGCCAGAGGGCGCCGATCGCCTCGACCTCGTCCGGGCTCAGGCGCACGCCGGCGGCGCCCACGTTCTGCTCGAGGTACGCCCGGCGCTTGGTCCCGGGGATGGGCACGACGTGCTCCCCCTGGGCGAGGAGCCACGCGAGGGCGAGCTGCGCCGTCGTGACGTCGCGCGCCTCCGCGACCTCCTCGAGTCGCGCGACGAGGGACCGGTTGTGCGCGAAGTCGTCGCCGCGGTAGCGAGCGTGCGCGCGCCGGACGTCGTCGGCCGCGAATCCCTCGGTCACGTCGACCGTCCCGGTGAGGATGCCGCGCCCCAGCGGGGAGAACGGCACGAACCCGATGCCGAGCTCGGTGAGCGCGGGCAGCACCTCGTCCTCGGGGTCGCGCGTCCACAGCGAGTACTCGCTCTGGACCGCGGTCACGGGGTGCACCGCGTGCGCACGGCGGACCGTCTCTGCCGAGGCCTCCGAGAGCCCGACGTGCAGCACCTTGCCCGCCGTGACGAGCTCGGCGAGCGCACCGACGGTGTCCTCGACCGGGACCTGGGGGTCCACGCGGTGCAGGTAGTAGAGGTCGAGCCGGTCCGTGCCGAGGCGGGCCAGGCTCGCGTCGATCGCACGACGCACGTACTCGGGGCGCCCGTCGACGGGTCGACCGTCGGGGTGCCCGCCGGCTGGCGGGAGGCCCAGCTTGGACGCGATGACGATGTCGTCGCGGTGCGGCCCGAGGACCCGTCCGAGCAGCTCCTCGTTGCGGCCGTGGCCGTAGACGTCGGCCGTGTCGAACAGCGTGACGCCCGCGTCGAGGGCCGCGTGCAGGGTGTCGATCGCCTCGCGCTCGTCGGCCGGTCCGTAGGCGTCGGTAGCGGACATGCCGCCGAAGCCGATCGCGGAGACGACGAGCGGGCCGGCGGGTGCGGCACCGCCGAGGGTGCGGGTGGGAAGGCTCATGGCCCGCACCCGATCACCCGGGAGCCCCCGTGGCAAGCCTTTCGCCGCCCCTCTCACATCGCGAGAAGGTGGGCGGGATCAGACCGGCTGGAACGTGGCCTCGGCCGCGGGGACCTCGACGGCGTCCCGACGGCGCCGCGCGAGCACGTCGTCGAGCACCGAGCACGCCGTGGCCACCACGGCGAGGAGCGCGGTGGCCACGATCGCGCCCGCGAGCCCCGCGTCGTACCCCCGGGTGGCGACGCCACCGACGAACGCCCCGGTCATCCCCGCGATGCACACGGTCGCCGAGATCCGCTGGGAGACCTGGAGCATCCCGGCGGCGACGCCGTGCTGCCCGGCGGGAGCCCGGTCGAGCGTGAGGGCCTGGTTGGTCGACATGCTCAGGCCCCCGGTGACCCCGGTGAGCACCTGCCCGACGACGAGGCTCACCACCACGAACCGGTCCGGCAGGAGCAGCACGGCCAGGAGCGTCGCGACCGCGACCGGCACCTTGGCGGCGATCGCGCCGCTCACGCCGGCCCGCCCGAACCGTCGCACGAGCCGCCACGAGAGGTTGGCCGCGACGACCGACGCGAGGGCGCCCGGGGTCGTGACCAGCCCCGCCTCGAACGGGGTGAGCCCAGCCCCTTCCTGGAGGTAGATCATGAGGACGGCAGAGAACCCCAGCGCCGAGCCGAACGTGCACGTCGCCACGAGGCACCCGAGCGCGAAGCCCGGCGCCCGGAGCAGCTCGGGCGAGAGCACCGGGCTCCGGCCCGAGCGGGCGTGCCGTCTCTCCCACCCGACGAGAGCGACCGCACCCACGACGGCCACGCCCGCCCAGGGCGCGCGGGCCATCGGCGACCCGGGCAGGACGAACGGGACGAGCAGGCCGAGCGCGGTCACGGTGAGGAGGGCCAGGCCCACAGGGTCGAGCCCCGGAGCCGCTCCGGCCCGTGGACCGGTACGAGGCACGAACCGCGCGCACAGCGCCGCGGCGGCCAGCGCGAACGGCAGCGTGAGCACCAGGGAGAACCGCCAGCCCGTCGGCCCCGCCACGGCGAGCACGAGCCCGCCGACCAGCGGCGCGATCACGGCCGCGAACGCACCGGTCGACGCATACGCCCCCAGCGCGCGTGCACGGGCCGGGCCCGCGAAGTGGTCCTGGAGCAGCCCGATGACCTGCGGGTTGGCCATGCCCGCCCCGAACCCCTGGACGAGACGAGCCACGACCAGCACGTCCGCGTCCTGCGCGCTCGCGCTCACGACGCTCGTCAGCGCGAACAGGACGAGCCCGGCCACGAGGAACCACACGCGCCCGAACCGGTCCCCCAGGCGTCCCGCGGGCACCAGCGCGATCCCGAACGTCAACGAGTAGCCCGCGAGGATCCACTGGAGCTGAGCCGTGCTCGCCCCGAGACCGTCGCGCAGCGCGGGCGCCGCGACCGTGAGGACCGCGGAGTCGAGAAGGGTCGTGAAGCCCGTGGCCAGGCAGACGAGCAGGACACGGGTCTGGAGCGGGGTGCGAGAGCCTTCGCCGGCGGTCACGACGTCCCGGCGTCCGAGAGCGCACGACGCCCCGGGATGGCCGCGACCAGCTCGCGCGTGTACTCCTCGCGCGGGTCGAGGAGGATCCGGTCGGCCGTCCCCGTCTCGACGAGACGCCCCCGGTGCATCACGCCCACATGGTCGGCCACCCGCCGGACCACCGCGAGATCGTGCGAGATGAAGAGGTACGCCAGCCCGTGCTCGGCCTGGAGCACGCTCAGCAGGTCGAGGATCTGGGCCTGGACCGAGACGTCGAGCGCCGAGACCGGCTCGTCGAGGACCACGAGGTCGGGGCGCAGCGCCAGGGCGCGCGCGATCGCGACCCGCTGGCGCTGCCCGCCCGACAGCTCGCGCGGCCCCCGCCCGAGCGAGGCCGCCGGGAGCGCGACCTGGTCGACGAGCTCGCGCACCCGGGCCCGGCGCTCGCGGGCGTCCCCCACCGAGTACGCGCGCAACGGCTCCTCGACGATCTGCTCGACCGTGAAGCGAGGGTCGAGCGACGCGTAAGGACTCTGGTAGACGACCTGGAACCGTCGGCGGAGCCTGCGCAGCTCCTCGCCGCGAGCGGCCGTGAGGTCCGTCCCGTCGAGGACCAGCGAACCGGCTGTCGGCTGCTCGAGACGCAGCACCAGGCGCGCCGTCGTGCTCTTGCCCGAGCCCGACTCGCCCACGAGCGCGAACGTCTGCCCCGCGTGCAGGTCGAAGCTCACGTCGTCGACCGCGACCAGCGAGCGCGTCGCGGCCCCACGCGGCAGCGCGAACTCCTTGCGCAGCCCCCTCGCCTCGAGGAGCGGGGCCGACGACGCGACCCGGGCGCCGTCGTCGGGCCCGGCACCTGTCCGCGACGTGGTCCGCGCGCCGGGACCCGACCCCAGGCGGGCGCTCGCGAGGCTCGGCGCCGCCGCGATGAGCTCGCGCGTGTACGGGTGCTGCGGGTCCGCCAGGACGCTGCGCGCCGCCCCCTCCTCCACGACCCGGCCGTGCCGCAGGACCACGATGCGGTCGGCCCGGTCGGCGGCGACCCCCAGGTCGTGCGTGATGAGGAGCACCGCGGTGCCGAGCGTCGAGCGCAGCAGCTCGATGTGGTCGAGGATGCGGCGCTGGACCGTGACGTCGAGCGCGCTCGTGGGCTCGTCGGCGATCACGAGGTCGGGCCCGGCGGCGATCGCTATCGCGATGAGGACGCGCTGCCGCATCCCGCCCGAGAGCTGGGACGGGTACTGGCGCGCGCGAGCGGCCGGGTCGTCGAGGCCCGCCTTCTCCAGGAGCTCGACCGCGCGTCCGCGCGCCTCGCGACGACGCGCGAGGCCGTGGATCACGAGGACCTCCGCGACCTGGTCGCCCACGCGCTGGACCGGGTTGAGCGAGACGGTCGGGTCCTGCGGGACGAGCCCGATCCGACGACCCCGGACGTCGCGCCACCCGCCCTCGCTCAGCCGGGTCAGGTCCTGCCCGCCGAAGCGGATCGTGCCCGACGTGCGGCGCCCGCCGCGCGGCAGCAGGTTGATGACCGCATGGGCCGTGGTGCTCTTCCCGGACCCCGACTCGCCCACCAGCGCCACGACCTCGCCCGCACGCACCTGGAGCGAGACGCCGTCGACGGCGGGCGCGTCACCGCCCGTCGTCGTGCGGTAGGCGACGTGAAGGTCCTGGACGTCCAGCAGGACGTCGTCGTGCACGGGGACGCTCATCGGTCCTCTCCGTCCTTCTCGAGCGAGCGGGAGATGCGGTTGGCCGACAGCACGACCGCGACGATCACGAGCCCCGGCAGCGTCGTGAGCCACCACGCGGCGGCGAGGTAGTCGCGCCCGCCGGACACGAGCGCACCCCACTCCGGGGTCGGCGGCGCGGCCCCGTAGCCCAGGAAGCTCAGAGCAGAGATCGCGAGAACCGACGACCCCAGCTCGAGCGCGGTCAGCGCGACCACCGGACCCGCCGAGTTGGGCAGGACGTGCCGCCGCAGCACGGTGTACCAGCGCACGCCCGACGCGCGAGCCGCCTCGACGTACGCCGTCGACGACGTCCGCAGCGCCTCCGCACGCATCACGCGAGCGAACGCGGCGATCGTCGTGATGCCGACCGCTATCGCCACCTTGACCGTGCCGAACCCCAGCACCGTGATGATCGCGAGCGAGAGCAGCAGGCTCGGCACCGCGAGCAGCACGTCGACCACGCGCCCCACCACGTCGTCGACCCACCCGCGCAGGAACCCTGCGAGCAGGCCGAGCAGCGAACCGACCGAGAGTCCCAGCGCGACCGCGATCACGGTCGCGCTCAGCGACAGCCACGAGCCGTGCACCACCCGGGCGTACACGTCACGCCCCAGGTGGTCCGTACCGAACAGGTGCTCGGCGCTCGGCGCCTGCAGACGGTCCGTCGGGACCCCCGTGATCGGGTCCTGGGACGCGAAGACGCCGGGGGCGAGCGCCCACGCGACCACGAGCAGAAGGAACAGCACCGCGAGCAGCAGGCCGGGCCGGCGCAGCACCGCGAGCACAGCCCCTCCGAGCGTTCGCAGCGACGAGCGCGCTCCCCTGACGCGCCGGCGCGCGGTGTCGAGCGCGGCCGGGTCGGCGAGCGCGGCCGGGTCGGCGAGCGCGGCCGGGTCGGCGAGCGCGGCCGGGTCGGCGAGGAGCGTCCGAGGACGCTCGCCCGGCCCGTCGGGCGCGGCCGCGTCCGGGGACGAGGTCTCCGGGACGGTGTAGGTGTCGAGTCGTGCGGTCATGATGTCCTCCTCCGTGCCCTCACGCCGCGGCGGAGGGCTGGCGGGTGGTGATCCGGGGGTCGAGCACGGGGTAGAGCAGGTCCACCAGCAGGGTCACGACGACGAAGACCACCGCCGAGAAGACCACGATCGCCTGGACCACGGGCACGTCCTGCTGGTTGACCGCGGTCACCGTCAGGCGACCGATCCCTGCCCGGGAGAAGACCGTCTCGGTCACGACCGCGCCGGCCAGGAGCCCCCCGACCGTCACGCCGAGCACGGTGAGCGCCGGGATGGACGCGTTGCGCAGAGCATGACCGAAGTGCACCCGGACACGCCCCGCCCCCTTGGCCCGGGCCGTCTCGACGTACGGCTCGGCCAGGGTCTGGCGCAGGCTGCGCGAGAGGACCTGCGCGAACGCGGCGCTCGCGGGGATCGCGAGCGTGAACGCCGGCAGGACGAGGCTCTCGAACCCCTCGTTCCCCATGGCGGGGAACAGCCGGAGCTCGAACGAGAACCACTGGAGCAGGAGCAGCCCCACCCAGAACGTCGGCAACGAGATGCCCAGGGCCGGCAGCGATGCGAGCGCGTGCCGGAGCCAGCGGGCACGCGGGAACGTGCTCGCGAGCGCGAGCGCCGCTCCCCCGACGAGCGCGAGCCCCAGAGCGAGGGCCGTGAGCTGGAGCGTGGGCGGCAGCGCCTCGGCGAGGAGCTTCGTGGCGGGCGCCCCCGACGAGAACGAACGCCCGAAGTCCAGGTGCAGCGCACCCCAGAGCCCGTGGGCGTACTGGACGAGGACGGGGCGGTCGAGTCCCTGCTCGGCGCGCAGGCGCGCGACGAGCTCGGGGTCCGAGAGGTCGCCGTCGGCCCCGGCCGCCTTGATCGAGGCGGCGTCGCTCGGCAGGACGTAGAGCAGGAAGAACGAGATCGTGAAGGCCGCCCAGAGGACGAAGCCTCCCTGCCCCAGGCGGCGGGCGATGTACCGGCCCATGGTCGGCTCCTCTCGGGTGGGGACGCGCAGATGGCGATGCGTGGTTGCGGCCGCGCGGTGGGACGCAAAGGGGGCGCGCGGTGGGGGCGCGCGGGTCGTCTGGAGGGATCGGCGGCCGAGCATCGGCGCGGCGGGACGCGTCCTGCGCGTCCCGCCGTCCCGGGGCTCAGTCCTGCTGGACCCAGGCGCCGTAGAAGTCGAGGCGGGTCGAGGCCTCGAAGCCCAGGCCGTGGACCGTGTCGGCCGCGGCGATCGTGGTCGACAGCTCGTAGACCGGGATCGAGTGCCCCTGCTGCACCAGGAGACGCGCGGCCTCGGTCACGAGCTCCTGCCGCTCGGCCACGTCGGTCGACGCCGCCGAGCGGTCGAGCAGGTCGTCGACCTCCTCGGGCGCCCGCTTGTTGATGTTGCGCGCGTTGGCCGAGAAGATCGTGCGCAGCACGTCGGGATCCGAGCGCGTCAGGTTGTAGTAGTCGAAGTCGAAGTCTCCGGACTTCTTGAGCTCGGTGGACTCGGCGACCGTGACCTGCTTGAGCTGGAGGTCCACGCCGATCTTCGCGAGCTGCTGCTGGACGAGCTCGAGCGGCTCGGCCACCTGCCAGAACGTGACCGTGGTGGACAGCCGCTGGCCGTCCTTGACCCGGACACCGTCGGCGCCCTTGACCCAGCCGGCGTCGTCGAGGAGCTGTTCGGCACCGTCGGGGTCGTACGCCAGGTCGTCCGAGACGTCGGCCCACAGCGGGGTCGAGTGCGACAGCACGCTCGTCGCGGGCTCGTCCTGCGGGGTCAGCAGCGTCGCGGCGATCTCCTCGCGGTCGATGCCCTTGCTGATCGCCTGCCGCACCGCCGGGTCGGCGGCGAGCGGGCGCGACTCGTTGGGGAAGAGGTTGAAGACGACGCCCGGGTTCGCCCGGTACGCGAGCCAGAAGCCGTTGCCGTCGAACTGCGGCAGGTCGACCGTGCTGATGGCTGCGGTCGCGTCGATCTGTCCCGAGAGCAGGCTGCCGGTGCGCACGCTGGCCTCGGGCACGAACTTCACGGTCACGGTGTCGAGGTATGCCTCCCCCGTGTGGTCGTCGGCCTCCGAGGCCCAGTCGTAGCCCGCGACCTTCTCGAGCACGACCTCCTGGTCGAACGTGTAGGACTTCACCGCGAACGGCCCGGAGCCCACGAACTTCCCGGCGCACCGGTCCTCGACGCTGAGCGCGGCGGACGCGGGCGAGAGCAGACCGAGCGAGAAGGTCGAGGACGCCTGGAGGAACTGGGCGCTGGGTGCCGAGAAGTCGACCCGCACGGTGCGAGGGTCCACGACCGTGGTCCCCTCGTACCCGACGAGGTAGGCCGAGCCGAGCGAGGCCGCTGCACCGAGCTCGACGATCTTGTCGAAGTTCGTCTTGACCGCGGCCGCGTCGATCGGCGTGCCGTCGGCGAACGTCGGTCCCTCGCGGAGCGTGAACGTGAAGCTCGTCGCGTCCGCGTCGACCTCCCAGCTCTCCGCGAGCCACGGCAGGATCTCGCCCGTGTCGGGGTCCTGCGCGGTGAGCGAGGCCACGGTCTGACGGGCCGAGGCGATCGCGTCGTTGTTCCCGACCTGCTGCGGGTCGATGCAGTGCGAGTCGACCGTGACCGCGAAGGTGAGGTTGCCGCCCGGGACGGGCTCCGCCGTCGGGCCGGGGGACGTGCCGTCCGCCGTGCTGCCACCACCGGTGCCGCACGCCCCGAGCAGGAGCGCGGTCGCGGCGACGGAGGCCGCGGTGAGCGCGCGGCGGGACGGGGCCGTGCGGCCACCGGGGCCCGAGGGCCAGGTCGAGAGGGACATGCGAGAGGTGCTCCTTCGGTCGTGCGCGCCGTCCGTCCGGCATGGCCGGGGCGCTGAGGGGTCGCCGACGGACCGTGGGTGCGTCGGATCGACGCCGGGCTCACGGTGAGCGGCGGTGGGGAGCCGTCGTGGGACGGCGGAGGCGGGACGCGGCGTGGTGTCGGCCGTGCGTCAGGTGCGGCCGGGGTTCAGCAGCGGGTCAGGGACAACAGCGGCCGAGGGGTCCGGTGCCGCCGAGGCAGCGCTCCACCCTGCGGTCGTGCTCCTGTTCCGTGCCGAGTGCGCGCATCGCCCGTTCCTCCGTGTGCTTACCGCGCCCGACGGGTCGCGGTCAGGTACCACCCGGAGCACCCCGTCACGTCGAAGGGTTGCTGGCCAGCGAGCCGGGTCTTGGCGCTGGCGCTCTTCACCTGCCGCACAGGAAAGCCTCCCGCGGTCGGAGAGTCAAGGGGTGAGAGGGCCGTCCCACAGGTTGAGACACCCCGAGCGCGCAACGGGGCCCGGACGACCCTGGAGGCGGGTCGCCGGGCCCCGTCCGGGGTCGAGCAGGGGTGAGGACCCCGGTCAGTTCGCCTTGCGCTTGCGCCCGACGAGCACGAGGTCGTCGCGGTGCACGATCTCGCGGTCGTACCCCTCGCCCAGCCGGTCGCGCAGCTCGTGCGTCGAGCGCCCGAGCAGGTCGGGGATGTCGCTCGAGTCGAACGCGACGAGGCCGCGCGCGATCACGCGCCCGTCGGGCGCGACGAGCTCGACGGGGTCGCCCGCGTCGAAGTCACCGGTGACGCCGACCACGCCCGCGGGAAGCAGCGACGCCCGCCCGCCCAGGACCGCGGTGACCGCTCCCTCGTCGAGCTCGAGGCGTCCGCGCGTGCGGGCCGCGTGCGCCAGCCACAGGCGCCGGCGCGTGGTGCGCTTGCCCGTCACGGCGAACCAGGTGCCGACCTCGCGCCCGGCGAGGGCGCCCTCGGCGTGCGCGGCCTTGGTCAGGACGACCGGGATGCCCGAGCCCGTCGCGATGCGCACCGACTCGAGCTTGGTGAGCATGCCGCCCGTCCCGATCGAGCTGCCGCGTCCCGTGACCTCGATGCCCTCGAGGTCGAGCGCGGACCGGACCTCGCGGATGCGCTGGGTGCCGGGGCGTGAGGGCGGGCCGTCGTAGAGGCCGTCGACGTCGGTCAGCAGGACCATCGCGTCGGCGCGCACCAGGTGCGAGACCAGGGCTGCGAGGCGGTCGTTGTCCCCGAAGCGGATCTCGTCGGTCGCAACCGCGTCGTTCTCGTTGACGACCGGCACGATCCCCAGGTCCAGGAGCCGCTCGAGCGAGCGCTGCGCGTTGCGGTAGTGCCCGCGACGGATGGTGTCCTCGGCCGTGAGGAGCACCTGGCCCACGCGGATGCCGTACTCGGCGAACGCCTGCGCGTACCGGGCGACCAGGAGCCCCTGACCCACCGAGGCCGCGGCCTGGGCCGTCGCGAGGTCGCGCGGTCGTGCGCTCAGGCCGAGCGGCCCGATCCCTGCGGCGATCGCTCCCGACGTCACGAGCACGACCTGCCCGCCCGCCGCGTGGCGGGCCGCGATGACGTCGACGAGCGCGTGGAGGGCCGGGACGCTGAGGTGCCCGTCCGGTCCGGTGAGGGAGGAGGAGCCGATCTTGACGACGACCCGGTGGGCCGTGGCGACCTGGGAGCGGGCGGAGAGCGCATTCACGGGCTCATCATCCCGCGCCGGGCGCCCGGACGGGGCGCCGTGTCAGCGTGTGACACCTCACGGTGGGACGCCGTGGGCAGCGCGCCGTCCCTTCCGGCCCCGACGACGTCGCTCCCCTCCGGGCGCCCGTCCCGCCTGCCCGCAGGGCCGGCACCACCCGGGGACGCCGCAGGGCGGGCACGACCCGAGGGCCGTACCCGCCCTGCGGGCGGACGTGCTGCGGACGGGACCCGTGGTCCGCCGACGTCCGGCGAACCGTCGACCCGCCACCAGAGGGTCAGTCCTGGTCGGGGTCCGTCCAGTGCCCGGACTCGCGCTCGGTCCACAGCTCGGCGCGGGCCTCGGCCTTGGCGTCCATGCGCTCGGTGTACTCGCGACGCTTGTCGGACCGGGTGGGCCGCGCTGTGTCCTCGAGCCGGAGGTCGGAGCCGCGCGGGCCGCCGAGGAGCTCGGAGCCCGTGATGAGCGTGGGCTCCCAGTCGAACACGACCGCGTTCTTGTCCGAGCCGATGCGCACCTCGTCCCCTGCGACGGCGCCTGCCTTGAAGAGCTTCTCCTCGACGCCGAGTCGTGCGAGGCGGTCCGCGAGGTAGCCCACGGCCTCGTCGTTCGAGAAGTCGGTCTGGCGGACCCAGCGCTCGGGCTTGGAGCCGCGGACCTCGTAGTAGAAGCCGGTCTCTGCGCCACCCTTGCGGGTCACGGTGAAGCCTGCGTCGTCGACGGCCTTGGGCCGCAGGATCGTGCGTGCCGGCGCGGGGGCCGGGGCGTCACGGCGAGCCTGGTCGACGAGCTCGGCGAGGGCGAACGTCAGGGGGCGCAGGCCCTCGTGGCTCGCGGTCGAGATCTCGAAGACGCGCAGGCCGCGGGCCTCGAGGTCGGGGCGCACGAGCTCGGCGAGCTCGCGGGCCTCGGGCACGTCGATCTTGTTGAGCACCACGAGGCGCGGGCGCTCGTTGAGCGGGAGTCGGGCCCCTTCGATGTCGAGGTCGCCCGCGTAGGCGTCGAGCTCGGCCTCGAGCGCCTCGAGGTCGGAGATGGGGTCGCGGTCGGGCTCGAGCGTCGCGCAGTCGAGCACGTGCACGATCACGGCGGTGCGCTCGATGTGGCGCAGGAACTCGAGGCCGAGCCCCTTGCCCTGGCTCGCACCCGGGATGAGGCCGGGGACGTCGGCGACGGTGTAGCGCGAGTCGCCCGCCTGGACCACGCCCAGGTTGGGGACGAGGGTCGTGAACGGGTAGTCGGCGATCTTGGGCCGGGCCGCCGAGATCGCGGCGACGAGCGAGGACTTGCCGGCGCTCGGGAACCCGACGAGCGCGACGTCGGCGATCGACTTGACCTCGAGGACGAAGTCGGCCTCCTCGCCGGGCTCGCCGAGCAGCGCGAAGCCGGGCGCCTTGCGGCGCTGGGACGCGAGCGCGGCGTTGCCGAGGCCGCCACGGCCACCTGCGGCGGCGACGTACTCGGCGCCCTCGCCGACGAGGTCGGCCAGGACGTTGCCGTCGGTGTCCTTGATCACGGTGCCGTCGGGCACGCGCAGGACCAGGTCACCGCCGGCGGCACCCGCGCGGTGGTCACCCATGCCCTGGGTGCCGGAGGTCGCGTGGCGGTGCGGCGAGTGGTGGAACTCGAGGAGCGTCGTGGTCTGGGAGTCGACGACGATCCGCACGGTCCCACCATCACCCCCGTTGCCGCCGTCAGGGCCGGCGAGCGGCTTGAACTTCTCCCGACGGATGGAGGCGCAACCGTTGCCGCCGTCACCGCCGGAGGCGTGCAGGACGACGCGGTCGACGAACGTGGCCATGGAAATGGTCCTCTCAAGCAGGGGGGAAGAACACCAGGAGGGGCGCACCGCGTCGGTGCGCCCCTCCTGTCAAGCGTGCTGCGTCGTGGATCAGGCCTCGGCCGAGACGATGTCGACGACCTTGCGCCCGCGGCGCGTACCGAACTGGACCGCACCGGCGGTCAGGGCGAACAGCGTGTCGTCGCCACCGCGACCGACGTTGTTGCCCGGGTGGAAGTGGGTGCCGCGCTGGCGGACGATGATCTCGCCGGCGCTGACGACCTGGCCACCGAAGCGCTTCACGCCGAGGCGCTGGGCGTTGGAGTCACGACCGTTGCGCGAGGAGCTCGCGCCCTTCTTGTGTGCCATGTCGAACCTGCTTTCGTGCTGGAAGAAGAGGGGGTGGGATCACCTGCGGCGGCCCTCACGAGCCGCCGAGGGAAGTCACTTGATGCCGGTGACCTTGAGGCGGGTCAGCTGCTGACGGTGACCCTGGCGCTTGCGGTAGCCGGTCTTGTTCTTGTACTTGAGGATCGTGATCTTCGGGCCCTTTTCGTCCCGGACGACCTCAGCAGTGACCTTGACCTTCGCGAGCGCCGCAGCGTCGTGGGTCACCTTCTCCCCGTCCACCAGCAGGATCGCAGGAAGCTCGACGGACTGTCCGGCACCAGCCGACAGACGGTCGACGACGACGATATCGCCGACGGACACCTTCTCCTGGCGGCCACCGGCCTTGACGATCGCGTACACCACGTTGTTGCTCATCTCTTCTAGTCTTGGCGTGCTCGCCATGTCTGGTCGTCTTGGCAGGACTCAACACACCGTGGCGTGCGAGTGCGACCGGACCATGGGCACACGGGACCAGTGCGCACCGAGCGCACCGACGTTCAAGGGTACGGGACTCCCGGAGGCAGGGTCAAATAGCCGCCCGCCCCTCCACGGGTCAAGCCGACGCGCCCGCCGTGACCAGCCTCAGTCGAGGACGAACGTGACCTCGAGGGCGACCTGCCAGGCGACGATCTTCCCGTCCCTGACCTCGACCTTCTGCTCCTTGACCCACGCACCCGTGAGGTTACGCAGCGTCTCGCTCGCCCGCTCGATCCCGGTCTTCACCGCGTCGTCGAAGCTCACGTCGGACCGTGCACTGATCTGGGTGATGCGCGCTACCGAGCCGCTCATGACGTCCTCCGCCGTCCAGGGCGGACGCCTCGTCGCGTCCGCGCACCCCTCCACGATCCCCCGCGCGACGTCAGGACGCCAGCCCGGGCCATGCACCCGTGACGCGGCCCCTGCCGCCGTGCCGCGCGTCGCGCCGCCGGCGCGGCGCGCACCTCGCGACGTCAGCGCAGCCGTGCGGCCAGCCCCGCGACGATCACGTCGGCGCCGAAGCCGAACCGCTCGTCGAAACCGCCGGCACCCTCAGGAACGCCAGCACCCTCGGCACCGCCGGCACCACCGACCGCCTGCTCCTCGACGACGAAGCCCAGGACGAAGCTGAGCACGGTCCCCCAGGCGTGCGCGGCGTCGTCGGGCGTGAAGCCTGCCGACGTGAGGATGCCCAGCGGGACCTCGACCGCGTCGCGCAGCGCCTCGTCCGTGACGAGGGTGCCGCCGAAGACTCGCGCGCCGTCGCGGTGCGCGAGCAGCATCCGGCGCAGGTTCGCCGCGGAGTCGTGCACGCACTCCTGCCAGGGCGAACCGGCGAGGGTCGCCTCGTCCCAGGCCTCCCCGTCGACGAGGTCGCGCAGCATCGTGGCAGCCATCTCGTGGAGCAGGTCGGCCTTGCTCGCGAAGTGCCAGTAGAGCGCGGGGGCCTTGACGCCGAGGTCCTGGGCGAGCCTGCGCAGGGTCAGGCCGTCGAGCCCGACCTCGTCGAGCAGCGCGAGCGCCGCGCGCACGACGCGCTCCCGGTCCAGCCGCTCGGCCATCGGCCGTCCTCCTCGGATCGTCGGCGGCCACGGGTCGGCCGCACGCCCTCACCTTGACACCTTAACGGTGTTCAGCAACTCTAACGTTGTTAGATTGAACAACGTTAAGGAGAGTTCGGTGCGCATCCTGCTCGTGATCGACCATCCCTACGAAGGCAGCTACAGCCGGGCCCTCGCCGCCGCGGCGGTCCGCGGCGCGACCAGCGCGGGACACGACGTCGACGTGATCGACCTCGACCTCGACGACTTCGACCCCGTAGTACGGCGCGCGGACCTGGGCGCGTGGCGCGAGGGGCGGACCGTCGACCCGCGGGCCGCGGAGTACCAGGACCGCCTGGCCGCCGCCGACCACCTCGTCCTCGTCCACCCCGTCTGGTGGGAGGTCATGCCCGCACGCCTCAAGGGGTTCTTCGACAAGGTCCTCGTCCCGGGCTTCGCGTACACCGAGAGCCGCGTCGGAACGCTCCAGGGGCTGCTCGGCCTGTCGGGCGTCACGCTCGTGACGACCATGACGACCCCGGGCCCGCTCTACCGGCTCTGGTTCGGCGCCCCGGTGCACCGCGTCGTGGCCCGCGGGGTCTTCGGCCAGCTCGGCGTGCCACGGGTCCGCTGGGTCAACCACGCCCGCGTCGCCGAGGTCTCCCCCGTCCGGCGCGCACGGTGGCTGGCCGCGCTCGAGCGCCGGTTCGCGCGCCTCCCCGAGCCCACGGGCCGGGCGCGCGAGCGCGCGGCCCGCCGGACCGCCGCACGATCAGGGGCCGGGCACGGGCCCGCGCTCGGGACCACCAGGAACGAGCCGGCCACGCGGCCGGCCGCCTGACGACCCTTCGACGCCCCGGCACGACGAAGGACCCCGGCCGAGGCCGGGGTCCTTCGGTGGTACGAGCGGTCGACGCGTCAGGCGTTCGCCTGACCGTTCGACTCCGCGGCCGAGGCCTGGGCGATCTGCGCACGGACGTCGTCCATGTCGAGGCCCTTGACGGCCTCGACGACCTGCTCGAGAGCCGGGGCGGGGAGCGCGCCGGGCTGCGAGAACACGAGGACGCCCTCGCGGAACGCCATGAGCGTCGGGATCGAGGTGATGTTCGCGGCGGCGGCGAGCGACTGCTCGGCCTCGGTGTCGATCTTGCCGTGCACGACGTCGGGGTGGGTCTCCGAGGACGCCTCGAACACCGGGGCGAACTGGCGGCACGGTCCGCACCACGACGCCCAGAAGTCGACCAGGACGATGTCGTTGTCCTTGATGGTCTGCTCGAACGTGGCGCCGGTGAGTTCCTGGGTTGCCATGAAGGTCCTTCCTGAGGGGTTCACCAGGTGCAGCAACGGGTTCCCGGGAGGTATTCCCGGCCCGCGGGCGAACATACGCCGGGTCACACGTGCTCGCCCGTCGGGGCCCCCGGGGCCGCGAGCTCCCCCGACCTCCACCACGGTGACCCAGGTCACGTCTAGGCTGTGGCGCGTGGAACGCCTCAGGCCGCGCACGATCGCGGGATACGCCATCGGTTCGGTCGGCACGGGTGGGTTCGGGACCCTGCCCGGACTCATGCTCCTGTACTACCTGACGGACGCGCTCGCGGTCCCGGCAGCGGTCGCGGGACTGGTCGTCACGGGCGCCAAGGTCTGGGACGTCGTGATCGACCCGTTCATCGGGTACGGCAGCGACCGCGACCTGGCCCGCACCGGCTCGCGGCGACGCTTCATGACGGTCGGCGCGTGCACGATCCCCGTGTTCTTCGCGCTGACCTTCGCCGTGCCCGGCGGTGCGTCGACGGTCGCGGCCTCGATCTGGGTGCTCGTGGCCTTCCTGCTCGCGGCCACGGCGTTCTCGCTGTTCCAGGTGCCGTACATCGCGCTGCCCGCCGAGATCGCACCGACGTACGACGAGCGCACACGCCTCATCAGCTGGCGGGTCGCGACGCTCGCGTTCGCGATCCTGCTGTTCGGCGCCGGCGGTCCCGTGCTGCGCGGCGAGACGAGCTCGCTGTCGGGCTACCTCACGCTGGGCGTGGTCGCGGGGCTGGTCATCGGGGCGGGCATGCTCGTCGCGTCCCGGGTGGCCCCGCGCGGCGCCCGGGCAGCCGGCCCGACGGCGTCGCTCCCCCCGGGCGCGCAGGCCGCGGCACCGCACGCAGCCACCTCGGCCACGAGCGCCTTCCGCATCGCGGTCTCGGAGGCCGTCGCGACGCTGCGTCGCAGCCAGCCCTTCCGCGTCCTGCTCACCGCGTTCTTCCTCCAGGCCCTCGCGACGGGCCTCATGCTCGCGGCCGCGAACTACGTCGCGACCTACGTCCTCGAGTCGGACCTCGCGGTGAGCCTGCTGTTCGCGGCGCTCATCGCGCCTGCCCTGCTCGTCATGCCGCTCTGGAACCGGCTCGCGCGCCGGGTCGGCAAGGAGCGCAGCTTCGTCCTCGCGAGCTCGCTGTTCGCGGTCGCGACGCTCTGCATGGTGCCGCTCGCGTGGGCACCCGGTGCCTGGGTGTACCTGCCGACCGCGCTCGCAGGCGTCGGGTATGCGGGCATGCAGGCGCTCCCCCTCGCGATGCTGCCGGACGTGATCGCGCACGACGCCCGCACGGTGCCCTCGACGGTCCCGGGCGCGTCGGACCGTGGCGGGGCGTTCAGCGGCGTGTGGACAGCGGGCGAGACGACGGGCATGGCGTTCGGCGCCGGGCTGCTCAGCCTCGTGCAGTGGGTCACGGGCTACCAGTCGTCGAGCGCCGGCTTCACGCCCGAGCAGTCCGCGGCGGCGGTCGACGGTATCGCGCTCTCGTTCTCGCTCGTCCCGGCGGTCCTGGTCGCGCTGAGCCTCCTGGCCCTCGTACGCTATCGACTGCGCAGGGGCGACATCGACGTGCCCACCGAGGAGTCCGCCGCGCATGAGCGCCCTTGACGACACCCCCCTGCCCGCCCCGCCCGTCCTGCGGACCGAGGGCATCCTCGACCGCCTCGCAGCGCTGCGTGCGGCCGACGCCCCGACGCACGGGGGCCGTGTGCTCTCGTACGTCTACGACCCGGACCTGGCCGAGCTCGACACCCTCGCCGGGGACGCGATCCGCGCGGTCCAGCCGCTCAACGCCCTGGACCCCACGACGTTCTCGTCGGTCGCGGTCATGGAGCGCGAGCTCGTGGCCTTCGCGCGCGACATGCTCCACGGGACGGGCGCGCAGGACGCGAGCGGTGTCGTCGGGACGGTGACGTCCGGCGGGACCGAGAGCTGCCTGCTCGCCGTCAAGACGGCCCGTGACGCGTTCCTCGCGGCGCAGCCGGCGCAGGCCGACGGTGCCCGGCGCACGCTCGCGACGCTCGGCTTCGCACCCAAGGTCGTGGCGCCGAGCACGGTCCACGCCGCGTTCCACAAGGCCGCGGCCTACCTGGGGCTCGACCTCGTGCTCGTCCCCGTGGACCCGGCGACGTGCCGAGCGGTCCCGGCCGACATGGCCGCCGCGATCGGCGACGGGAGCGACGTCGCGCTCGTCGTCGTCTCGGCGCCGTCCTACCCGCACGGGGTCGTGGACCCGGTCGAGGAGGTCGCGGCGTCCGCGAGCGCCCTGGGCGTCCCGGTCCACGTCGACGCGTGCGTGGGCGGGTGGGTCCTGCCCTTCTGGCCCGACGACGCCGCGCCGGTCCCGCCCTTCGACTTCCGCGTGCCCGGGGTCACCTCGATCTCGGCCGACGTGCACAAGTACGGCTACGCCCCCAAGGGAGCCTCGGTCCTGCTCACGCGCGACCGCGACCGGCAGCGCCACCAGCTGTTCGCGACGACGCGCTGGCCGGGCTACCCGGTCGTGAACTCGACGATCATGGGCTCGAAGTCGGCGGGGCCGCTCGCCGCTGCCTGGGCCGTGACGCAGGCGCTCGGCGTGCCCGGCTACCGGGCCGTCACGGCCCGGTGCGCCGCCGCGACGGGCGCGCTGCGCGAGGTGCTCGACTCGATCGAGGGCCTGCGCGTGGTCGGCGAGCCCGTGGGGCCGCTCGTGGCGGTCGCGACCGACGAGTCGGCGCCCGCGGGCCGGCGGATCGACCCGCACGTGTGGTCGGATGCGGTGCGTGCGAGCGGGTTCGTGCTCCAGCCGCAGCCCGGCTGGACCCAGCCCGACGGCTCGCGCCTGCCGCACACGACGCACCTCACCGTGACCCCCGTGACCGCGGGCGTGGTCGACGAGCTGGGTGCCGCGCTGCTCACCGCTGCGGACGCCGTCCGCGGGGTTCCCCGCCCCGATCCCCGGGAGGTCCTGGGGGCGCTCGTCGCGACGCTCGCGCCCGGGGCAGCCGCGAGCGAGGTGCTCGCGGCCCTGGGCGCGCTCGACTCGCGCGCGGCGTGGGAGCTCGTGCAGGCCGCCGTGCTCGGTGGCTCCGACCCGCGGGGCGGCGACGCCCCCGAGCCGGGCACGGGGCCCATGGCACCGCTCCTGGCCCTGGTCGAGGCGTTGCCCGCCCCCGTGGGCGAGCGCCTGCTGGTCGAGCTGATCGCGCGGCTCGCGGAGCCCGTGGGACCGCCGGTCGACGCGCGGGCAGTGGCGCCCGGGGGCTCCTGAGCCCCGACCGGCGGGTGGGGTCCGGGTCCGTGCGGCCACCGTTGCCCCGGACCCGGCCCCGCCCACCGGCTTCAGCGCGAGAGCCCGTCCCGGGTGGTAGAACAGTCAGGTGACGGACACCGCCGACTTCCCGCCCGACGACTTCTCCCGCGAGATCCCCCAGCCCGCCGGGTGGCTGAGCGCGGAGGACCTCGCGGCCGCGCGCTCCCACCTGCCCCTCGTCTACGTCGACGCGATCCCGGTCCGGGTCGACGACTCGGGCGACGTGGTCGCGGTCGGGCTGCTGCTGCGCGTGACCCCCGAGGGGCAGATGACCCGGGCCCTCGTCTCGGGGCGCGTGATGTACCACGAGCGGATCCGCGACGCGCTGCTGCGGCACATCGAGAAGGACCTGGGACCCGTGGCCCTGCCCCACGTCCCGGCGTCCCCGCAGCCCTTCACGGTCGCCGAGTACCTGCCGACGCCCGGTATCACGGGGTACCACGACCCCCGCCAGCACGCTGTCTCGCTCGCGTACGTCGTCCCGGTCTCTGGCGACTGCCAGCCGCAGCAGCAGGCGCTCGAGCTCGCCTGGCTCACGCCCGAGCAGGCGTGCAGCGACCAGGTGCAGCTCGAGATGCACGGCGGGCAGGGCACGCTCCTGCGTCAGGCCATGGCGTACGTCGGCCGCCTCTCGTGACCTCGGCACCGGTGACGTCGTCGTCGGGCGGCGGCGTGGGCGACCGGCTGCGCGGACGGACGGCCGCCCGCTGGTGGCACGGCGTGGTCGCGGCGATGTCGCTCACCGGTGTCGTGTGGGAGCTCTTCGCGACGTTCGGCCGCGGACCGGCGGACGGCGACTCGATCACGACGACGGTCGTGCACTTCTTCAGCTACTTCACGATCCTGTCGAACATCCTGGTCGGGGTCACGTGCGTGCTGCTTCTCGTGGACCCCCTGCGGGACGGCCGCCTCTTCCGGGTCGCCCGGCTCGACGCGCTGCTGTGCATCGCCGTGACCGGCATCGTCTACAACACCGTCCTCGCGGGCCTCCAGGAGCTGAGCGTCGCGGGCCTCGTCACGAACCTCTTCATGCACCAGGCCGGGCCGCTGCTCGCGGTCGTCGGGTGGCTCGTCGTGGGGCCGCGCCCACGCATCGACACCGCGACGATCTGGTGGTCGGTCGCCGCGCCGCTCGCGTGGATCGTCTACATCTTCGTGCAGGGCGCGTTCTCGCGCTGGTACCCGTACCCCTTCATGGACGCGACCGAGATCGGGTACCCGCAGGCGCTGCTCAACACGGGCGTCGTGGCCGTCGTGTTCCTGCTGCTCGCGGCAGGGCTCGGCTGGGTCGACCGGCACCTGAGGCCCGCGCCGTCGCCCGAGGCCGTGGGGCGCTGACGGCGACCCGGACGACCCCGCTGGCGCGCGGACGTCGCGCGCGTCCCGCCACGTCACCCTGCCGCAGCGGTAGCGTGACGCCATGTCGAAGACCTCCAAGAAGTCGAGCATGACGAAGCAGTCGAAGAAGTCGAGGAAGCAGGAGCACCGCTCGCTGCCCCGCGAGGTCTACGAGGCCGAGCTGTTCCGGCTCCAGGCGGAGCTCGTCAGGCTCCAGCAGTGGACCCAGGCCACCGGAGCACGGGTCGTCGTGATCTTCGAGGGGCGCGACGCGGCCGGCAAGGGCGGCGTGATCAAGCGCATCACGCAGTACCTCAGCCCCCGCGTCGTGCGCATCGCGGCCCTGCCGACGCCGACCGAGCGCGAACGCTCCGAGTGGTACTACCAGCGCTACATCGCGCACCTGCCCGCGGCGGGCGAGATCGTGCTGTTCGACCGCTCCTGGTACAACCGGGCCGGCGTCGAGAAGGTCATGGGCTTCTGCACCCCGCAGGAGTACGACCGCTTCATGGAGCAGACCCCCGTCTTCGAGCAGATGCTCATCGACGACGGGATCATCCTGCGCAAGTACTGGTTCTCGGTCTCGGACGGCGAGCAGCTCAAGCGCTTCCGGTCCCGGCTCTCGGACCCCGTGCGCCAGTGGAAGCTGAGCCCCATGGACCTCGAGTCGATCCACCGCTGGGAGGACTACTCACGGGCCAAGGACGAGATGATGGCGCACACCGACCTGCCCGAGAGCCCGTGGTTCGTGGTCGAGTCCGACTCCAAGAAGAACGCCCGGCTCAACATGATCTCGCACCTGCTCTCGACGATCCCCTACGTCGACGTGCCGCACGACAAGGTCGTCCTGCCCGAGCGCCCACCGGCGTCGGGCGACTACGTGCGTCCTCCGCGCGAGCTCGCGAACTACGTCCCGGACCACGTGGCCCAGCTCCTGGGCGACCCCGAGAACGGGTTCTGAGACGCTCCGGGCCGAGAGCGGCCTAGAGCTCGAGCGTCGGCCAGTCCGCGAAGTCCTCGCGCATCCTGCGGTCGTGCGTCGCGACGACCACGGCCGCAGGCGTGACGCGCAGCGCCTGGGTGAGCTCGTCGACCAGGTCGATCGAGAGGTGGTTGGTCGGCTCGTCGAGCAGCAGGACGTGCGGCACGGCCAGCAGCGCACGGGCCAGGTCGAAGCGGCGGCGCTGCCCCGCGGACAGCTCGCGCAGCGGCCGGTCCAGATCCTCCTCGCTGAGCAGCCCCAGGAACGCGACGGGCACCAGGTAGTCCGGGTCGAGCGTACCCGCCGAGAGCAGGTCGAGCGCCTCCTGCGCGTACTCCTCGAAGCCCGTGCGCTCCTCGGCGCCCGGCGGCAGCGCGGGTCCCTCCTGCGCGACGATCCCGACCCGCACGCCGTCGGCGACGGTCCTGGTCCCCCGGTCGAGGTCGACGGCGCCCGCAAGCGCCGCCAGCAGGGTCGACTTGCCCGACCCGTTCGGTCCGGTGATCAGCAGCCGACCCGACGGCGGGATCGCGATGCGCGTGCCCGGCAGGTCGAGCCTCGCCCCGGAGCGTGACGCACCGGCGGTCGCTCCGCCGTCGGGCAGGTCTCCGGGCGCGGCGCCCTGGACGCGCGGCGTGGAGTCCACGCGCGGGCTGCGGACCTCGAGCAGCGGGGTCTCGGGCGACCAGCCGGGCGACATGGCCAGCAGGTCCGGGAAGCGCAGCTCGAGCGGCGGGACCGGGACCTCGACGGCCTCGGCCTCGAGCTTCTGCACGAGGCGGTCCGCCGCCTTGACGTGGATGCGCGCGTGCGTCGCGCGCCGGTGCTTCTGGCTGCCCTTGGCGGGACGCCACTCGTCGGACAGGCCCTCGTAGGAGGCGTCGAGCCGCTCGGCGAGCTTCTCGGCGCGCTTGCGCTCGGCCCGGTAGCGCTGGCGCCACCGGTGCAGGGCCTGGTTCTTGGCGAAGCGGTAGGCGAGGTAGCCCGGCTGCCCGTACAGCACGGGCTTGCCGTCCATCGCGGGGTCGAGGTCGAGGATCTCGGTCGCGACGTCGTCGAGCAGCTGGCGGTCGTGCGTGACCATGACGATCCCGCCGCCCCACGCCACGATCTCGCCCGTGAGGAAGTCGATGCCGCTCGTGTCGAGGTGGTTGGTCGGCTCGTCGAGCAGGAGCAGGTCGCTGCGCTCGGCCAGGCGGCACGCGAGGCGCACGCGGTAGCGCTCCCCCACGGAGAGCGTCGAGAGCTCACGCCGCGGGTCGCGGCACGCCCCCAGCCGCGACAGCGCGACCTCGACGCGACGGTCCGCGTCCCACACCGCCAGGTGCTCGGCCCGGGCCAGGACGTCGGACAGCTCGGCGAGGTTGCCGTGCTCGTGGTCGAAGTCGCGCGTCACGGCGTCGAGCTCGGCCCCCACGGCACGCACCGTCGCGAGGCTGTCGTGGATCAGGTCACCGACGGTCTGCCCGGGCAGCGGGACGAGCTCCTGCTCGACGACGGCGAGCGAGCCCTGGCGGCGCACCTCGCCCCCGCTCGGGGCCAGGGGCCCGGCCAGGACCCCCAGGAGCGTCGACTTGCCCGTGCCGTTCTCCCCCACGACACCGAGCCGCGTACCGGCGCCCACGCGCAGCGAGACACCCGAGAGGACGGGGCGTCCGGGGTAGGAGAAGGAGAGGTCGTCGACAGCCAGGTGCACGGGTCAACCCTAGAGGGAGCCGACGGGCGGGCGCGCCCTTCCGTCCCGTCCGGCCCTGTCCGGCCCCCGTCCGGCCCGTGGACGGCGCCTGTGCGCCAGCCGGCGGGCGCACGTGCCGGGTCTCCCTCCGGTAGCGTCGTGGCCATGACGCCGACGCCTTCGACCGCCCCTGCCACGTCCCGTCCCGCCGTCCGGACGGGCGCCGTCGCCCTGGCCGTCGTGCTCGACGTCGTCGCGGTCCTCGCGTTCGCGGCCGGCGGTCGGGCGACGCACTCCGCGGACAGCCCGCTGACCGCCGTCCTGACGATCGCGTGGCCGTTCCTCGTGGGGCTGGCCGTCGGATGGGTCGTGCTGCGCGCGTGGCGCCGCCCGCTCGCGGCCTGGCCGACCGGGCTGGTCCTGTGGGTCACGACGTGGGTCGTGGGGATGGCGCTGCGCGCCGCCACGGGCGAGGGACTCGCGACGGCATTCCTCGTGGTGTCGGCGGCGTTCCTGCTCGCGACCCTCGTGGGGTGGCGGCTCGTCGCGCTCCTGGTGGTCGCGGTCCGCGGGCGCGCGTAGGCCCGCACGTCAAAGGACCTGAGCGGGTCGGCAGTGCGTCCTCGGCTCGATCCCCTGAGCCCCCCTGGTGCCGAGAACGAGGTGGGGGTCGTTCTGCCCGCTCTGGCGACCGCAACATCGTGGTCGAGCGCACGGAACGTCGTTCTCGACGTACGGCCCGGCACGGGCCCCACCTGCGATCAGGCGGAACCCGGCCGGGGGCCTCTCAGGCGAGCGGCTGGACCTGGGGTTCGTCGATCGCGACGCCCGTGAGCACCGCGACGACCAGCGGTGCGAGCGCACGGAACGCCTGGCCGCGGTGGCTGATCGCGTTCTTCTCCTCGGCCGACAGCTCGGCCGCGGACCGGGTCTCGCCATCGGGCAGGAGGATCGGGTCGTAGCCGAAGCCGCCCGCGCCACGCGGGGCGCTCAGCAGCGTGCCGCGCATCTCGCCCGTGCGCACCCACTCTCCCCCGTCGGGCGTCACGAGCGCGGCCGCGCACACGAACCCTGCCGCGCGGTGCTCCGCAGGGACGTCGCCGAGCTGCGCGAGCAGCAGGTCGAGGTTCGCCTGGTCGTTCCCGTGCCGGCCGGACCAGCGCGCCGAGAAGATGCCTGGCGCACCGCCCAGGACGTCGACCGCGAGGCCGGAGTCGTCGGCCACGGCCGGCAGACCGGTCGCCGCGGCGAGAGCGCGGGCCTTGATGAGCGCGTTCTCGGCGAAGGTCACACCGTCCTCGACGGGCTCCGGGGCGCCGACCTCGCGCGCCGAGACCACGGCCTCCGCGGGCAGGTCCAGGCCGGGCTGCGCCGCGAGGATCGCCCGAAGCTCACCGAGCTTGCCGACGTTGTGGGTCGCCAGGACGAGCCGGGCACCCGTGGGGACGCTCACGCCGGACTCAGCGCTCACCGCGACGCCTCGTCGAGCGCGAGCTGCTGGATGATCGCGAGCTCGGACGTGCCGCGCAGGGCGAGGTCCAGCAGCACGTCGAGCTCGGTGCGGTTGAACGGCGCGTGCTCGGCCGTGCCCTGCACCTCGACGAAGTCGCCCGAACCCGTGACCACGACGTTCATGTCGGTGTCCGCGCGCACGTCCTCGACGTAGGGCAGGTCGAGCATGGGGGTGCCGTCGATGATGCCGACGCTCACCGCCGAGACCGAGTCCGTGAGGACCTTCTTGCCGCCCTTGATCGCCCCGTGCTTCTTGCCCCAGGTCACGGCGTCCGCGAGCGCGACGTACGCGCCCGTGATCGCCGCGGTGCGCGTACCGCCGTCGGCCTGCAGGACGTCGCAGTCGAGCACGATCGTGTTCTCACCGAGCGCCGAGACGTCGATGACCGCGCGCAGCGAGCGCCCGATGAGGCGTGAGATCTCGTGCGTGCGCCCACCGATGCGCCCCTTGACGGACTCCCGGTCGCTGCGCGTGCTGGTCGCGCGCGGCAGCATCGAGTACTCGGCCGTGACCCAGCCCTGCCCCGAGCCCTTGCGCCAGCGCGGCACGCCCTCGGTGAACGAGGCCGCGCACAGCACGCGCGTGCGCCCGAACTCGACGAGCACGCTGCCCTCGGCGGCGTCGAGCCAGTTCCGGGTGATCGTGACGGGACGGAGCTCGTCGGGCGTGCGGCCGTCCGCACGGACGGTCTGGGAGGTGGAGGCTGAAGTCATGGAGCCAGCCTATCGGGGCCTCAGAGCGTGAAGACCCGACCCGTCGCCGCGAGATCGACCGGCCCGGCGTAGACCGCGGTGGCCTCGTCGCGCGCGGCCTGCTTGTCGTTCCAGGCCGGTAGGTGCGTGAGGACCAGCCGCCTGGCGCCGGCCGCGGTCGCGACCTCGCCCGCACGCCTGCCCGTCAGGTGGATGCCGCGGTCGACCGCGTCGTCCCGCCCTTCCTGGAACGCGGCCTCGGCCAGCAGGAGGTCGGCGTCCCGTGCAAGCTCGACGACACCCTCGCACGCGTCGGTGTCCCCCGTGTAGGCGAGCGTGACCCGCTCGCCCGGGACCAGGCTCGAGGGCCCCGTGACCCGCACGCCGTAGGCCTCGACCGGGTGGTAGACCCGGAACGGCTCGATCTCCAGCGGCCCCACCGCGACCACCTGCCCCGGCTCCCAGGAACGGAACGCGAACTGGGACTCCATGGACTCCCCCGCCTCGAGGCCGTAGGCAGCCCCGATACGCTCGGCCGTGTTCGACGGCCCCCACACGGGCAGCGCCCCCGCGAAGGGCTCGTCGCCGGGCCGCACGGGAGACGCCGCGGCGGGCGCAGCGACAGCGGCGGCAGCCCGGTCCGGGTGGTACTTGAGGTAGACGTACAGCCCGCACACGTCGACGAAGTGGTCGGGGTGCAGGTGGGACAGCCCGATCGCGTCGAGCCGGCGTGGGTCGACGAACCGCTGCAGTGCACCCAGCGCGCCGTTGCCCATGTCGAGCAGGAGGTTCCACTCGCGCCCGTCCGGCGAGACGTCGTCGGGCACCTGGACGAGGTACGAGGAGGCCGGCGAGTCGGGACCCGCGAACGAACCCGAGGAACCGATGACGACCAGGCGCATCAGACGGCCTCCACGAGCGAGACCTCGGGCCCGAGGAAGCGGCGCGCGAGCTGGTCGAACGGCTCGGCGCTGCCGGTCGCCCGGAACCGGTGCTGCGGGGCGCCCGCATCGCGCGAGCGCTCCAGCCCGTGCGCGACGAGCGTGCGGTACACGTCCTTCGCGGTCTCCTCGGCGCTCGAGACGAGCGTGACCTCCTCGCCCATGACGTAGGAGATGGCGCCGGTCAGGAGCGGGTAGTGCGTGCATCCCAGGACGAGCGTGTCGACACCCGCGGCGCGGATCGGGGCCAGGTACTCGTGCGCGATCTCGAGGACCTCTGGCCCCGACGTCACGCCGGCCTCGACGAGGCGGACGAACTCCGGGCACGCCTGCGAGGTGAGCCGCAGGCCCGGGGCCACCGCGAACGCGTCGTCGTACGCCCGGGACTCGACGGTGGCACGCGTCCCGATCACCCCGATGTTGCCCGTGCGCGTCGCGGCGACCGCACGGCGGGCCGCGGGCAGGATCACCTCGATGACCGGGAGCCCGTAGCGCGCCGTGTACCGCTCGCGGGCGTCGCGCAGGACCGCCGAGGACGCCGTGTTGCACGCGATGACGAGCATCTTCACGCCCTCGTCGACCAGCTGGTCCATGATCGAGAGCGCCATGGCCCGCACCGCGGCGAGCGGCTTGGGCCCGTAGGGGCTGTTCGCCGTGTCACCGATGTACAGCAGCGACTCGTTCGGCAGCTGGTCGAGGATCGAGCGGGCGACCGTGAGGCCCCCGACTCCCGAGTCGAAGATGCCGATGGGTGCGTCGTTCACGGGGACGAGCCTAGTGCCGGGTCGCAGGAAAGGGCGGTCACGCTGCCCACGCGGGCCTGTGGGACCGACCACAAGCATGCGCCACGGCACGACGAAGGGCGCCGCACACGCGTGCGACGCCCTCGGTCCCGGCCCCGGGCCGCCGCCGTCAGGCGGCGACCCGGGTCGCCTAGACCCTCGCCTTGCCCCGTCCGATCAGCCCCACCACGAGGCTGACGACGAGCACGATGATGCCGAGCCAGATCAGGAACTTCGCTGCTTCGACCGCCACACCGAACACGAGCAGCACGACTCCGACGAGCAGGATGATGAGCCACGTAGGCATGTTGTCCCTCTATTCTCTCGGCCGGGACGCGGACGTCCCGGTTCAACCAGGACAATCGTGGCACCACTTCACCCTCCTCGCATCTTGACACACATCTGGCGAGTGGCCTATAAGCGTGATACGCGACCGTGGAGGTGCCGGGGATCAGCGGGGCGCGCGACGCACCTCGGCGAGCATCAGCTCGACCAACGACTCCTGCAACCACCCCGACAGCAGGAACACGCTCGCCAGGAAACGCCGCGCGGCGTCGGGCGCCTCCTCCGGGGGCTCGACCCCCGACTCCTCGCGGGCCAGCACCTCCTCGTGCAGGTCCTCGACCTGGTCGTCGGTGCGCAGGTCCAGACGTTCCGCGAGGACGACCCGGACGTCGGTGAGGGCTCCCGCGACGCGACGGGCGTCGTCGGGCCGGACGATCAGCGGCGTCAACGCCTCGGCGTCCTGCGGGTCGCCCGCGAGCAGCAGGTCCGCGAGGAGCAGGAGCCGCTGGGCCTTCTCCGCCACGAGGTCGCCCTGCGTGAAGCGGCGGAACTCCGCCGACACCTCGCCGTCCTCGCGCGAGGCGTCCGGCAGCAGGCGACGCACCGCCGGGTCCGTGGGTGCCTGCACGTCCTCGGGAGGCGCCGCCAACGGTGCGACCCCCTCGATCCGGGACGCCTCGGGATCTTCCGGGGGAACCGTGCCGGTCTGCTCCTGCAGGAGCTCCACCACGTCCCCCACGACGTGCGCGAGCACGAGGCGCTCCGAGGCGCTCAGCTCCGCGACGTACCCACGCCGCGCCCGCCGGAACGGCCGCACTACTCCCCGCTCCGCTGCATCGTGGCCCACAGCCCGAACTCGTGCATCGCCTGCACGTCCACCTCGATCTTCTCCCTGCCGCCCGACGAGACGACCGCGCGCCCCTCCTGGTGCACCTGGAGCATGAGCGTCCTCGCCTTCTGCTGCGTGTACCCGAAGTAGCTCTCGAAGACGTACGTCACGTAGCTCATGAGGTTCACCGGGTCGTTCCAGACGAGCGTCACCCAGGTGTCGGCGAGGGAGAGCCCCTCCCGCGTGTCGATCTCCTCGTCGAGGCGGGGCCCCGCGGTCGCCGTTCCAGTCACACCCCCACTCTATGTGGTGGGTGAAGTCCTCCCACGCCGTGTCCACGGCCAGGTGGGAGGCCTGCGCCGCCCCGCGGGAGGCCCGCGCCGCGTCCACCGGCGCCCGGCGCACGCCACGGCGCCGCCGTCTGGCCTAGGTTGAGCACATGAGTCCCGCAGACCCCCTGGGCACGGACGCCCCGGCCGCCCGCACCGCCCCGTTCGCACCGTCCGCGCAGACGTCGCTCCTCACGGACCGCTACGAGCTCACCATGCTGCAGGCAGCCCTGGCCGACGGCACCGCCGACCGGCACTGCCTGTTCGAGGTCTTCACGCGGCGGCTGCCCGCCGGCCGGCGCTACGGCGTGCTCGCCGGCACCGGCCGCGTCCTGGAGTCGCTCGCGACGTTCCGCTTCACGGACCTCGAGCTCGGCTGGCTCCAGGAGGCGCGCGTGGTCGACGACCGCACGCTCGACTACCTCGCGGGCTACCGCTTCACCGGTTCGATCACCGGGTACGCCGAGGGCGACGTCTTCTTCCCGCAGTCCCCCGTGATGGTCGTCGAGGGCACGTTCGCGGAGGCCGTGCTGCTCGAGACCCTGATCCTGTCCATCCTCAACTACGACTCCGCGGTCGCGTCGGCCGCGTCGCGCATGACGAGCGCCGCCGTCGACCGCCCCTGCCTCGAGATGGGCTCGCGCCGGGCGAGCGAGCTGGCCGCGGTCGCCGCAGCCCGTGCGGCCTCGATCGCGGGCTTCGCCGGGACGTCGAACCTCGAGGCCGGACGCCGGTACGGGATCGAGACGATCGGGACGGCCGCGCACGCCTTCACGCTCCTGCACGACGACGAGCTGTCCGCCTTCGCGGCGCAGGTCGCCTCGCTCGGGGTCGGCACGACGCTCCTCGTCGACACCTACGACGTCCGCCAGGGCGTCAAGAACGCGATCGCCGCCGCCGGCACGGAGCTCGGTGCCGTCCGCCTCGACTCGGGCGACCTCGGCATCCAGGCCGTCGAGGTGCGCAAGCAGCTCGACGGGCTCGGCGCGACCGGCACCCGCATCACCGTCACGTCCGACCTCGACGAGTACGCGATCGCCGCCCTGGCCGCCGCGCCCGTCGACGCCTACGGCGTGGGCACCTCGCTCGTGACCGGCTCGGGCGCCCCGACGTGCGGCATGGTCTACAAGCTCGTCGCCCGCTCCGACACCGACGGCGTCCTGCAGCCGGTCGCCAAGGCCTCGACGCTCAAGACGAGCACGGGAGGACGCAAGGCGGCGGCGCGCCAGTACGGCGAGGACGGCAGGGCCGTCGCCGAGGTCCTCGTCACAGGGCCCGACGACGTCGTCGCCGTCTGGGAGCCCGCCGACGACGAGGACCTGCGCCCCCTGCACGTGCCCCTCGTGGTCGACGGCGCCGTCGACTCCCGCTGGATCGGCGCCTACGGGGTCCACAACGCCGCGCGACGCCATGCCGAGGCCCGGGCCGAGCTGCCCCGCGGCGCGCGACGGCTCTCCGCGGGCGACCCTGCGCTCCCGACCGTGACGCGCACGCTCGGCTGACCGCCGAGGGTGACGTTTGCGACCACCGAGGGTGACGTTTGCGACCACCGACGGTGACGGGCCCGACCGCCGAGGGTGACGGGCCCGACCACCGACGGTGACGGGCCCGACCACCGACGGTGACGAGCGCGACCACCGACGGTGACGCGCAGTCCGCGTCCGCGAGAGGCCCACACGCTCGTCGAGCGTGTGGGCCTCCTGCGACGACGGCGTCCCCGGAGCTCGTCGGCCGTGACTACTTCTTGCCGACGAACCAGCCGCGGAGCACCGCGACCCGTGCATCGAGCTGGTCCACGGTCGCGAGCGGCACCTCGGGCCCACCGCAGCGGCGGCGCAGCTCGGTGTGCACCGTGCCGTGCGGCTGCCCGCTGCGACGGGCCCACGCACCGACGAGCTGCGACAGCTCTTTGCGCAGCTCGGCGGCACGACGGTGGTCGAGCTCGCTGCGCTCGACCTCGGCCGCTCGCGACTTCTTGGACCGGGCGGACATCTGGTCCGCCTGACGCTGGCGCAGCAGGCTCGTCACCTGGTCCGCGTCGAGCAGGCCAGGCAGCCCGAGGAAGTCCTGCTCCTCGTCCGAGCCGACGTCCGCCTCCGTCCCGAACTCACCACCGTCGAAGAGCACACGGTCGAACGACGCCTGCGCCTCGAGCGCCTGGAAGGACCCCTGCATGCCGTCCGCGAGATCGTCGGACGCCTTGTCCTCCCGGTTGGCAGCGGCCATGAGCGCGTCCTCGGGGTTGTACATGTCCCCCTGCTCCTCGGCCGTGAGCGGACGGTCGAGCGCATGGTCACGCTCGAGCTCCAGGCCGTTCGCGAGCGCGAGCAGGTGCGGCACGCTCGGCAGGAACACCGACGCGGTCTCGCCGCGCTTTCGAGCACGGACGAAACGCCCCACGGCCTGGGCGAAGAACAGCGGGGTCGCGGTCGAGGTCGCGTAGACGCCCACCGCGAGCCGCGGCACGTCGACACCCTCGGAGACCATCCGGACCGCGACCATCCACCGACCGTCACCGTCCGAGAACTCGTCGATGCGGCCGCTCGCGCCGTCGTCGTCGGACAGGACGACCGTCGGCGACCTGCCCGTGATGCGGGCCAGGTGACCCGCGTAGGCACGAGCGTCGGTCTGGTCGGTCGCGATGACCAGTCCTCCGGCGTCGGGGATCGCCCGGCGGACCTCGGTCAGGCGCTTGTCGGCCGCCGCGAGCACGGACGGGATCCACTCGCCGTCGGGATCCAGCGCTGTGCGCCAGGCCTGCCCCGTCATGTCCTTCGTCAGCGCCTCGCCCAGACGTGCGCTGACCTCGTCACCGGACTTGGTGCGCCAACGCATCTGCCCCGAGTAGGACAGGAAGATCACCGGGCGCACGACGTGGTCACGCAGCGCGTCGCCGTAGCCGTAGGTGTAGTCCGCTGCCGACCGGCGGATGCCGTCGGCGCCCCGCTCGTACGTCACGAACGGGATCGCTGCCGTGTCCGACCGGAACGGGGTGCCCGTGAGGGCCAGGCGACGGGTCGCGGGCTCGAACGCATCCCGCACCGCCTCGCCCCAGGACAGGGCGTCTCCACCGTGGTGGACCTCGTCGAGGATGACCAGGGTCCGCTCGGCCTCGGTCCGTGCGGTGTGCAGCGCGGGCTTCGCCGCGACCTGGGCGTACGTGAGCGCGACGCCGTCGTAGCTCGAACCGTGACGGCCCTGGCTGTTGCGGAAGTTCGGGTCGATGCGGACACCGACTCTCGCGGCGGCGTCTGCCCACTGGTGCTTGAGGTGCTCCGTGGGAGCGACGACCGTCACACGACGGACGACCCCCTGCTCCAGGAGCTCGGTCGCGACGCGGAGTGCGAACGTCGTCTTGCCCGCACCAGGGGTCGCGACTGCGAGGAAGTCACGCGGTGCACGGGTGCGATAGAGCTCGAGCGCCTCGGCCTGCCAGGCGCGCAGCTTGGAGGCTGTGCCCCACGGGGCACGACGAGGAAAGGCCGGCGACAGGTGCGACGCGGCAGCAGAGGATGCCCCCAGCGGTGCTGAGGGAGGAAGGTTCGAGGACGGGCGAGCGGACGAGTTCGAGAGAGGCTGCCCGCTCACTTGCCGGAATCACCCTCGCCGTCCTGCGGGGCGCGAAGGCCGTCGTAGATCTCCTTGCAGGTGGGGCACACCGGGAACTTGTTGGGGTCACGGCCCGGCACCCAGACCTTGCCGCAGAGCGCGATCACGGGCTTGCCGGACAGCGCCGACTGCATGATCTTCTCCTTGCGCACGTAGTGCGCGAAACGCTCGTGGTCCCCGGGCTCGACCTCCGCGGTGGTCTCCGTGCGCTCGAGGACGCTCGTCGACGTCCCGCTGCTCGGGTCGCTGTCCGGGACGATCGGTTCCGGTCCGGACGGGCTGCCTGCCGCAGGTCCGTCGGTGGGAAGGGTCAGGGGTTCGATCATGATCTCGAGTCTACGTCGGGGAAGGAGAAACCCGTCGGCTCCGACCAGGGGCGTGATCGGAACCGACGGGCGGCTGAGGGTCGGGCCTGCACGGCCCGCCGAGGTGGTGCGGTCAGAGACCCTGCCACTCCGGCTTCGAGAGGAACGTCTGGCGGTAGTAGTCGCCGAGCTGGAGACGTGAGGCCGCGGCGTCGTCCACCAGGACGGTCGCGTGCGGGTGCATCTGCATGACCGTCGCGGGCCACATCGCGGAGACCGGGCCCTCGACGAGCTGGTGGACGGCTTCCGCCTTGCCCTTGCCCGAGGCGAGGAGCACGAGGTGCTTGGCCGACATGATGGTCGCCAGGCCCTGGGTGAGGCAGTGCTGCGGAACCTGCGCGAGGTCGTCGCCGAAGAAGCGAGCGTTGTCCTCACGGGTCTGCGCGGTCAGCGTCTTGATGCGCGTGCGCGATGCGAGCGACGAACCCGGCTCGTTGAACGCGATGTGCCCGTCCGTGCCGATCCCCAGGATCTGCAGGTCGACACCGCCGGCGTCGACGATCTTGCGCTCGTAGTCGGCGCACGCCGCGACGAGGTCCTCGGCGTTCCCGTCAGGTCCCTGCACGGCGTCCGGTGCGAAGTCGACGCGCGAGGCGATCTCCTTCTCGATGACGTTGCGGTAGCGCTCCGGGTGGTCCTCCGCGATCCCGACGTACTCGTCGAGCATGAAGGCCTTCGCCTGGGCGAAGGACAGCCCCTCCGAGGTGTGGCGCCGAGCCAGCTCGTCGTACACCTTGAGGGGGCTCGAACCGGTCGCCAGACCGATCACCGAGGTCGGCTTGGCACGAAGCAGCTTGTCGATCGCCTCGGCGGCGAGCACCGCGAGCTGATCGGCGGGCGCAATCACAACTTCCATCAGGACACCTTCCTACGGCCGGCGATGGCTGCTCCCACCGCGGCAACGGGCACATCGCTGGGAGCCAGGGAGACACGCTTCTCCAGCTCCAGCGAGGACAAGAACGGCGACGTGCTCGCCTGGGCGACCAGGGCCTCCTGCACGGCGTCGAGGAGAGGCTGACCGAGACCGGTCACGCCACCTCCGAGGACGACGTGCCGGACGTCGACCGTCAGCTCGAGGATACGGACTGCGCTCGCCACCGCGGCAGCGAACTCGCCCTTGATCCTGAGGGCTTCGGGGTTTCCGGCGGCAGCCGCCTCGAAGAGCTCGAGCGGTGCCGGGCGACCGAACTGCGAGGGCCAGCGGGCGCTGAGCGCGGTGCCCGAGGCGTAGGTCTCGACACAACCACGCTGTCCGCACGCGCACAGCGGGCCGTCGGGGTTGATCGGGATGTGTCCGATCTCCCCCGCTGCCCCGCTGACACCACGCCGGAGCCGACCTCCGAGCACGATGCCTGCCGCAAGCCCTGTACCCAGGGCGAGGAAGGCCAGGTCCTGGCCGTCGGCTCCCATCGCGTGCGAAGCGCCGAGCGCCGCGACGTTCAGGTCGTTGTCGACGTCGACCGGGATCCCCCCGAAGAGCGACGACAGCTCGTGGGCGAGCGCGAACGGCTCCCCCTCGATCCCCAGGTTCACCGCGTGCATCACGGACCCGCTCTGCGGGTCGACGAGCCCCGGTACCCCGAGGCCGAGCCCCGCGAGCGCGGCGGGCTCGAGGCCCGCCGCGTCCGTCAGGGAACGGACCGCTCGAGCAGCACTGGAGACCACGCCCTGCGGGCCTCGAACGGTCGGCAGTTTGACCGACCCCTCGATCGAGCCGTCCGGTCCGAGCAGGACGCCGAGGACCTTGGTCCCACCGACGTCCAGACCCACCGAATGACCGCCGGGCAGTGCGGCTGCCTCGTCGAGCGACGAGGCAGCCGTGCTCACCTCACTCACGTCAGCCCTTCACCGCACCTGAGACGAGGCCACCGGTCATGCGCCCCTGGACGATCAGGAAGAAGATGACGACCGGGATCGCGATGAGCACCGACCCTGCCATCAGCCCGCCCCAGTTCGTCGCCTGGGTCGCCTGCTGGAAGGTTCGCAGCCAGAGCGGGAGAGTCATCGACTCGGGACGCGTCATGATGATCAGCGCCATCACGAACTCGTTCCACGCCTGGATGAACGCGAAGACACCGGTTGCCACGAGGCCTGGAGCCAGGAGCGGGAAGGTGATCCGCCAGAAGGCCTTGGAGCGCGAGCAGCCGTCGATCATGGCGGCCTCCTCGAGCTCGGCAGGGACTCCCGCGACGAATCCGCGCAACGTCCAGATCGTGAAGGGCAGCACACCCGAGAGGTAGACGATGCCGAGCCCGATGATGGAGTTGAGGAGCTGCCAGCCGTCGACGATGCGGAAGATCGAGATCATCATGGCTTCGCCCGGGATCATCTGGACCGCGAGGATCGCGATGATGAACGCCTTGCGACCCTTGAAGTTGAACCGGGTCACCGCGAGGGAAGCCATGAAGGCCAGGACCATCGACACGATCAGGACGAAGAACGTGACCATGACCGAGTTGCCGAGCGCGGGCAGGAAGGGCGCGCGCTCCTGGTTGAAGATCGCGTCCTCGTAGTTCTTCCACGTGAACGACGCACCGGGGAAGAACGTCAGGTCCTTGTTGCGGATGAGGTTCGTCGGCAGGAACGACGAGTTGATCATCCAGTAGACCGGGAAGGCGGAGCAGGCGAACACGACCACGGCGATCACGCTGTAGACGATGTTCGAGACCTTCTTGCGCTGACCCTCGCGAGTCTTGCGCGGGCCGCTCCCCGAGGACCGGGGAGCCGTCGTGGCGGTCCCCGCGACGGTCGGGTTGAGGGTGCTCACAGCTGTTCCTCCTTGACGGTCTGGCGCACGTAGTAGTACGAGATCCCCATCATGATGAACACCAGGATGACGGCGATCGCGCTAGCGGCGCCGTAGTGCCCCTGGGCCATACCCATCTGGTAGATGTACACGCCGATGGTGTTGGTCTTCTCGGCGATACCGCCGATGCCTTGGAGCACGAAGATCTGGGTGAAGACGCGCAGGTCCCAGATGATCGACAGGATGATGAGGACGACGATGATGCTCCGCACGTACGGCACCATGATCAGACGGAAGCGCTGCGCCGGCGTCGCGCCGTCGAGCGATGCCGCCTCGAGAACCTCGCCGGGGACCTGCGTCAGGCCCGCGTACATCGTGAACGCGACGAAGGGGACGCTCTGCCAGACGATCACGAGCATCGCCACGATGTAGAACATCAGCGGGTTGATCAGCCACGAGTGGCCCATCCAGTTGTCACCGGTGATCTTCGTCAGGACGTTGTTGACGATGCCGTACTGCGTGTCGAAGATCCAGCCCCACACGATGACGGCCGCGAGGGCGGGCATCGCCCAGGCCAGCAGCAGACCGACCGACACGAGCAGGCGGAAGAACTTGTTGAGGCGCATCATGAGCAGGGCGAGCAGGATGCCGATCGCCATGGTCAGGAAGACACAGACGACCATGAAGGCGAAGCTGCGCGCGAGGACCGTCCAGAACACCGGGTCGGTCAGCGTGTCCGTGTAGTTCTGGAAGCCCACCCATTCCGCGGGGACTCCCATGAGCTGGGCGCGCTCGTACTTCTGGAACGACATGATGAAGAGGTTGACCAGCGGGTAGCCGACCATGATGGCCAGGACCAGGAGGCTGGGAGCCAGCAGCAGCCAAGGCAGCTTGGCCGACGGCTTCTTCGGGGGCTTGAGAGTGTCCTTCAGCTCGACCGCTGAGGACGACTCGAGGGTGGATGAGCTCATTTTCTCACTCCGTCGAGGGGTTGCACGGTTCGAGCAGGACCGTGCGAGTGCAGGTGGTGCGAGGGTTCCAGTCATGCCGAGGGGTGGGAGCTCCGCGGAACTCCCACCCCTGCGGCACCTGGGCGGTGACCCTCCCTCACGAGAGGGTCACCCGAGGGTCAGCTGTTCAGCGTCGACTCGATCTGCTCGTCGAGCTTCGTCGCGATCGCCTTGACGTCGCCACCCTGCGCGAGCTGGACGAAAGCGTCCTGGAGGTAGCGCTTGGCCTCGACGTCGGCCCACTTGGGCGATGCCGGCGTCAGCTTGGCGGCCGCTGCTGCCTCCGCACCAGCCTGCGTGATCTCGTCGTCCGGAAGGAACTTGGCCTGCGAGACCTTGGCCGGGATCAGGCCGTTGGTGGCCATGATCTCCTGGTAGCCGTCGCTCAGCATGATCTCGAGCGCGCTGAGGGCGAGCTCCTGGTTCTTCGACTTCGACGCGATGGCGATGTTCGAGCCACCGGCCATGACCTGAGCAGCCTTGCCGGCCTCCTTGCCCGGCAGGGCGAAGGCGTGCAGGTCGGAGCCGTAGGTCGTGGCGCAGCCCGGTGCCTCGGCGGTCTCCTCAGCCTTGATCGACCACTGGACCCACGTCGGAGCCGAGAGGAAGCCGATCTCGCCCGCGCAGAAGGGGATCTGCTGGTCGGTCTCCTGGCCGTCCTTCGGAGCCTTCGAGGCCGTCAGCATGACGTCCTGGATCTGCTCGAGGCCCTTGATGCCGCCCTCGGAGGAGAAGCCGGCCTCCCACTTGTCGCCCTTCTTCTCGGCGATGAAGCCACCGTTCTCCCAGATGTAGGGGAGACCGTTGTACCAGTCCTGGCCGGGCCAGTAGATGCCCGAGCGGGTGTCCGTCGTGAGGGCCTTGCCCTGGGCGACGTAGTCGTCGAGCGTCTCGGGGGCGACGAAGCCGTCGCCGACGATCTGCTGCGAGTAGAACACCGCGCGTGCACCGGAGTAGTAGGGGGCAGCGTAGAACTTGTCGTCGTAGCTACCCGCCTCGACGAAGCCCTTGAGCAGGTCGTCGCCGCCCAGCGCCTCGTACTTGTCCGTCAGGTCGGTGAAGAAGCCGGCCGAGGTGAAGGCGGCAGCCTGCGTGTTGCCGACCTCGACGACGTCGGGGCTGTCAGAGCTGGCGAGCGACGTCGTCAGCTTGTCGACGAGACCGGTCCAGGACTGCTCCTCGATGGTGAGCGTCGAGCCCTCGTTCTCGGCCTCGAACGTCGTCTTCAGGTACTCGCGCGCTTCCTTGGGCGTGTCCGTGCCGACGAGCCAGACGCGGATGTCGCCCTTGCCGTCAGCGGACTCGCCAGAGCCGGATCCGGAGTCGCCGGAGCCACAAGCGGTCAGCGCAAGCGCCAGGGTGATCGTCGAAGCCACCGTGGTGGCGACGAGGCGGTTCCTCTTCACTGGGGTACTTCCTCTCGGTAATTCGAAGTGGCGGCGTCGATGACACCACCTGAGGTGATACGGGAGGTTCTGCGGTACTGCTACTGGGATTACTGCAGGACCGGTTCAGCCCGACGGGAGCTCACGAGCAGCGCTCATGAGACGCCCAGCTGGCCGGACAGGATGAGGACGGCGGCTCCGGCGAGGACGACGTCCTCGTCGAGAGAAGCCATCCGGAGCTCGAGGCCGGAGTTGATGGCCGGCATGGTTCGAGCGTTGATGGTGTCGATCGCTGCATCGCGCAGAGGACCGTCGAGCAGGTCCGCCGGACCGCTGATGAGGATCTCGCCGAGGTTGAGCGCTGACACAACAGGCGCCAGGGCGATGCCCAGGAGCCTGCCGACCGATGCCAGGACGGCATCGGAAGATTCCTTGTCGAGCCCCTCCACGGCACGGCGCAGAGCCGGCACCGAGAGAATGGTCTCGAGGCACCCCGACCGCCCGCAGGCGCAGGGCAGCCCGTCGTCGACGACGGTGACGTGGCCCAGCTCGCCCGCCGCGTCGGCGGCGCCGCGCACGCGGGACCCGTCGAGCATGATGCCCGCACCGACCCCCTCGCCCACGGTGAGGACCATGAGGCCCGTGCCGTCCGCACCGCCGAACGTGAACTCGCCGAGCGCCGCGATGTTCGCGTCGTTCGCGACGTGCACGGGCAGCGCCAGGCTCTCGCTGAGCTGCTCCGCGAGCGGCACGTCGTACCAGCGGCGGTTCGGCGCCTCGACGATCCGCCCCTCGCTGTCGACGACACCCGGTGAGCCGATGCCCACCCCGAGCACCGGGCGGGTCGCCACGGCGATGAGCCCACGGCAGAAGCGCGTCAGGAGGTCGACGAGCTCGGTACCGGCGCGTCCCTCGATCGGCAGGCTCTGGCGCACCACGAAGTCGCCCGTCAGGGACATCACGGCACCACGCATGAGGGCGTCGTCCGTGAGGTCGACGGAGACGATCTGGTAGGCGCTCGTGCGCATCCCGATGAGGATGGCGGGCTTGCCGACACGCTGGCCGGGGCGGATGCCCAGCTCTTCGACGAGCCCCTCGGCGATGAGCACCGAGACCAGGTCGGAGATGGTGACCCTCGTCAGCGAGGTGGCCCGAGCCAGGTCCGCACGGGAGGTCGGCCCTTCGTGGAAGAGGTGCTGCAGGACGAGCGAACGGTTGTGCGCGCGAGCGTGCTCGGGGAGCACCTTGGAGGTGGGCCTGAGACCTGTGCTCAGACCTCTCCGGGTGACTGCGCTTCGCGTGACTGCCGTTGTCATGTTTGTTAGTAGACCTCCTTTACTAAGCGCATGTCAACCTGCTCGAGCCGTCGAGACCAAACCGTTGTACTTCGTTCGGGCCGCTGCGATTCCCCTCCGGGTCACCCCGAGGTCAGACCACACGAGAGCCGCAGGAAGCCGCCGTTCCGACCGGCCCGGCAGGCCTCGCGGGCCTCATCGCCCGATCCAGCCCCTCGCGCCTTCGTAGGCCACGGACCGGCTCGCGACGGCCACCGCCTCCCGCAGGGCGCGCCCCCATGACAACCCTCGGGCCACCTCCGCGGCGAACGCACCGTGCAGCACGTCTCCCGCCCCCAGGGTGTCGACCACGCCGTCTGCCACCGGCACTGGAAGGTCGGAGCGGACCCCGCCGTCGAGCACCTCGACAGGAGCACCCCCGCGGGAGCGAGCGACGAAGCCCGGACCCAGGGCCGCGACGTCCTCGAGCACGCGGCCGACGTCCCTGCCGGGCATCCTGAAGTCCGCCGAGAGCACGACCGCGTCGCACAGGGCGACCAGCTCCGCGGTGCCGTCCTTCCATGAGCCGCCGTCGAGCACCACGAGGACGCCCAGCTCGCGCGCTCGCGCCGCGAGAGCGTGCGCGAGGCACGGGTGGTGCCCGTCGAGGAGCAGCACGTCGCGCTCCTGTCCTCGGGCGCCCCCCTGCCGCACCGGTTCGAGGACCCTGCTCACCGCGCGCGCGTCCCCCGCGGCGACCGGACGGTCCGTGGCGTTCGTGCTGACGACGGCACGCTCGCCCGTCCCGGCTGTCACCAGGACGGTCGAGACCGCGGGCCCCCTCGTCTCGTCACCTGGGGAGGGGGAGGCGTGCCCGTCCGCGGTCACGTCGATCAGCTCGACCCCGGCCGCGACCACGTCGGCGCGCACCACCTCGGCGAGCATCCCGGTGCCGACGGCGGTGACGAGGCGCACGGGGACCCCGAGTGCTGCGGCCGTCGCGGCGGCGTTCGCCGCGGGTCCCCCGAACGTCGCGCGCTGTGACGTCGCGACGACCTTCTCGTCGGGACCAGGCAGAGCGTGCACCACCTGGGTGATGTCCAACGTCGTGAGCCCGCAGCAGATCAGCACGCCTCATCCTCGCCCATGGAGCAGGGAATATCCCCCACCTCCATACGTTTGCATCTACATGCGACTTGGCTTCTACACCTTCGGCGACAACGCCCCCGACCCCACGACCGGCGAGCAGATGCCGGTGTCCCACCGTCTGCGCGACGTGCTGGAGCGGATCCGCCTCGCGGACGAGGTCGGGCTCGACTACGCGGGCATCGGCGAGCACCACCGGCCCGACTACGCGATCTCCTCCCCCTCCACGATGATCGCCGCGGCACTCGCCCAGACCGAGCGGATCACGGTCGGGAGCGCCGTCACGGTCCTGTCCACCGAGGACCCGGTGCGCGTCTACCAGCAGTTTGCGACGATGGACCAGTACTCGGGCGGGCGCGTGGAGCTGCTCGCCGGCCGCGGCTCCTTCATCGAGTCCTACCCCCTCTTCGGCGCGGACCTCGACGACTACGACGCGCTCTACGACGAGAAGATCGTCCTGCTGCGCCTGCTCGACGAGGGGGGTCCCGTGACATGGTCGGGCAAGTTCCGACCTCCGCTCGAGGACGCGACGATCCTGCCTCGGCCGTTCGACAAGCCCGGGCGCGGCGAGCACCTCGACATCGCGATCGCCACCGGCGGCAACCCGCAGTCCTCGGTGCGTGCGGGCGTCCTCGGCCTCCCGGTGAACTACGCCATCATCGGCGGCAAGCCGGCACAGTTCGCCCCGCTGGTCGACCTGTACCGTCGCGCCGCGACCCAGTCCGGGCACGACGCCGCCGCGCTCGAGGTGTCGGTGTCCACCATGGGGTTCCTCGCGGACGACGGCAAGCAGGCGCGTGACTTCTTCTATCCGTACTACCTGCAGAACATGAAGAAGATCTCGGCGGAGCGCGGCTTCCCCATGCCGAACCGCATCTCCTACGAGGCCACGGCAGCACGCGGCGGGGCCTACTTCATCGGTGCTCCTGAGGAGGTCGCGGAGCGCATCGTCGATCTGCACGGGGCGCTCGGCCACGACCGCCAGATCTTCCAGATGGACCTGTCGGGAGTCCCCCAGAAGGAGTCGCTGCGAGCGATCGAGCTGCTGGGCACCGAGGTCGCACCGCGCGTCCGCGAGGCGCTCGGCTAGGCCGATGAGGTCCGCCCTGCGCCCGACGGGCGCACAGGGCGGGTCCTCGCGCATGGAAGCGTTCCCGCAGGTCGCGGCCACGACGACGCCCGCACCGTGAGCGGCACACCCGCGCACGACGGCGTGTCTCGGTGCGATGACGGGGAGTTCACAACACGGTCACGATCCACCCGAACCACCGCCCTCCGGGCGAACCCGCACCTAGTGTCGTCGCATGCGCACCTCGCCCCGCACGCCGTCGATCATCACGGTCGCCCTCCTCGGCAGCCTCCTGCTCGCGGGGTGCTCCGCCGCGGACCGCGACACCGGGGCGTCCGACGCCGCCGGAGCGGTCAGCCAGCAGAGCGTCGCGCAGGACACCACCGACGGCGGGTCCGGGCTCCAGGTCGGCGCGTCGGTCCCCGACGAGGACCGCGAGGTCATCACCACGGGCGACCTCACCGTCGTGGCCCCCGACCCGCGGGCGGCGGTCCAGGCCATCAGCGAGCTCGTCGAGACCGCCGGTGGCCGTGTCGAGAGTCGCGCCGAGCACACGGGCGAGGACGACCAGGCCTACGGCAGCCTCACGGTCCGCGTCCCCGCCGACAAGGTCACGGTGACCGTCGACGCCCTGGACGGGATCGGCGAGGTCCAGGACGTCTCCCTCGATGCCCAGGACGTGACCTCGACGGCGATCGACCTGGACGCGCGCATCCAGGCGCTCGGCACCTCGGTCGCCCGCCTCCAGGCGCTCATGGCCGAGGCGGCCACGACGGCCGACCTGCTGGCAGCCGAGAAGGAGCTCACGGCACGACAGGCGGAGCTCGAGAGCCTCCAGTCGCAGCGTTCGTCGCTCACCGACCGGGTCGACATGTCCACCCTCACGATCCAGGTCCTCTCCCAGGCTCCCGAGGTGACGATCCGGCCGGCAGGCTTCCTCGGTGGGCTCGCTGCCGGCTGGGGTGCGCTGCTCGTCGCGCTCAACGCGCTCGTCGTCACCGCCGGCGCGCTGCTGCCCTGGCTCGTGGCCGCCGCGCTGGTGCTGCTCGTCGTGCGTGCCGCTCTGAAGGCCCTGAAGGCGAGGCGCCCGGGCGCTGCCCCGCTCGCCGGACCCGACGAGGACCCCTCGTCCGACGGCGGCGGCGGGGACGGGGGCGGCGGAGGGGGCGGCAGCGACGAGCGCACCCACCTCGTGGGAACGGGTGGTCGCCGTGGCTGAGCCGTCGGCGGTCGAGCAGCACGAGCAGCGTCTGGAGACCTATCGGCGACGCGTCGGTCGCCTGTACGACGGCGCAACCCCGGTCGGGCACCTCGTGACCCGGGTCTGCACGCACTGGGAGACCGTCGGCCCGCACTCCTTCCCGACCTACGTCAACCCCGAGGAGCGCCTGCAGTGGCGTGTCCACCTCGACGACCCCGAATGCACCGACGCCTTCAGCGACGACCAGGACCGGCACGTCGCGAGCCTCCGCGGTCGGGAGATCGACGCCTGGGAGGCCGGCCGCCTCGAGCTCGCCGACCGCACGCTCCGCATCGAGTGGCTCGACGGGGACGAGGCGGCCTCGGCCTGGCAGGCGAACGGATGGTCGTGACCGCCCGACACGGCGGGCCGCGGCCGAGGACCTCGTCCTAGGAGGTGCTCGCCACCGGCCGTTCGTGCCGCCGGCGATCGTCCAGCACGGCCGGGGAACGACGAAGGGCCGCCCCGTGGGGCGGCCCTTCGTCGTGACAACTGGTGTGTCGCCCGAGGGCGACGTAGTGGAGGTGCGGGGAATCGAACCCCGGTCCGGTGGCGCAAATCCAGGACTTCTCCGGGCGCAGTCTGCTGTTGATTTTCTCAGCCCCAGCACTCACACAGACAAGGTGCTGACGGGCTCAGTCATCTAAGAGTCCCTACGCCGCCGATGACGAACGTCGTAAGCAGTGGCTCTCTAGCTGACGCCAGGAACCGGGGCGAGAGCAACCCCGGGCTGACGGACTTCGAAGACTCGCTCAGGCGGCGAGTGCGAAGTCGGTGCGCTTGGAATCGGCACCTATTGGTTTGCAGACGTCGTTTACGAGATAAGTCTGCATCCTCGGCCCGCTTCTCCTCGAAGCACGACCACCGTCGAAACCGATCACCCCCTGTGCAGTTGTCAATCACCGGCCGAGCACCACCCCGTCCGTCCGCCTGTGGCGTCCGTCCGGTTCGACACCGGGTCAGTGGTACCAGCCTACGGGATCAACACCACCGCGGGCGAACGTATTTCCGGTGCTACTTCTTGCGGCTCAGCGCGTCGACCAGCAGACCGCCCGCGATCCCCAGGAGGAAGACGTCCTTGGCGAGACCGATCCCCTGCGGGGTCGGACGGATCCCGTCCTGCTCGGTCATCCCCGGCGTCTTGAGGTACATCGCCACGAGGCCCGCGGAGAATGCGCCCAGCCCCAGGGCGACCACCCCGGTCGGGACGAACGGCACGAGCAGGGCCGTGCCCAGCGCGATCTCGGTCGTGGAGAGCGCCTTGGTGAACTGCACGGGGTCCTGGTCCTCGAGGAACGGGAACGTCCCCGCGGCCATCCCGTGGACTCCTTGCGCCGTCGCCTCGTCGGCACTGCGCTTGTTGAGCCCGGAGTTGAGGATGAACGCGCCTGCTGCGACGCGCGGGATGTACTGACGGAGCTTGACCACGGGGCCTCCTCGGCAAGGTGACGACGACTACCCTGCGACGCTACGTCGTCGGGCAGCCGGATGCACGTCCACCCGCCGAGCGCCGCGACGCCCGGGTCGGCGACGCACGACGGCGCCGCTCACCCCCGCGCGCAGGTCACCGGTTCTGCCGGTGGCGCATCGCGCGCTGGGCCTCGCGGTTGTCCTGCTGCTCGCGCAGCGCCTGGCGCTTGTCGTACTCCCGCTTGCCCTGCGCGAGCGCGATCTCGACCTTCGCACGGCCGTCGAGGAAGTAGAGCGAGAGCGGCACGATCGTGTAGCCCTTCTCGCGGGACTTCGCCTCGAGTCGCAGGATCTCGTCCTTGTGCAGCAGCAGCTTGCGCTTGCGACGGGGAGCGTGGTTGTTCCACGTCCCCTGCGAGTACTCCTGGATGTGCACGTTCTCGAGCCAGGCCTCGCCGCCGTCGACGGCCACGTAGCCGTCGAGCAGCGAGGCCCGGCCCTGGCGCAGGGCCTTGACCTCGGTGCCGCTCAGGACGAGCCCGGCCTCGAACACGTCGACGATCAGATAGTCATGGCGGGCCTTGCGGTTGCTGGCGATGATCTTGCGGCCAGTCTCCTTCGCCATGAGGGCATCTTCCGATCTGCTCGAGCTCCGTGGTGCGCCCAGGACGGACCCACCCGCGCCGTGCGGCGCGACGTCCCAGGTTACGCGAGATCGACCCGCTACCCGTAGGTCTTTACGTCAGAGCATGCTCTCCGGGTCGACCGTCCCGCCGTTGACGTACACCTCGAAGTGCAGGTGGCAGGCCTGGCTGGTGCCCGTCGTGCCCGAGTACCCGACGAGGGTGCCCTTCGAGACGCTCTGGCCCGCACGGACTGCGAACCTCGACAGGTGGTTGTAGCTCGTCATGAGGTTGGACCCGTTGACCGTGCCGTGGTTGATCATGACCTGGTTGCCGAGGCCGCCGTAGGGCCGGGCGAACAGGACGGTGCCACCTGCCGCGGCGTAGATCGGGGTACCGCAGTAGGCGCGGAAGTCGGTGCCCGCGTGCAGCCGGTACGTGTCCGGCAGCACAGGGTGCTGGCGCATCCCGTAGCGGGAGGTGATGTGCGGGACCGCGGTCGGGTAGGACAGGAACTTGCCCGTCGTGGTACCCCCGCCACCACCGCCACCACCACCGCCGGAGCCGCCACCGGACCCGCCACCGCCACCGGACCCGCCACCCGTGGCCGGCGGCGGCTGCTTGGCCGCTTCCTCGGCCGCCTTCCGGTCACGCTCGGTCTGGGCGGCGATGATGCCCTGGAGCTCGGACGTGAGCGCCGCCTGCGCCTGCTCGTTGGCCGCCACCTGGGCGATGGCCGCCTCCTTGCGCGACTCGATCGTCGCCTGCTTCGCCTGCTGCTCGGCGATCAGCCCCTCGATCTCCGCCTTGCGGTCGGCCGCCGCAGCACGCGCGGTGTCGGCTGCGACGACGTTCTCGTCGGCCTGGACCTTCAGGTCCGCGATCGTCTCGCGGATCGCGGTCAGGCGAGCCTCCCGGTTGCGCGCGATGGACTCGGCCTCCTGGAGGTCCGTGAGGGCACGCGCCTGCGTGCGGGCCGCGGTCGTCGACATCGCGTACTGCTCGATGAAGTCCTCGGTGCTCTGGGCCCCGGTCACGATGCCGAGCCCGCTGACCTCCCCCTGCCCCCGGTACGCCTGTCGCGCCATCTCGGCGATGCTGGACTTCGCCGAGCTCGCCTTGCCCGCGGACTCCTGGATGTCCAGGCTGATGGCCTCTTCCTCGGCCTGCGCGTCCTGCAGACGCACCTCGAGCTGCGCGGCCTCGCGCTGGGTGCGCTCGAGCTCGGCCGTCGCCGTGTCGAGCTCCGCCTGAGCCACGGGGAGGCGCCCCTCGATGGTCTGCAGGTCGAGGATGGCCTGAGCGAGCTCCGCGTCGGTGCCCTCGAGCTCCGACTCGAGCCCCTCGCGGTCCTTGAGCGTCTGGCTCTGGCGGCGTTCGGCGGCCGCGCGCTTGTCGTCCAGGTCGTCGGCCGTCGCGGCGACAGCAGTTCCCAGGAGAAGGAGCAGCGCGGTTCCGCCCGCGGCGAGACGTCGGGTCAGCTGGGACATGTCACACCCTCGTGTATCGGCTGAGCGTGACGACCGAGGAGATGGCCGCCAGGACGAATGCGATGAGAAGCAGGAGCGGCGCGATGCGCAGCACGTCCGACTCGGAGATGTAGGCGATCCAGCTCACGGAGCCTTGGAGCCAGTCCGTCACGAGGTACTTGACCCCGAGCCAGAGGCCCCCGACCGCGAGGAACGCACCGACCACCGCGGCGATCGCCCCCTCGAGGATGAACGGCAGCTGGATGAACAGCTTGGACGCCCCGACGAGCTTCATGATCTCGGTCTCGCGCTGACGACTCATGGCCGACAGGCGGATCGTCGTGGTGATGAGGAGCACCGCGGCGAGCATCATCACCACGGCGAGGCCGCCGGCCATGAGCGAGGCACGGTTGAGCGCCAGGAAGAGCGAGTCGAAGATCCGACGCTGGTCCTCGACGCCTTCGACGCCGGGACGCCCGGTGACGACGTCGTTGACGACCTCGTAGTTCTCCGGGTTCGTGAGCTTGAGGCGGAACGAGGCCTGCATGTCGTCGACCGTGAGCTGCGTCCCGTTGTACCCGTCGGGGAAGCGCTCCTGGAACGCCGCGAAGGCGTCCTCCTTCGACTCGAAGAAGACGGTCTGGACCTCGTCGCCGAGCTCGCTCCCGAACAGGTCCTCGAGCGACTCGATCTGCTCGGGTGACGCCTCGCCACCGGCGCAGGTCGGGTTCGGGGAGTCGATGGGACACAGGAAGACGGAGACCTCAACCCGGTCGTACCAGTCGTCCTTGAGCTTGTCGATCTGCAGCTGGAGGAGCGCGGACGCACCGACGAAGGTCAAGGACACGAAGGTCACGAGGACGACGGAGATGGTCATCGCGAGGTTGCGACGAAGTCCTGCACCGATCTCGGCGAGGATGAACTGGGCACGCACCTGCTACCACTCCCCCCGGCCGGACTGCTGCATCTGCGACGGACCCACGGCCGACCCCTGGGCCGTGCTCGGCGGTGCCGCCTGGACCTGCGCGGGACGCTCGATCGCGGGCACCGGGCGCACCTCGACAGGTGGGGACCACGGTCGCGCCGCGAGGTGACCGGAGGGTGCACGGAGCGCGTCGTCGTCGGGCATGGGGACCCCCGCGCCGTAGACCCCGTCCTTCTGGTCGCGCAGCACGACCCCGTTCGAGAGCTCGATGACGCGCTGGCGCATCTGGTTCACGAAACCGGAGTCGTGGGTGGCCATGACGACCGTCGTCCCCGTGGCGTTGATGCGTGACAGGAGGTTCATGATCCCGAGAGACGTGTTGGGGTCGAGGTTTCCCGTGGGCTCGTCCGCGAGCAGGATCGAGGGCCGGTTGACGAAGGCGCGCGCGATCGCGACGCGCTGCTGCTCACCGCCCGAGAGCTCGTGCGGACGGCGCTTCTCCTTGCCCTGCAGACCGACCGTCTCGAGCACCTCGGGGACCGTCACGGCGATCATGTGGCGCGGCTTGCCCGTCACCTGGAGCGCGAACGCCACGTTCTCGAAGACCGTCTTGTTCTGCAGCAGCCGGAAGTCCTGGAACACGACGCCGATCTGGCGACGCAGCGACGGGACCTTCCAGCTCGACAGCGTCGACAGGTCACGTCCCGCGACGAAGACCTTGCCCTGGGTGGGCCGCTCCTCGCGCAGAGCGAGCCGCAGGCACGTCGACTTGCCGGAGCCGGACGCACCGACCAGGAAGACGAACTCGCCGCGCTCGATCTCGGCGGACATGCCGTTCAGGGCAGGTCTGGCGCCACGGGCGTAGACCTTCGAGACGTTCTCAAAACGGATCACAGGGGTTGACCAGTCTCTCGTTGGGGGAAGCGAAAAGTGTTCGCTGGTCGCCCACGAGAGTAGGCACGCCCGATTGGCCTGACACCGCTGACACGCCGGGTACGTCCGTATCCGGCGCCCCGGCGGGACGTTTCACCCCGGGTGACGGAAGGGGCCGGGACACGAGGTCCCGGCCCCTTCGTCAGGCCTGGTCAGCGGCGTCGTCAGGCCCGCTCAACGCCTTCCTCAGGCCTGGTCAGCGCTGCGACGCCACCGGATCCCGGCCTCGATGAAGCCGTCGATGTCGCCGTCGAAGACCCCCGAGGTGTTGCCGACCTCGTACTCCGTCCGCAGGTCCTTGACCATCTGGTACGGGTGCAGGACGTAGGAGCGCATCTGGTCGCCCCAGCTCGCCTTGATGTCGCCCGCCATGGCCTTCTTGGCGGCGCTCTCCTCGGCCTGGCGCTGCAGGAGCAGGCGCGACTGGAGCACGCGCAGGGCTGCGGCGCGGTTCTGGATCTGCGACTTCTCGTTCTGCATCGACACGACGATCCCCGTGGGGATGTGGGTCATGCGCACGGCCGAGTCGGTCGTGTTGACGGACTGACCGCCGGGGCCCGACGAGCGGAACACGTCGACCTTGATCTCGGACTCGGGGATCTCGACCGAGTCGGTCTGCTCGATGAGCGGGATGACCTCGACCGCGGCGAACGACGTCTGGCGGCGGCCCTGGTTGTCGAACGGAGAGATGCGCACCAGGCGGTGCGTGCCGGCCTCGACCGACAGGTGCCCGAACGCGTAGGGCGCCTTGACCTCGAACGTCGCCGACTTGAGTCCTGCCTCCTCGGCGTACGACGTGTCGAGGACCTGGGTCGGGTAGCCGTGGCGCTCGGCCCAGCGCAGGTACATGCGCATGAGCATCTCCGCGAAGTCGGCGGCGTCGACGCCGCCCGCGCCCGAGCGGATCGTCACGACGGCCTCGCGAGCGTCGTACTCGCCCGAGAGCAGGGTCTTGACCTCGAGCACGCCCAGGTCCTTGCGGATCAGCTCGAGCTCGGACGTCGCCTCGGCGAGCGTCTCAGGGTCCCCGTTGTCCTCGGTGGCCATCTCGACGAGCGTCTCCAGGTCGTCGATCCGGTCGCTCATGTTCGTGATGCGATCGAGCTCGGACTGCGTCTGCGAGAGGGCGGTCGTGACCTTCTGGGCGGCGTCCGGGTCGTCCCACAGGTCCGGTGCCGACGCCTTGTCCGACAGCTCGGCGATCTGGACGCGCAGGGCGTCGGGGTCGCTCACGGCGCTGATGGTGTCGAGCGTCGATCGGAGGGCGCGGATCTCGTGCGGGAAGTCGATGGTGGCCACGGTCCTCAAGGTTACGCGACGACGGCGCCCCGCACGGCCCGGTCCTGCGGGCGCGGGGCCGGGACGCCCCGGTCAGCCGCCCGACGACGGCGCTCGGGTCCCTCCGGTGGGCTCGGCAAGAGCGTCGGGTGCGGAGGGCTCGGAAAGGGCGTCGGGTGTGGTGGGTGGGGTGGGCGCCGGCTCGCCGGGTGCGGGGGCCGCTCCTGTTCCGGGCTCGGCGACTGCTGCGGCCCGCCCCTCGGCGCGGGCCTTCTCCAGGAGCGCCTCCAGACGCTGCGTGCGCCGGCGACGGTTGTCCCGCACCCCGATCACGACGAGCGCGAGCACCGCGAGGAGGAGCAGGTGGATCCAGGGGACGGCCCAGGTCGTCACGGTGACCGTGACGGGTCGCAGGTCCGCCGCGGGGACGTCGATCGCGCCGCCGGCCTCACCCTCGGTCGCGACGAGCGCGGGCGTCACGACGACCTCGGTCGTCACGGGTCCGAGGGGCCAGATCCCACCGATCGTCGCCGCGGTCGAGCGCGAGGTGCCGGGGATGAGCTCCTTGATCCCCTCGACGCCGCGGTCCAAGGTCGAGGCACCGATGCCGAACGGTCCGGACGCCGTGATCGTCTGGTCCCCGGCGACCCGCAGGTTCCCGTCGTTGCTCACCTCGTAGGACACCCGGACGTCGCCGGGGGCGAACGGGTTCCACGACGGCGTGTAGGTCGCGGTGACGTGGTCGAGCGCGATCGAGGGGACGACCTCCCCCGGGACCCGCAGGTTGACGCGCACGCCCACCCGGCTCTCGACACCGACCCCCGGACCCGACGCCGAGGCCGCCGTCGTGATCGTCGCGACGATGCCGGCGGGGTGGTCGCCGGGCGTCACGTTCTCGGGCACCGTGATCGTGAACGGCACGATCACGGTCTCGCCCGCGGGGACCTCCACGCTCGGCTGGACCTCGAACCAGCCGCCGGAGTCCTGGGGCTCCTGGTCGGAGGTGCGGATGTCGAAGCTGCCCGTGGGGGTGAAGATGCCGTCGTTCGTGACCATGGCGAACGTCACCGGGGCCGGGCCGTGGTTGGAGACGGCGACCTGGTCCTGGATCTGGGCGCCCGGTTCCGCGACGAAGTCGAAGATCCTGCGGGCGTCGGGGCCCTCGGGCGACGCCGTGGTGACCGAGAACCGGAAGCTGTCCGGGTCGGGTGCGCTCGCGTGGGCCGCTCCGACGACGCCGACCAGGGTCAGGATCAGGGCGCCCAGGGCAGCGAGCCCCGCACGGAGCCCGGCGGCGGTCCGCCTCGTCGGTAGAGTGCCTGCCTCACGTGCCTTCTTCATGTCCTTGCTCACCACGACTTCCGGTCTTCCTCGAACGGGTTGCTGCCCCGGAGACGGTACAGGGCCGACGGAGATCCGCCGGCCCTGCGTCGTCACCGTCCGTGACTCGAATCGAGCTGTCAGCTCTCCATGAGCGTGAGCGTCAGCGTCGACGCGTACGCACCGGAGGGCGTGCCCTTCGGGACCGTGAGGTTCAGGCCGGCCTTGACACCGAACGACTGCCCCTTGGCCTCGAGCGACGAGCCGCTCGACACCAGGAGGTCGCCGACCTGGACGCCGCCCGTGAGCCAGTCGCCGCCGGGGCCCTCGCCCGCGGGGACCTCCTGGAGCTCGCCGGCGATCGGCTGGCCCGGCGTGACGTTGAAGTCACCGGGGATCGGGTTCGCCAGCTCGGGGACCCACCCGAGGTTGGACGAGTCGATGTCCGCCAGGCCGGCGGCGGTGAAGCTGCTGACCTGGCCCGTGACGGTCCAGCTCGCGTCCGCACCCACGTCGTTGCGGTCGTCGGTGACGCTGATGCCGTCCAGGAGACCCGTGAACTCACGGTTCCCGGCGGCCCAGATGTCGTCGTCGGTCGTCTCGCCGAGCGTGACGGACGGGTTGGCGACGTTGAGCGCGAGCGCTCCGACCGGCGTGACGGCGACCTGGATCTGGACGTCCTCCTCACCGTGGGTCACCTCGTCAGCGGCGGCCCCGGAGGCCATCGCGACGGTTCCGAGAAGCATCGCACCGAGTGCTCCGCCGGCAATCCACTGCTTCCTTGCACGTACGTTCATGTAAGTCTCCGTCGTTGGAGGGTGTCGGACCGGATCACCATAGCGGCGAACCCTTGTTTTGTCAGTCATCAGACAAAAGTTGCATGGTTCGTTAAGAAAGTGAACGTACTTGGTCACCTTGCGCCGCCCGTGTTCACCGGATGGTCATGATTACCACCGACCCTCGGGACTCACCAAGCCCGTGCGCTGGACTCGGCACGTACGAGGATCCCGTCCGACCACAGCTGGGTCACCCAGCTGACGAGGACCGGGCGGGACAACCCGGCCAAACCGACCTGCGCGGTCCGTCCGTCGGGCGTCGACGCCTCGACGATGGTGACAGCATGCAGGTCGTCCAGCATCTCGGGATGCGCTGCCAGGAACTCCTCGACCGAGGCGCGCACCTCCGCGTCACTGAGCCGGAGCACGGCCTGCTCCTGAGGGAGGGGCACCCGACCCTCGTAGAAGGTGTCCTCGCTCATCGAGTCGGCTGCGTCGATCGCGGCGGCGTCGGCCACGTCGAGAAGTCGCTTGCGGTCGAGGTGGACGCCCGTCGCCGAGACCACCACGGTCACGAGGAGGAGCGCGAACGCGACGAAGGCGCTCGTGAGGAGCAGGATCTGGCCGCTGTCCCCGCGTCGGACGACTGCCCCGACGCGTCCGCGAGCCGCCTGCAGCGACGGACGACGACGGCGCCTCACGGCCGAGCCCCCGCGTACCTGTCCACGGACGAGACGTGGGAGGCCTCGACCGGGACGGACAGCGGCACCCACGAGCGGACGCCCGGCGGCACGAACGGGAGCGGGACGTCGTAGCGCACGATCGTGGCGACCTCGCTGCCGGGGTCGAGACAGCGGGAGCCCGCGCACGAGATCGACAGGACATCGGCGGGTTCGACGTCCGTGAATCCTTGGTCGGCCAGCGCCAGGGAGACCGCGGCGCGCGCCCGGGCTTCGCCCCCCTCGACCGAGTCGGCCGTGACGAACGCGCGGGCGGACTCCTTCGCGGCGCCCTCGACCGCGAAGGTCGCCGCCTGGATCCGTCCGAGCGTCAGCGCGAGGTACATCACGGGCAGGAGGAGGATCAGGGCAGCCCCGAGGAACTCGACGATCGCGTTGCCCTCCTCACCGACCGCGCGAGGGCCGTCACGACGTCCCGCGAACGCACGGGCCGCGACGCGGGACCGCAGGCTGCGGAACGCCAGGCCGGCTCGATCCGTGCGGTCGCGACGCCGAGCCATGACTCCCCCACCCGCGCTCACTGCTCCTCCTTCAGAGCGTGCCCGTCCACCGTGACGACTCCCGACGGGCCGAGCAACCCGACGACAGGCAGCGGAAAGGTCACCGTCACCTCCACGACGCGCAGCCCCTCGTGGTCGACCTCCCGTGCCGTGACGTCCTGGGCGAACCGCTCGGAGAGAGCCGCGTCGATCAGTGTCCGCGTGCGCGCCGCACCGTCCCCCGTGGTCCGGTCCGCCCTGCCCGCGAGCCGTGCACCTTCGGCCGCGCTGTCGATCACGATCGCCCGCACGTGCAGCGCGAGAACCACCTGGACGACTCCCAGGAACAGTGCGAGCAGGATCACCGAGACCAGGACGAAGTCCACGACGGCCGAGCCGCCGTCCCGCACGCGAGCCTCCCGACCACTCGTCGGGCCGAGTCGTCGGCGTACCCGGCTCACGGACCGCCGACGCTGTTGATCGCGTTCGTGAAGGTCTCCGTGAGCGCCGGGCCCGCGACGGCCCACAGGGCGATGACCAGGCCCGCGGTCATCAGGGTCACCAGGACCCAGCCGGGGACGTCGCCCCGCTCCTGCGCACCCAGGCACTGCCGGACCTGTCGGGTCAAGGTCCTCGGTCGTCTCGTCATCATGCTCCCTCGGTCGGTCGACCGCGTCGTTCGTGCGCGGCCGTGGTCCAGGTCGTGCGTCCAGGTCGTGCGTCCAGCACGTGCGTCCAGCACGTGCGTCCAGCTCGTGGGCAAGGTCCGCGACCTACCCGAGCCCGGGTCATGCGCTCACAGACCGATCCGCAGCGTCGCGATCGACGGATAGATCGCGAAGCAGACCGTCACCGGAAGGATCAGGAAGACCACGGGGACCATCATGAGGACCTCCTTGCGCCCGCCCGACTCCATGAGGGCCCGACGTCCTGCCTCCCGCACGTCCTGGGCCTGGGCGCGCAGGACGTCGGCGAGCGGGGTCCCCCGCTCGACCGCCACGGCGACCCCTTCGGCGAAGCGGGTGAGGCTCGTCAACGCGGTCCGATCGGCCAACGCCTCGAGCGCGCGCGACAACGGCACGCCTGAGCGGACCATCGAGAGCGTCAGCGCGAGCTCGGCCGACAGCTCGCCGCGGGCCATGGTCGCGACGCGCTCCATCGCCGCGACGGGTCCTTCTCCAGCCCCGACCGACAGCGCGAGCAGCTCGGCGATCGTGGGGAACTCCATGAGCATGCGTTCCTCGCGCCGTGCGACCTGGCGCGAGAGCCGGTGGTCGCAGCCGAGGAGGCCGCCGAGTCCGCAGAGAGCGACGAGCGCGGCGAGGACCACGGGCGACGAGCCCCTGGTCGCGGCCAGGAGCAGGGCGAGCAGCAGCCCACCGACCAGGCCCATCACGGCCCACACGACCTGCTGCGCGCGGAACTGGTCGACGCTCTCGGGGCGTCCCGCCTGGTCGAGGCGTCGGCGGAGCACCGCGCGGGTCGACCCGAACCTCTCGAGCCCCTTCCCGACCTCGGTCAGCCACGGACCGACGAGACGGTCGAGCGCAGGGAAGGGCGATCGCGCCGACGACTCCTGCAACAGCGACGACGACGTCCCGAGCACCCGCAGGTAGGGTCCGACGCGTTCGTCGAGGCGGACGCGGCGAGCGCGCAGGCGTGAGACGACCACGAGGACCCCGCACCCGAGCATCGCTCCTGCGACCACACCGATCCAGGACACCTCGAACCCGCCGGTCCCGTTCACCGCAGGACCCGCACTTCCTCGGGCAGACGCCCGATCCGACGCATGACCCGGTAGGCCACCACGGAGGTCAGGGCACCACCGCCGAGCACCACGGCCCCTTGGAGCGAGTCGTAGGCCTGAGCCGTCTCCGGTCTCGTGGCCAGCAGGGCCAGGACGACCCATGGTCCGGCCACCGCGAGGCGGGCGCCGTTCACCGTCCACGACTGCCGCGCCTCGAGCTCTCCCCGTGTCCTGGCGTCCTCGCGCAGGAACATGGCCAGCGTGCGCAGGAGCTTGCCCAGGTCCGTGCCGCCGACCTCCCTCGTCATGCGCAGGGCCTCGACGATACGGTCCGCGACGGGATCCGCCAGCCGTGCCTTGAGCGCGTCGAGGCAGTCGGCGAACCGCCCGGTCGCCCGGAAGTCCTGGGCGAAGCGCGCGAACGGCTCACGCAGCTCGACCGGTCCCCTCTCCCCGAGCTGTCCCACCGCCTCGGGCAACGACAGCCCCGCACGCACCCCCGAGGCGAGGTGGTCGACGACCTCCGGCCACACGTCCCGCAGGCTCGAGCGCCGCCGTCGGGCACGCGAACGCACCAGCGCGAGAGGTGCGGCCGCCGCCATCGACGCGAAGCACGCGGCGACCGGCAGCGCCCGGGTGAGCGTCGCCACGACCAGCAGGACGAAGAGGCCGAGAGCCGCACTCGCACCGACCAGCGCACGCGGCGTGACGGTCGGCGCTCCGGCGAGCACCAGGAGGTCCTGCGTCCTCGCCGACCAGCCGTCGGTCCGACGGGGCGGGCGAGGGGTCGGCTCCCACCAGGCCCACCACACGCAGAACACCCCGACCCCGAGCAGCAGGCCCACCATGACGCCCATGTCAGCGGACCTCGCCCGGCCGAGGTCCGGCCATCAACGCCGCGAGGTCGATCCCGGCCCGGGCGAACCGGTCCTCCGCCGGCGGGAAGCCGTCACCGCGCACGAGGCTCCCCCCGACCCGGTGGAAGAGGTCGGAGGTCTCGACCACCCCCTGCTCCACGCGGCCCGGGACGCCGACGACCTCCCGGACCTGGCGCCGACCGTCCACGGTCACCCCCAGATGGACCACGACGTCCACCGCACCGGCCACGGTCGGGACGACGAACCGGTCCGAGACGTTCTCCCCGGCGAGCAGCGGCAGGGTGCACATCTTCGAGATCGCCTCGCGCGCCGAGTTGGCGTGGATCGTGCACATCCCCGGCACTCCGGCGTTCAGAGCGATCAGGAGGTCGAAGCTCTCCGCCTCGCGCACCTCACCGATGACGATCCGGTCGGGGCGCATGCGCAGCGCCTCCTTGACCAGCCTCCGCAGCGGGATCTCTCCCGTGCCCTCGAGGCTGGGCTGACGGCACTGCATCGAGACGATGTCGCGCACCGCGAACCGCAGCGCGTAGACCGCTAGAGTGCACACATGCGAGCAGCCATCTACACACGCGTATCCCTCGACCGGACGGGCGAGGGCGCCGCGGTCTCCCGCCAACTCGACGACGCCCGCGACCTCGCCGCACTGCGCGGCTGGTCCGTCGTCGCCGAGCGAAGCGACAACGACACCTCCGCCTCTGGCAAGGCTCACCGCCCAGGGTTCGAGGCTCTGCTCGCGGACATGCAGGCGGGCACCGTCGACGCCGTCATCGCCTGGAACCTCGACCGGCTGACCCGCAACCGCCGCGACACCGTCCGTCTGATCGAGACGGCTCAGTCGGCAGCCGCCACGGTCGCGCTCGTCCGCGGGAGTGACCTCGATATGACGACGCCGTCCGGGCGGCTCGTGGCCGACCTCCTCGCTTCCGTCGCACGCGCGGAGATCGAGACGAAGGGCGACCGGCAGCGCCGCGCGAACGACCAGCGCGCGGCCGCGGGCAAGCCCCCGTCTGGACCCCGCGCCTTCGGCTACACCGTGGACGGGCTCGACGTCGTCGAGGACGAGGCCGCGCTCGTGCGCGAGGGGTACTCGACGATCCTCGCGGGCGGGTCGCTGCGATCCGTGGCCCGCGCTTGGAATGCTGCCGGGGCGACCACGTCGCGTGGCAACCCCTGGGACGCGACGACCACGCGTCGCGTGCTGACGAACCCGCGGAACGCGGCCCTCCGGTCCCACCGCGGGGAGATCGTCGGTCCGGGCTCGTGGCCCGCGCTCGTGCCCGAGCAGACGTTCCGTGCTGCGCTGCACGTGCTCTCCGACCCGGCAAGGTCGACCGTGGCGGACCGGAGCGTGAAGTTCCTCCTGACCTCCATCGCCGAGTGTGGCCGGTGTGACGACGGGAGCAAGGTCGCGACCGCGCGCACGAGCCGGGGCAAGCGCACCTACAAATGCAAGGAGAGGAGTGACGTCGCACGTGACGCTAAGACTCTCGACAGGTTCATCGAGGCCGTCGTCGTCGCGCGCCTCTCACGCCCTGACGCCGCGGTCCTCCTCGCTCCGGACGCCCGGCACGACGTTTCCAGCCTTCGGGACGAGGCGGGCGCGCTCCGTGCACGCCGCGACGAGGCCGCTGCTCTGTTCGCCTCCGGGACGATCCGCGCCTCGCAGCTGACGACGATCACGCGCGAGATCGAGGCCCGGCTCGGAGAGATCTCCGCGACTCTCGCGGATGCCGGGCGCGAGGACGCGCTCGCCGGGCTCGTCAGTGCTGACGACGTCCGCGGCGCTTGGGATGCGCTCGACATCTCGCGCCGTCGCGCCGTCGTCAAGGTCTTGTTCGACCGGGTCGTCATCGAACCCGTCGCGAAGGGCACCAAGCGGTTTGACCCCGCTTCCGTGCGCCTCGTGTGGCACGGCGAAGGGTGATACACACAGCCTCTCAGGGGTGATAGATACAGCCTCTCACCTGCGAGAACGCACTTGGTGAGCCCTTCAAATACGGCTAGGCTGAGAGCGCGAACGAAGCACCCGGGCGACCGCGCGTCCGGACCGAAGCCCTTGGGCATCCGGACGAGCCGGGTCAACTGCACCTGGCTGGCACCACGCCGCCGAGAGCGGCACGTCCAGGAGTGCCACCATGCCCACCTCTTCCTCGCTTGTCCGACACCTTCGGTCCGCCGAAGTCGCCGACCTCCTCGGTGTCGATGTCCGCACGCTCGCCGGTTGGCGGCACAAGAACACCGGCCCCGCCTTCGTCCGGATCGGCCCCGGCCGCGGGGCCACCGTCCGATACCGCGAAGACGTCGTCACGGCGTGGCTCGATGCCCACACGATCACCACTCGCGCTGCAGAGACCATCGCTGCCCAGGCCCCGCCGTTCACAGCTGAGCAGGTTGACGCTCTCGGTGCGATCCTGCGCGGCGCATGATGACGAACGAGAGCCGCCCAGCGGACGCCCCGGCAGACGTCCCGTCGCTCGCCGCCCTCTTCGATCGCCTCGTCGACGTCGCAGCGCCCGACACCACCGCCGCGGCCGTGCGACGCCGTGAGATCGACGAGATCGTCGAGCGCGGACCTCGGGCCGTCGTCGAGATCGCGCTCGACGCACTCGACCTCGCGATCTCCGCGGACGCCGGTGTCGAGTCCGAGAGGGTGCAGCGTGAGCGCGCTCTCGCCGCCCTGGCACGGCGCACCGAGCGCCTCGACCGACGCGTCGCAGCCCTGGAGCACGCCGTCAGGGAAATCCGGGAGGCCAGCGCGGCGACCTTGTCGGCGTGCGACGCCCTTCTCGCGCTCGTCCACGACGCGGAAGGCCGCGCATGAACCGCCGCGAGCGCCGTCGCTGGCTCCGCGCTGTCCAGGCGTCTGGGTCGGCTCCCGAGGCGGTGCGTGTGGCTCGGGAACTGGCGCGCGCAGCGAATCGAGACGGAGTCGTCCGATTGCGTGATGACGAGACCGGAGAGCACACGGAGGAGGTGTGCATTTCGTGGCCGCGATGACTGCGCGCTTCGAGTGGGAGCGCGCCTTGCTCAAGTCGACGTTGCCGTCCCAGGCCCGGCTTGTGGCGCTCACTCTCGCAACGTCAGCCGATCCGGATATGACGATCCCAGAGCGGTTCAGCCCGTCTCTCACCACGCTGGCTGAACGAACCGGACTCTCCCGGTCTTCCGTCGCCAAGTACCTGAACACGCTGGAACGTGAAGGGTGGGTCACTCGTGATCGCCCGACCGTCGCCGCAGCACGGACAAGGCATGAGCGCACTGGGTATGGGATGCACCTGCCCCTTGGGGCGCCAGAGCACGGGGCTAGTGCGCCAGACGGACTAGGGGTCCGCGAGGCGGACCAGGCTAGTGCGCCAGACGGACTAGATCTGGTGCGCGCGACGGACCAGGCTAGTGCGCCAGACGGACTCAACCATCTCTCTCCATCTCCCTCCAGCACGGGAGCGAAGTCCCCCCGCTTCCCTAGACAGTGCCAGCGACACCAGGACAGCGAGGACGTTCCGCCGTGCACGGCCTGCCAGCGCACACGTAAGGCACAGGAGGCCGCGGAGGCAGAGGTCCGCGCTGCAGGCGAGGAGAACCGCGGACGCCACGAGCAAGGACTCAATGCCGCGATCCGTGACGGCGAATGCTGCGAGCACGACGTTGTCGCTGGGCACATCCCGCTGCTGGCGACCGGAGAGCCCCGTTGTCGACGGTGCCGTGCCAAAGCCCGGAGGGCCGTGTCGTGACCCCGCGTGACGACCTCGACGACCCTACGGATCGTGGCGTTTCGCCACCTCCGGAGGGGCATGTCTGTGCGAGCGGATGGGCGCTCACGTCCACCGACGAGCACCCCCAGCCATGCCGCAGCTGCAAGCCGCACCTCCACCGAACCGAGCGCGACGGGATCACCGCATGGCGCGCCCTTCCAACCACCAGCACGACAACCGACAGGACTTCCCGATGACCCCTCCCCTGAACGACGCCGACCGAGACCGACTCAACGCCGCCGCCACCGACCCGACGCGACCGCTCTCGTTCGTCGAGCAGTCCGCGTTCGCCTACCGCCGCCGCTGGCTCGATCGCGACGACACCGCGATCGTCGACGCCGCCATGCGTGGCACGACGCCCCGCCGCCCCACGCCCCGTGCCGATGCCGCAGCCGCGGCACGCTTCAACCGCTGACCGAGGAGAACCCAGATGATCCGCTCCGAGATCCTTCAGTCCCTGCCCGACCACGCGATCCTCAACGAGCCGGAGTTCTCCCGGTTCCACGACAGGCTCGACGACATCGACACCCGCGAAGCCGCGTTCGACGCCCGCGAGACGGCCCGCCACGCCAAGCACAAGCGAGCGCTCACCGAGTGGGAAGAGCGGGCGAACTCCGCCGCGTTCGACGGCAGCGACCTCCCCGCGGAGCCTGCCCCCGTGTGGGCTCCGTCGCCGGGCCGTGGGGCCTTCAACGCCGCTCGTGCTGACGTCGCCCGTGAGATCGCCGACGTCTGGCGTGAGCACGGAGAGAGGATCACTGCTCAGCACCTCGACGCCGCGCGTCGTGAACACACGGCCCGGCTCGACGCGCACGCCGACGCAGTCGCGACGGAGCGTGCAACCCGTGACGCGCTGGATTCGGCTGCCGACCGGGTCACGTTCTGGTCCAGCCACGCGCGGAGCATGACGCCCAAGCCCAGCGGCACCACGCCCCACCCGGATGCCACGCACACGGCCAACCCGTCCGGCCCGTACCGCGGCGATGCAACCTGGGTTCGGCTCGCTCCGCGATGAACGACGCGTCTCAGCCGTGGGACCGGCGAACCGGGGAGACCTCCCCCGCGTTCGCCGCGTTCCGCGCCTACCTCCTCCTCGGGCCGTCTCGCTCGCTGGCGAAAGTGGGGCAAGAGTCGGGCGGGACACGGTCCCAACTCGAACGCTGGTCCTCCCGGTGGTCGTGGGTCGTCCGCACGCGCAGGTGGGACGAGGAACAGGCCCGCATCGAGGACACCGCATGGCGGGAACGTGCCAGGACCCACGGTCGCCGACAGGCCGACGCCGCCGCCCAGGTCCTCGACCGTCTCGTCGGCGCGTTCGACCAGATCGACTGGACGGAACTCGCTCCGCTCGACGCCGTCCGCGCGCTCGACCTCGCGGCGAAGGTCGAGAGTCGAGCATTCGGCGTGCCAGACCCGGCCCGTGCCCTGCACATCTCGGCACCCGACGGCGGGCCGGTCGCGGTCGCGTTCACCGACCTCACGGACGAACAGCGCGCGGAACGCATGGACGCGCTCGTCCGGGAGGTGCAGCGTCGCCGCGAGATCCACGCAGAGGATGCTGCCCGGTCCGTGGAGGACCGAGCAGCATTCCCCGGGGATGACGCCCCGGCCGTTGCACTCTGGACCGCGGACGGCCCGCAGGGAGCCGTGCTGTGAGCGCCCGCAGGATCGACCCCGCGAGAGACCTCGCCCGCGTCGCTCGCGTCCTCGACGCCGCTCGACGCGCGTTCGACGGCGGGCGCCACCGTGACGCCGCCCGGCTTGCAGCTGAGGCCGCATCCGGCCTAGCAGCAGCCACTGACGACGTCGGTGCGTGGCGAGACGGCATGACGCTCGACGAGGTAGCAGACCTGCACGGCGTCACCGTCAGTACCGTGCGTGACGCCCTCGGAGACAGCCTCGATGTCCTCGCTCTCCGCGAGCGCGGGCGCGTCATCGAGAGGTCTGCCGTCGCCTGGCGCCCGCCCCGCGAGTGGCCGGGTGACCGCGACGACCGTGCACTCGCCGTCGCCGCCTACATCGAACACGTCGGCCGGGCTACGAGCGCAGACATCGCAGCCGCATTCGGCTGCGGCGCCAACGTCGCGGGCGCGGCGCTCATGTGCGCGGTTCGGGCCGGGCTCCTCGTCCGTGTTGCCTTCACGTATACGCCTGCTGAGTCCTCCCCGGCCGCGTTCGCCACATGAGACGGGCGCCGCGAGTGCAGAAACGAGAACACGTCGACACCGCACGTCGCCGACCCGGCGAGCCGATGTGTCAGCGGCGTCTTTTCAGCGGTACGTTCGCGATTCCAGCAGGGCAGATCGAGGGCAAGGGGACAACATGGAGGACAGCAAGGGGGCGCTTCGCCTTCGAGCGTGGGTTGGCGACGTGCGGGCACTTCCCAAGGGTGAACAGCCAACCAAGATTGCCCAGCGACTAGTCCACCCGGGAACCGTTCCGCTTGCGGGCAAGGGTGTGCTGACCGCGACACCCATCGGCCCTCTGATGCAGGCGGGTGAGGGTGTGCAAGGACTCACTCTCCTCCAGTTTGTCCAGGCCGACCGATCGCAAGACGTGGATCACAACGAGCGAAACGCAATGATCGGCGCGCTTCTCACCGTTGCCGCGGATCGACGCTGCCAACTGCTCCCCGAGGGAGTCGTCGGGATCGAAGGCGGCAACCACTCGTTGTTCATCCCAGTGAATCTGCAGACCGACGACACCCTGATTGCCCCCATGCCCAAGTGGCGCCGCGTCAACAAAGAGTTCGTCGAGATCACGTCTCGCCTCCTCACGATGGACGAGGAAGATGCGGAAGCGATCATGGCGGCGATCCACATGCACTACAGTTCCGCGCTGTTGTTCGCCCGTGACATCACCGGCGCCTACGCGCTCGCGGTCGGAGGGATAGAGGCTCTGGCGGCGCGCTTCGGAACGACCGCAACTGACTGGGACCTCTGGGACAAGTCCAACAAGTGGGAGAAGTTCTTCCGGAAGGTCGACCTGACCGAGGAACAGGCTGCCGCCTTCCGAGTGCAGCTGCTCGACGACCAACACATCCGCCTGACCGAGCGGTTCACGTCCTACTTCTGCGAGAACATCCCTCAAGAGTTCTGGTCCGAAAGCGCGTCCACGTACGTCTGGAACTTCGACTACGGCACGGGCGACTCCACCGAGGGCAAGTGGTACGACAAAGGTCCGCGATCGTCTCAGTTCGCGGAGGACCCGACAGCCCTTCGGAAGGCAGTCCGCGCCGCCTACAAGCGCCGATCGGAGTTCGTCCATGCGGGCGAACGAAGTGCAGGGTTCACGGAGGAGATGTTTGGCGTCGGACCGGGGAACATCCGCAACTCGCTGTCGTACGCACAACTCCGGGCCGCGCTCCGGCGCCTGATTCAGACCGAACTCGCCGAGCGCGGCGACCCCGCCTTCCCCGACGTTGATCGGTTCTTCGCCGAGAACGTCCGGAAGACCCCCTAGTCCACCGGCAGTGACTCGCGGTGCCGCCACCTGAGCCCCGTCCGTAACAGCCGACCTGCGCGCTTCACACACCCCCGGTAGACCCGAGCGACCGACACCATGAACTCGCAAAGTCGGTAAAGTGTGTGTTCTTGCTACCTGCTGCAGCTCGAACACCTCCTCGCACGTGATGACCCTCTCGTGCGAGGGGATCGACCCGGCGAGCGCGTTGAGCATCGTCGTCTTTCCCGCCTGCGTGGCACCCGCCACGAGGACGTTGAGTCCAGCCCTGACAGAGGCGTGCAGGAACGCCGCGGCGTGCGGCGTCAGCGAACCGAGGCGCACCAGGTGCTCGAGGTGCGAGGCGCGCACCACGTGCTTGCGGATGTTCACGGCGAAGTGCTCGCGGGTCACGTCCGGGATCACCACGTGCAGGCGCTCGCCCCCGGGCAGCGCGGCGTCGACGAAGGGGCTCGAGAGGTCCAGGCGACGGCCGGAGGACTTGAGCATCTGCTCGACGAGGTCACGGACCTGGGCGGTCGTGAGGATGGTCGAGGTGAGCTCGGCCGTCCCTCCGCGCGCGACGAAGACCTGTGCGGGCGAGTTGATCCAGACCTCTTCGATCTCGGGGTCGTCGAGGTACTTCTGGAGGGGCCCGAGCCCTGCGACGGCGTCGAGGACAGACCGCACGGCGCCGGGGACGTCGGCGAGCGGGGGCACGACGCCCAGCGCGGTCCGGGTGTCGTAGTCGGCCAGCGCGTCGGCGACGAGCTGGTCGATGCCCTCCTTGTCCCGCAGCGGGTCGACGCCACGACGGCGGATCAGCTCGCGGACCTCGCGCTCGAGGATCGCCACGCCTGCGGTGCTCATCGTCGTGCCACGCTCCCCTGCGTCCCTGCGCGCCCCCCGCGCAGTCGACCACCCGGCGGGGTGGTTGCGCGCCGAGACTAGGGCACGAGGGGCCCGGTCCGCACCGGGCCTGTGGACAACCGGTCACGATCCGCGGGATCTCGCCGTTCGCACGACCGAGGATGTCCGAATTGTGGTCACCGCGCCGCTCGTTCCGGGCAGGTGCGGCGCGAGCGCACCCCGCCGGGCACCCACCCGGCATAGGGTCGGCGCATGTCCGCGAGCACCCCCGCCGTCCCCCGTCCCGCCCAGCCCCAGGTACCCGGCCGATGGCGCGCCGCGGCCGCCGCGACGGGCCTGCTGCGCCCCGACGGTTCGGTGGCCTCGACGATCTTCGCCGAGATGACGAACCTCGCGCTGCGCACGGGGGCCATCAACCTGGGTCAGGGCTTCCCGGACGTGGACGGCCCGCACGCGATCAAGGAAGCCGCGATCCGGGCGATCGAGGACGGCCACAACCAGTACCCGCCGGGCACGGGCATCCCCGTGCTGCGCGAGGCGGTCGCGGACCACCAGCGCCGCCACTACGGCCTCGACCTGGACCCGGACACCGAGGTCCTGATCACCACGGGGGCCACCGAGGCGCTGGCCGCGACGATCCTGGCCCTCGCGGGTCCGGGCGACGAGGTCGTGACCCTGGAGCCCTTCTACGACTCGCACGCGGCGTGCATCGCGCTCGCGGGCGCGACGCACGTGCGTGTCCCGCTCCACCCGACCCCGGACGGCTTCCGCCTCGATCCTGCGCAGGTGCGCGCCGCCGTCGGGCCGCGGACGCGGTTGATCCTGGTCAACACGCCGCACAACCCGACCGGGACGGTCCTGACGCGCGCCGAGCTCGAGGTGCTCGCGGACGCGGCCCGGTCCGTGGACGCGGTCGTCGTCACGGACGAGGTCTACGAGCACCTCGTGTACGACGACGCCGTGCACGTGCCCGTCGCGACCCTGCCGGGCATGGCCGAGCGCACGATCACGATCTCCTCGGCCGGCAAGACGTTCTCCTTCACGGGCTGGAAGATCGGCTGGCTGCACGGTCCGGCGCACCTCGTGGAGGCTGTGCGGACGGTCAAGCAGTTCCTGACGTACACGTCGGGGGCGCCGTTCCAGCCCGCGATCGCGCAGGCGCTGGCCGACGACGAGGCGCCGCGCGCCCTCGCCGCGTCGCTCGCGGCCCGGCGCGACCTGCTGTGCGAGGGCCTGGTCTCCGCGGGCTTCGAGGTCGTCGTGCCGCGCGGCACGTACTTCGTGGTCGCCGACGGCGCGCCGCTCGGCTTCGAGGACGGCACCGAGCTGTGCCGCCGCCTGCCGTCCCTGGCGGGTGTCGTGGGCGTGCCCGTGAGCGCGTTCTGCGCCGCGTCACCGGGTGACGGGGACCCCTCGGGCCCGACGACGGCACAGGCCCTGGCCTCGCGGGTCCGGTTCACGTTCGTCAAGCGCGAGGACGTGCTCCGCGAGGCGGTCTCCCGCCTCGCGGCCCTGCGCTGACGGGCCTCAGGGGGCGCAGACCCCTTCGAGGAGCGGAGGCGGGGTGGTGGTCGTCGTGCCGGTGTCGGCCGGCGGCGCGACCTCGCCGGTCGTGCCGGCGTCGGGGACCGTCGTGCCGGCGTCGGGGACCGTCGCGCCGGCGTCCGGCGCCGTGGCCCCCGCGTCGGGCGCCGCCGCACCGCCGTCGGCCGGGGGCGCGGGCGTCTCGTGGCCGGGCGGCGGCTCGTCCGCTGCCATGCGGTCCCAGATCGCCTGCGCGTCCTTGGTCCACACGACGCGGTTCTTGTCCTTCGGAGCCTCGACCACGGGCAACGGTGTGAAGACGATCTCGCTCGGGTCGATGCTCTTGAGGGAGAAGGCCAGCCCGGCCAGGGAGTCGAGCCCCGCGAGGTTGGGGCTCGCGCTGATCGAGGAGAGCACGGCCTTGATGAGGCCGTAGAGCTGCGGGGTGTCGGTGATGATGTTCTTCGACAGGAGCTCGCGCATCATCGAGTCCAGGAACGCCTGCTGACGGGCGATCCGGGCCAGGTCGCTGCCCATCTCCAGCCCCATGCCGCTCCCCTTGCGCGCACGCAGGAAGCTGATCGAGGTGCGGCCGTCGAGGACCTGCTCGCCCGCGGCGATGTTGAGGTCGCGCGAGTGAGCGCCACCCACGACCGGCTCCGGGAAGCACATCCGCACGCCACCGAGCGCGTCGACGACCCCGATGACCCCGGTCATCTTGACCACGACGTGGTCGGTGATGGTCAGCCCGGTCAGGTCCTGGACGGTCGTGATGGTGCACGCCGCGGCGCCCACCATGTCGTCCACGCCCCCGGACCCGATCTCGAACGCGGAGTTGAACATCGCGTCCGTCTGCTTGCGGGTCGTCCCGCCGTCGGACAGGTTGCACGAGGGGATGTCGACGAGCGAGTCGCGCGGGATCGACACGACCTCGATCCGGCTGCGGTCACCCGAGATGTGGACGACGAAGGTCGTGTCGGAGCGCATGCCGTCCTCGGCACCGGCGAGCTCGGCGTTCTCCTCGTCGCGGTAGTCCGTCCCCATCACGAGGATGTTGAGCGCCTTCCCCGCGTACGGGTCGTCCGGGTCGCGCGGCGGCTCAGGCGTCGCCGGAGGGTCGACCAGTGCCGACACGTCGCTGACCGTGACGGCCGACTGCCAGTCCATGTAGGCGGCGGCCCCACCCACGACGCCGAAGGCAAGGCCTGCGGTGGTGACGAGTCCGATGGCACGAAGGACCTTGTGCGTGCGCTGGGAGCGCGCGTGATGAGGGCCGCTCTTCGAGGCGGTCTTCGGGCTGGGCATGGGACGAGCCTAGTTCCACCGCACGCCCAAGGCCTTCGTGTCGTGCAAAGGAAGTGTGAAGTGTCCTGCCGGATCTGCTGCGGCGCGGCCTCGGACCGCCCCGTCCCGGGCCCCTCGGGAGGGCCGCCGACGGGCCGCCGACGGCCCTTCCCGGCTCAGGCGGGCAGGTGCCAGCCGCCCTTGCGGAACGCGGGCGTCGCGAGCCCGAGCACCAGGAGGGACGCCACGACGGCCCCCAGCATGACCGTGCTCATGGCGACCGCGTCGCCTCCGAGCACGCCGACCAGGGGGCTCACGAGACCGGCCACCCCGGCCTGGAAGGCCCCGATGACCGCGGCCGCCGTGCCCGCCCTCTCGCCGTGCCGGGTCAGGGCGAGCGCGGAGGCGTTGGCCGGGATGAGTCCCTGGAGCGCGAGCGTGAGCCACAGCGCGGCCAGGAGACCGATCAGGCCGCCGGCTCCCGTGAGGGCCACGACGAACAGACCCACCGCGAACACCCCCTGGAGGACCAGGGCGGCTCGCAGGATCCGCACGGGGGCGACGCGCCGCACGAGCGAGGCGTTGACCTGGGCCGAGATCACGAGGCCGATCCCGTTGACCGCGAAGAGCGCCGCGAACTGCTGGTGGGTCAGCCCGTATCCCTCCTGCAGGACGAACGGAGACCCGACGACGTAGCTCATCAGGACGGCCATGCCGAGCCCGGGCAGCACGGCCAGCGCGACGAAGTGCCGGTCCTTGAGGAGCGCCCCGTAGCCGCGGAAGACGCTGCCGACCCCACCGGCCTGGCGGCGTTCGGTCTCGAGCGTCTCGGGCATGAAGCGCAGCACGACCAGCCCCAGGACCAGGCCCAGGACCGCGAGGACCCAGAACACCCAGCGCCAGTCGCCGTGCCCGGCGACGAACGAGCCGATGGTCGGTGCCAGGAGCGGTGCGAGGCCGATGACGAGCATGAGCCGCGACAGGATCCTGGCGGCGTCCGAGCCGGTGAACCGGTCGCGGATCACGGCGATCGAGACGACCTGGGCCGAGGCGTTGAAGAAGCCCTGGAGGACGCGCAGGACGATGAGCCAGCCGATCGTCGGCACGACCGCGCACAGGACCGACGTGACGACGTGCAGCGCGAGGCCGATGATCACGGGTGCCCGGCGCCCGTACCGGTCGGACAGCGGGCCGATCACGAGCTGCCCGAACGCACCGCCGACGAGCATCCCGGCCAGGGTGAGCTGGGCGAGGGCGGGGCTGGCGTCGAGGTCCGCGGCGACGTCGGGCAGGGACGGCAGGTACATGTCGACCGTGAACGCCGGGAGCGTGGCGAGGGCGCCGAGCAGGAGGACCCACTTGACGGTGGAGCGACCGGGGCGGCGGGCCGTGGCACGCCCCTCGCTGTCCTTCGACGGGGCCGGCGGGGTGGGTGCAGTTCCTGCCGGGGGCGTCTCCATGGGTTCGATCATAACGATTCGACAGCCCGACGACCCCCGGATTCGGGTCCACCCTTCCGTGACGTGCACGACGGCGCGGCGCCCTCCGCCGCCGGACCTCGCCGCAGGGTCAGCGCCCCAGCAGGAGCCACGTGACGGCGAGGGAGGCGAGCGCGAACACCGGCACGACCCACGTGACCGTCGCCGACAGGAGACGTGACGACCGGTCCGGACCGTCCTGCGGCTCGCCGGGCAGCGGCGCGACGATCGGGTCGTCGAGCGTGCCCTTGCGCACCTGGACCGCGCTCCAGACCGTGCCCGCGGCGAGCACGACCGCACCGCAGACCGCCACGGGCCAGGCCGGGAGGGTGGCGAGCGCGGCGTCGAGGACGACGGGGAGGACGACGAGCACCGTCATGCACCCCGTCAGGGCCAGGGTGGACACTACGGGACGCTCCAGGACCCGCCGCAGCACCGTCGAGCTGAACCGGTAGAAGAGCAGGATCGCAGCCACGAAGACCGCGATCGACGCGAGCATCCCGGCCGTCACGTCGACGCTCGGTGCCATCTCTCCGGCCCGCTCGGCCAGGACCACCGCCGAGCCGCCCGCGCCGAGGACCAGGAGCCCCAGGAACTGGGCGGTGGTCGGCCCGAGCACGGTCACGACCTCCCACCGCCCGTCGGGCTCGACCGGCAGGTCGAGGCTCCGCGCGTACGCCACGGGGTCGCCGAACGCGTCGGCGGCCGGCTCCCCGCTCTCGGCGCAGTGCGACTCGACCTCGGCGAGCGCCGCTCCGAGGGCGCTTCCTGGCACGTCGAGCAGCCGCAGCTCGAGCACGAAGGCCTCGGTCCACCTCTCGTCGACGTGCGGCGCGAGGCGCCTCTCGATCTCGTAGCGCGCGGCGGTCCGCTTCTCGCTCGTGCGGGTCATCGGTTCTCCTCGGTCGGGGCGGGTCGACGGACGGGGTGGTCGGCGGGGCCGGGGCGCTCGGGACGGGCCCCGGTGCCGACGACGAGGTCGCGGGTCGTGCGGGTGAAGGCCTCCCAGAGCGCGGCGCGCTGGGCGAGCTCGTCGCGGCCCGCGTCGGTGAGGTCGTAGTACTTGCGCCCAGGACCACCGTCGCCGGCCCGCCACTCGACCGTGACGAGACCGCCGGCCTCGAGGCGCCCGAGCAGGGGGTAGAGGGTCCCACCCTTGATGACCCCGAGGCCGCCGTCGGCGAGGCGCGCGGCGATCGCGTACCCGTAGGTGGGGCCGTCGGCGAGGATGCGCAGCACGCAGACGTCGAGGACGCCGCGGAGCCACTCGCTGGGCCAGGTGTTCTCGGACATGGCTAGATCGTGTCGCTAACTAGTCAGCCTGTCAACCTAGCCGAGATCGAGGCCGACGGCGCCGCTCGCCCCGTACGCTCACCGCACCGCAGCGCGCGGCGTGGGTGGCACGAGGCATCCTGGGAGACATGTGCGGACGCTATGCCTCCTTCCGGGACGCCCAGGACCTCGCCGACGAGTTCGCGATCGCCGACCTCGCGGACGACGCACGGCTCCTGCCGCCGTCGTGGAACGTCGCCCCGACCGACCTCGTACGGATCGTGGTCGAGCGCGCGGCCAAGGACACGGGCGAGGTCCGCCGGTCCCTGCGCGTGGCCCGCTGGGGCCTGGTACCGAGCTGGGCCAAGGACCCGGGCGTCGGCGCACGCATGATCAACGCGAGGTCGGAGTCGCTGCTCGACAAGCCCGCGTTCGCCAAGCCGTTCGCCGCCCGGCGCTGCCTCGTGCCGGCCGACGGGTACTACGAGTGGCGCCGGATCGAGACTCCCCCGGCCCTCGGGTCCACCGCCCGCCGGCCCAAGGTGACCAAGCAGCCGTTCTTCATCCACCCGGACGGGCCTGCGGTCGCAGCGTTCGCGGGCCTCTACGAGTTCTGGCGGGACCCGGCCAAGGCCGACGACGACCCCTCCCGCTGGCTCGTCTCGACCACGATCGTCACGACCGCCGCGGCCCCGGCGCTCGCCTCGATCCACGACCGCATGCCGCTCACGCTCGCCCCGGACCGGTGGGACGCGTGGCTCGACCCTGCGGTCGGCAAGGACGAGGCCGCCGGGCTGCTGGTCGCGCCCGAGGTCCGGATGGAGGCTCGCGAGGTCGCGCCGCTCGTCAACAGCGTCGCCAACGACGGGCCGGAGCTCGTCCTCGCGGTCTGAGGTCCTGCTCCGGCCGTCGGGCCGGTCGGTGGGCTCTCAGCCCTTGTACGCCCACTGCAGGCGCACGGGCTCGATCACCCCGAGCCCCTGCACCTCACGCTCGGGCTGCGCGGTCAGGGCGAAGCGCGAGTCCCGCGACAGCAGGGCCGCGGTCTCGCGGTCCAGGAGCACGGTCGTCGGCTCGGCGATCTCGGTGAGCCGCGAGGCCAGGTTCACCGACGGCCCGAACACGTCGCCGAACCGCGAGAGCACCCTGCCCCAGACCAGGCTCACCCGGACCGGCGGCACCTCCATGCCCTCCCCGGCGCGCTCTCCCTCCTCGGCGAGACCGAGCGCGACCTTGGCCCCCGTCGCGACGTCGTCGGCGACGTAGAGGACCGCGTCGCCGATCGTCTTGACGACCCGCCCGCCCGCCGCGGTGATGATGTCGCGCGCACGGGTCTCGAAGAGCTGGACGAACTCCGCGAGCTCGCTCGACCCGAGGCCCGCGGTGCGCTTGGTGAACGACACGATGTCCGCGAAGCCCACGGCCCGCGGCAGCGGCAGCGCCTGGGAGTCCGTGACGTCCCCGGCCCGCGCCTCGGAGAACTCGACCGTGAACCGTGCCGCGACCGCGGCGAGCTGGCGGCGCCACGCGTGGCGCAGCTGGGTCTCCAGGACGGGCGCGAGGTCCGGCAGCCGGTCGAGGACGAGGAGCCGGGCGCTCGTGTCGTCGAGGTCGAACCGCTTGGCCATGTGCTCGACGAGCGCCTCGACCTGCCACAGCACGAGCCGCTCGGTCGTGTGCCCCATCGACCGGATCAGCGTCGTGAGCGACCGGTCGTCGAACTTCTCGTGCTCCGCGACCGAGTAGATCTCCTCGAGGGCGACCGCGTCGTCCTCGGTGAACATCTGCTCCTGCTGCTCGGTGATGGGCAGCCCCAGCGCCTGCCAGTAGGAGCGCACCTGGCGCTCGGTGAGCCCGGCCCGCTCTGCGAGCCCCTCGACGGTCAGCGCACGCGGACCGCCCAGGAGCGCCTCGTCCAGGTCCGCCTCGACCGGCGACGGGGCGGAGGGCGCCGAGGGCGGCCCGTCGGGCCTGACGCTCCCCGCGAGCGCCGAGAGCGCGGCAGCGTCCGTACGACGCTCCGGCCGGTCCCCCGCAGCCTCGGTCGTCTCGATGGTCTCGTCGGCTGCCTCAGGGATGTCGTGCGTCACAGACCGATCCTAGTTCAGGGTGCCTGACGCTCCGTCGCACTCAGCCAGCGGGGACGTCGTCACCGGCCCCGATCACGGGGGTCGGGACGGTCGTACGGGTACCGGCGGGTGTCTCGTCCCGCAGCCGCAGGTGGTGCACGTCACCGCTGTGCAGCACGCGTTCGGTCCCGTCCGTCTCCCGTACGAGCAGCGAGCCGTCCGGACCGAAGCCGTACGCCTCGCCGACCACCTGACCGCCGCCCGTGAGGTCGACCCGCACCTGCGCCCCGAGCGTCGCGCTGACCTCGGCGCACTCCTCGGCGAGCCCGGCCTCCGCGGCATCGCCCGCCGCCACCTGCCAGCGGCCCAGGGTCTGCGCGAACGACTCCTCGAGCGCGGTCAGCAGCACCTCGCGGTCCGTCGTCGCGGCACCCACCAGGGCGAGCGACGTGGCCGACGCGACGGGGAGCTCACGCTCGGTCTGCAGGACGTTGAGCCCGACGCCCACGATCGCCCCGCCGTCGGGCAGGAGCTCGCACAGGATGCCCGCGACCTTGCGGTACGCCCCCCACCCGGCCTCCTCCCGGGCCGTCCCGTCGGCCGCACCGGGCGCCGGGACCAGGACGTCGTTGGGCCACTTGACCACGGCCTCGACCCCCGCCGTCGCGCGCAGGCACCGGACGGTCGCGAGACCCGCGAGCAGCGGCAACCAGCTCAGGCGCTCGCGCGGCACGTCGGGGCGCACCAGGAGCGAGCCCGTCAGCGCGGTCCGTGCAGGCGTCTCCCACCCGCGGCCCGAGCGCCCACGCCCGGCGACCTGGTGCTCCGCCACGAGCAGAGCGGGCGCCGGCCAGGCCTGCGGGTCGGCGGCCACGGCGGCCGCGAGCTCGGTGTTCGTCGAGGGCGACTCCTCCACGACCTCGAGCCGGGCGAGCGGGCCGTGCGGGGCCACGAGCAGGTCCGCCAGGAAGCCGGGGCGCAGCGCGGGGTGGTCGGCAGTCGTCATGTGCCCATCATGCACGCGTGCACCCCCGGCGCGGCAGTGGCCGTCGGCCGCGCACACCCAGCGGGTGACACCTTGTGGGAACCCTCCAACGTGCGCGCCCACGCCGGTGCGATCCCTCGCACCCTCTTGGTCCCACCCACCAACTAGGCTCGGCTGCGTGAACGAACCTGTCGCCGGCACCACCCCGGCCCCCACCGGTCAGCTCATCGGCACCGCAGCGAAGCTGGCCGACCTCGACCGACGGCGCGCCGAGGCATCGGTCGCGCCCGAGGAGGCAGCGCGCACCAAGCAGCACGCCCGGAACAAGAAGACGGCCCGCGAGCGCATCGAGGCCCTGCTCGACGAGGGCAGCTTCGTCGAGCTCGACGCGTTCGCCAAGCACCGCTCGGTGAACTTCGGGCTCGAGAAGAAGCGGCTCGCGGGCGACGGCGTGATCGTGGGGCACGGCACGGTCGACGGCCGCCAGGTCTGCATCTACTCGCAGGACTTCACGGTCTTCGGCGGCAGCCTCGGCGAGGTGCACGGCCAGAAGATCACCAAGGTCCAGGACCTCGCGCTGCGCACGGGCGTCCCGCTCATCGGGATCTCCGACGGCGGCGGCGCTCGCATCCAGGAGGGGGTCGCGGCCCTGACGCAGTTCGCGGAGATCTTCCGCCGCAACGTCGCGGCCTCGGGCGTGATCCCGCAGATCTCCCTCATCCTGGGCCCGAGCGCGGGCGGCGCGGTGTACTCCCCCGCCCTCACGGACTTCATCGTCATGGCCGACCAGACGTCGAACATGTTCATCACGGGTCCCGACGTGATCCGCGCCGTCACGGGCGAGGACGTGGGCTTCGAGGAGCTGGGCGGGGCCCGCACGCACAACGAGCGCTCGGGCGTCGCGCACTACATGGGAACGGACGAGGACGACGCGATCGACTACGTGCGCCACCTCATCGGCTACCTGCCGCAGAACAACCTCTCGGACGCGCCGAGCTTCGCCCCCGAGGACACCGAGCTCGAGGTGACCGAGGAGGACCTCGAGCTCGACGCGCTGATCCCCGACTCCGACACGCAGCCGTACGACATGCGGACCGTGCTCGAGCACGTCCTGGACGACGGGGACTTCCTGGAGGTCCAGCCGTTGTTCGCGAAGAACGTGATCGTCGGGTTCGGGCACGTCGAGGGGCAGTCGATCGGCGTCGTCGCGAACCAGCCCCTCGCGATGGCGGGCACGCTCGACATCGACGCGGCCGAGAAGGCTGCCCGGTTCGTGCGCACGTGCGACGCGTTCAACGTCCCGGTCCTGACGCTCGTCGACGTCCCGGGCTTCCTGCCGGGCGTCGACCAGGAGCACCAGGGCATCATCCGCCGAGGCGCCAAGCTCATCTACGCGTACGCCGAGGCCACGGTCCCGCTCGTCACGCTCATCACGCGCAAGGCGTACGGTGGCGCGTACATCGTCATGGGCTCCAAGCAGCTCGGCGCGGACGTGAACCTGGCCTGGCCCACGGCCCAGATCGCGGTCATGGGGGCCGGTGGCGCGGTCAACATCCTCCAGCGCGGGGCGCTGCGGTCCGCGGCGGAGTCCGGGCTGGACGTGGACGCCGAGCGCGCACGCCTGGTCGCCGAGTACGAGGAGGCCATCGTGAACCCGTGGGACGCGGCCGAGCGCGGCTACGTGGACGCCGTCATCCGCCCGTCGGAGACGCGCGTGCAGGTCGTTCGTGCGCTGCGCGCCCTGCGCACCAAGCGGGCGAGCCTGCCCCCCAAGAAGCACGGGAACATCCCGCTGTGACCCTGGAGACCCGATGACACCCGGGTCGCCACCGGCCCTGCCCCCGACACCACCACCGAACGACGAGACCAACCGCGAGGACGACATGCCCGACGAGCAGCACGACGACCACGCAGGACACGGCCACGAGCACCCGGTCGACGGCCACGACGGCGCGGCGCACGGGACCGAGCCGCTCGGCCCGGTTGACGACGCCCCGATCCATGCCGCCGTGGACGCCCTGGCCGCGGCCCTGCACGAGTACGTCGGCACGGCGGTGGGGGTGCGCGCAGAGTTCGGCGCGTCCGAGGCCGACGAGGACCCGCGGGTCCTCGCGCTCGAGGCTGCGATCGGCGCGCTCAACGCCCAGCTCTACGACGCGCTGCACGACTCGCTGGGCATGCACCCGGACCTGAGCTCGCTCGTGTGGGGTGCGGAGGAGGACCTCGGGACCGGGACGGACGCCGACGCGCCGCCGGCCCCCGAGGTCGCCGAGCCGTTCTACCTGGGCTTCGTCGTGGGTCCGGGCCAGACTCCCGACACGTCGCTCGACGCCGTGATCGACTTCCTCGACAACGCGGGCGAGCAGGTCGTGGCCGCGCTCGTCGAGTCCGGTTTCGACGTCCCCGAGTGGGCCGCGTCGCGCGGCGAGGCCGCCGACTTCGACGGGTACGGCGACGCGGACGACGAGGCGCCGGGCGGCGACCTGTGAGCGAGTCCGGTGCGCCGTCGTCGGGCCGGGAGCTGCGCGTGGTGCGCGGCGCCCCCGACGACCTCGAGGTCGCGGCTCTCGTCGCGGGGCTCGCCGCCGCGGCGGCCGCTTCGCACGTGCCCGACGACGAGGCGCCCCTGCCCGAGTGGACCAACCGGTCGCGCGGCCTGCGCGGCACGGGGTCGGGCGCGACGGCCAAGAGCTTCGGCGGACGCTCGGGTCGGCACAACGCCGACTCCTGGCGGTGGAGCCTGCAGTCATGAGCCCGTCCACGACCGTCCTGGTCGAGCTCGCCGACGACGCCGGGGCCGTCGAACGTCCGCTCGCGGCGGACGGTGCCGCGTCGGCCCTGCCCCCGCTCCCGGCGCGTACCGGCTGGCGCCGGTGGGCGTGGGTCGTCCCGACCGTCCCCGCAGTCGCGCTCGTCGCCTACCGCCAGCTCGCACCCTCCCAGGGCTGGCCGTTGCCCGCGGCGGTGCTGGGTGTCCTGGCCGTGCTGCTCCTGCTCGTCGCGGTCCTCGCCCTCGCCCGCTACCTCGACGACCGTGACGCGCAGCGCGAGTCGCGCGCCCGCGACGCTCTGCTCGCGGACGCCGAGCGCACCACGGGCTCGGTGCTCGTGGACAGCGCGGACCAGGTCCCCTCCGGCTCTGCGCGCAGGCGGCCCGACGGCGCCACGCCCGTCAGCGGTCGGCTCACGTTCTCGGTCGACCACCTCCCCGTCCGGACGCCGTTCACCGTGTCCGTGCCTGCGGGCACGGACGGCCCGCGCTCGGGCGACCCCGTCGCCGTCTGGTACCCCCGCGGCGCCGAGGAGCGACCACGCGTCGTGCTCGTGCGCTACCAGCGCGCCTGGGCCGACGACCTGCTCCTGGCCCTGCACCCGGACCGGACCGACGGCGGGGCCGGCGCCCAGGAGGTCCCGACGAGGGCCGCTGACGGACCCTCAACGCCCACCGCGGCCGCCGCGCCCACGAACCAGGACGTCCTCACGGCGCTCGGCCGGGCCGGGGCCGAGCACCCCCGCCTGGTCGTCGAGGTCGTCGCCCCGACGGACGCGTGGCGCACCCTCCGCGTCGACCTCTCCCTCCCGGGCGGAGTGCGGTCGGTGCTCGTCTTCGAGGACGGCGACCAGCTCGTGTGCCTCGGGCCCGACGGTGGCCGGCCGGTCGCGCTCGGCCCCGCCGGACCGACCGACGTCCTCGACCTGGCGGAAGAGCTCCTGCGAGAGGACTGATCATCCTCCCGGACGACGCCCGCCCGCGTACCGCGCAGTAACCTCTACCGGGTGACCTCACCCATCTCGCCGGCCGAGCCCGGCACCGCCACCGCCCGGACCCCCCGCACGGCCACGGCGATCGATGCGATCGCCGACGCCTACGTGCGCACCGTCGCCGACCTGAACCCGCTCGCCGCCACGGCCATGGGCCTCAGCGGCTACGACCACCTCATGACCGACCTGTCGCCCGCCGGGTACCAGGCCCTCGCGGCCGCCGACCGCGCCGTGCTGGCCGAGCTCGCGGACGCCGAGCCCGTCGACGACGTCGACCGCGTCACGCTCGCCGCGATGCGCGAGCGCATCGGGCTCTCGCTCGAGCTGCACGAGGCGGGCGAGGACCTCGCGATGCTCAACAACATCGCCTCGCCGCTCCAGGAGCTGCGCGACATCTTCGACATGATGCCCACCGGCACCCTCGAGGCGTGGGAGAACGTCGCGGCCCGTCTCGCCGCGCTGCCCGGCGCCATGGACGGCTACATCGCCTCGCTCACGACCGCCGCCGAGCGCGGCAAGGTCGCCGCGGTCCGCCAGGTCCACGAGGGCGTGAAGCAGGCCCGCGAGCTCGCGGACCCCGAGTCCTCGTTCTTCCTGGAGCTCGTCCGGGGCGAGGCCGCCGCAGCCGTGCTCGACGAGTCGTCGGCCTGCTCGCTGGTCCGCAAGGAGCTCGAGCTCGGCGCGGCGGGTGCCCTGGCCGCCTACGCGCGGCTCGCCGACTTCCTCGAGAACGAGCTCGCACCGCAGGCCCCCGTCGCCGACGGCGTCGGGCGCGAGCGCTACGCCCTCGCGTCGCGCGCCTTCCTCGGTGCCGAGGTCGACCTCGAGGAGACGTACCGCTGGGGGCTGGAGGAGCTCGCGCGCGTCATCGCCGAGCAGGAGGCCGTCGCGGCTCAGATCGCCGGACCCGGTGCCACGGTCGAGGAGGCCGTCGCGGCCCTCGACGCCGACCCGAGCCGCAAGCTCGACGGCACCGAGGCGCTGCGCGCCTGGATGCAGGAGACCTCGGACGCCGCGATCGCGGCCCTGAACGGCGTGCACTTCGACATCCCGACCCCGGTCCTGGACCTCGAGTGCATGATCGCCCCGACCCAGACCGGCGGGATCTACTACACCCCGCCGAGCGACGACTTCTCGCGGCCCGGGCGCATGTGGTGGTCCGTCCCGCCGGGCGTGACCGAGTTCAACACGTGGCGCGAGAAGACGACCGTCTACCACGAGGGCGTCCCGGGCCACCACCTCCAGTGCGGCCAGGCGGTCGCCGCGCGCGACACCCTCAACTCGTGGCGCCGGCTCGCCTGCTGGGTCTCGGGCCACGGCGAGGGCTGGGCCCTGTACGCCGAGCGGCTCATGGCCGACCTGGGCTACCTCGACGACCCGGGCGACCGCCTCGGGATGCTCGACGGCCAGCGCATGCGCGCGGCGCGCGTCGTGCTCGACATCGGCGTGCACCTCGGGCTCGATGCGCCCGAGGAGTGGCGCGGCGACTCCGAGGACCCCCGCTGGGACGCCGACAAGGCCTGGGAGTTCCTCAAGGCCAACGTGAACATGGACGAGTCGTTCGTGCGCTTCGAGCTCAACCGCTATCTCGGGTGGCCGGGCCAGGCCCCGTCCTACAAGGTCGGCCAGCGCCTGTGGGAGCAGACGCGCGACGCCGCCCGTGCGGCCGCCGAGGCACGCGGCGAGGAGTTCGACGTCAAGGCGTTCCACGAGCGCGCCCTGAACCTCGGCTCCGTGGGCCTCGACGTCCTGCGCGAGGCGCTCAGGTGACGGCTACGACGTCGGCTCCAGGAGTCCGGCTGCTCCTGGCCTCCCAGTCCCCCGCACGCCTCGCGACCCTGCGGTCCGCAGGACTGACCCCCGAGGTCCGGGTCTCGGGCCTCGACGAGGACGCGGTCCTCGAGGCGGCCGCGGCCCGGTTCGGCGCGCTCGACCCCGCCGACGCGGTGCTCGTCCTCGCCCAGGCCAAGGCCGAGGAGGTCGCCCAGGTCCTCACGCGCGAGGCGCGCGAGCGTGACCAGGCGAGCGACGTCGTCGGGCCGGAGGAGGTCGCGCCCGTCGTGGTCGGCTGCGACTCCATGCTCGAGTTCGCCGGGACGGTGCACGGCAAGCCCCGGGACGCCGCGGAGGCGACCGAGCGCTGGCGCGCGATGCGCGGCCGCACGGGCGTGCTCCACACCGGGCACTGGATCGTCGACCTGCGCGACCCGCAGGACGGCGGCAGCGGCGCCACGCTCGGGGCGACGAGCTCCACGACGATCCACTTCGCCGACGTCTCCGACGCCGAGATCGCTGCGTACGTCGCGACGGGCGAGCCCCTCGCGGTCGCCGGTGCGTTCACGGTCGACGGCCTGGGCGGTGCGTTCGTCGAGAGCATCGAGGGCGACCACCACGGCGTCGTCGGGATCAGCCTGCCGCTCGTGCGCGAGCTGCTCGGCGAGATCGGCGTGACCTGGACCGACCTCTGGTCCTGAGGTCCGTCCGGCCCTCACGACTGCGGGGCCACGGCCCTCCAGGCGGCCCGGCCGCTCCTCCCGCTCGTGCGCTCCGGCGCCGGGCGGGAGGGGCGGCCGGGCAGCCTGCTTGTCGGTGCCGTACAACCATGACGCGCCTCGGCCCGGTTCGCGCCGCCGACCATGGAGGGTTCCTACAAACGGCCCCGGTGAGCCTTGGCCTGATCTCCAATCTTGTCCAGTACCGCCGGTCGGAGCGTGAACCCAGGGCGCCCGACGCGCTACCGTGAGCCGTGCCCGAGAACTCCACGAACCCCGCGACCAGCCCGACCCGACGCCTGTCGAAGGTTCTCATCGCCAACCGCGGCGAGATCGCCGTGCGCATCGCGCGCGCCTGCGCCGACGCCTCGATCGCGTCGGTGGCCGTGTACGCGGACTCCGACCGCGAGGCCCTGCACGTGCGCCTCGCCGACGAGGCCTTCGCGCTCGACGGTGCGCGCGCCGCGGACACGTACCTCGACATCGCCAAGCTGCTCGACGTCGCCCGCCGCTCGGGCGCCGACGCCGTGCACCCCGGCTACGGGTTCCTCGCCGAGAACGCCGGGTTCGCCCAGGCGGTCATCGACGCGGGCCTCGTCTGGATCGGCCCGCCGCCCGCAGCGATCGACGCGCTGGGCGACAAGGTCAGCGCGCGGCACATCGCGCACCGCGCGGGCGCTCCCCTGGTGCCCGGGACGCCCGACCCTGTCGCAGGCGCCTCCGAGGTCCACGCGTTCGCCGCGGAGCACGGGCTGCCCATCGCGATCAAGGCGGCGTTCGGCGGCGGTGGGCGCGGCCTGAAGGTCGCGCGCACGGTCGACGAGATCGACGAGATGTTCGACTCCGCGGTCCGCGAGGCCACTGCGGCGTTCGGTCGCGGGGAGTGCTTCGTCGAGCGCTACCTCGACACCCCGCGGCACGTCGAGACCCAGTGCCTCGCCGACGAGCACGGCACGGTCGTCGTCGTCTCCACGCGCGACTGCTCGCTCCAGCGCCGCCACCAGAAGCTCGTCGAGGAGGCCCCCGCGCCGTTCCTGACGGACGAGCAGCGTGCCGAGCTCTACAAGGCCTCCGAGGCCATCCTGCGCGAGGCCGGCTACGTCGGTGCGGGGACGTGCGAGTTCCTCGTCGGCGCCGACGGCACGATCTCCTTCCTCGAGGTCAACACGCGTCTCCAGGTCGAGCACCCCGTCACCGAGGAGGTCTCGGGCATCGACCTCGTGCGCGAGCAGCTCCGCATCGCCGCGGGCGAGCCGCTCGGCTACTCCTCGGTGGCCACGCGCGGGCACTCGCTCGAGTTCCGCATCAACGGCGAGGACCCCGCAGCGAACTTCCTGCCGGCCCCCGGCCGCATCTCGCGCCTGCACTTCCCCAGCGGACCAGGCGTCCGCGTCGACAGCGGCGTGATCCAGGGCGACGTGATCTCGGGGGCGTTCGACTCGATGATCGCCAAGATCATCGTCACGGGCGCCACGCGCCGCGAGGCCGTCGAGCGCGCGCGCCGCGCACTGCGCGAGACGGTCGTCGAGGGCATCCCCACGGTCCTGCCGTTCCACCGGGCCGTGCTCGACGCCGAGGACTTCGTCCCGGCCGACGACTCCGCGTTCCGCATCCACACGCGCTGGATCGAGACGGCCTTCGTCGACGAGCTCAAGCAGCTCGCACCGGCGGCCCCGGCCCAGGCCCCCGAGGAGGACGAGGCCCCCGCGACCGAGCGCGTCGTGGTCGAGGTCGGCGGCAAGCGCCTCGAGGTCGTGCTGCCCGCCGGTCTCGGCATGGCCGCCGGTCGGGCCCGCACGGCCAACGCCGCACGTCGCCCGGCACGCCGCGCCGCCGCCAAGACCAACGGGGGCAACGGCACGACGCTCGCGTCGCCCATGCAGGGCACGATCGTCAAGGTCGCGGTCACCGACGGCGCCGTGGTGGCCGAGGGCGACCTCATCGTGGTCCTCGAGGCCATGAAGATGGAGCAGCCGCTCGTCGCGCACCGCGCGGGCCGTGTCACGGGACTCTCGGCGGGCGTCGGCGCGAGCGTGAGCTCGGGCACCGCGATCTGCGAGATCGTCGACTGACGACGCGTCGGGTGCGCCGGTCGCGCCAAAGTCTCGACCCCGAGGCCGGGCGGGCGGCTCCCACGAGCCGCCCGCCCGGCCTCGTCCTCGTCCTCCCCGGTGCCGCTACGCGCCGGCGCTGCTGTGCGCGTCGGCCGCGCGCATCGCGCGGCGCCCCGAGGGGACCAGCACGGCGATCGCGATCACGAGGAACATGAGCGCCCCCGACACGATCAGGAGCGACTCGACCGAGTACCGGTCCGCGAGCGGACCGAAGATCAGCATCCCGAGCGGCATCGCGAGCGCCATCACGATGCCGACGAACCCGAAGACCCGCCCCTGCCGGTCGGGTTCGACCGTCTCCTGCAGGACCGTCATCGAGGTCGTGGCGAAGGCGGGCACGGCGACGCCGAGCAGGAACATGAACGTGAAGAAGACCCACATGTTCGTCGAGAGCCCCAGGCCCACGGAGAGCACGCCGAACACGAACGTCGCGCCCACGATCATCGCGACGCGGTTCTTGAGGCCGCCCCACGTGGCGAGCAGGACCCCACCCAGGATCGCGCCGAACGAGAACGCGAGCTCGTTGGCCGTGAGCTTCCAGACCTCCTCGCCGAACGTGCGCACGACCATGAGCGGCGTGAGGTAGGACGGCGCCACGATCAGGAGGAACACGACCGCGTACAGGCCCAGGACCCAGCGGACGAACGCGTGGCCGCGCAGGTAGCGGAGCCCGCCCACCAGGTCGTCGAAGTACCCGACCTTCTCGCCCGCCGCCACGTCGGTGCGCAGCACCTTGGTCACGGGGATCAGCGCCAGGAGGCCGATCCCGATCACGGCCGTGACGACGTCGACGAAGAAGATCGCGACGATCGAGGAGCTCGCGTAGACACCGGCCGCGACCGCGGGGGCCAGGAGCGTCATGGCCGACTGGATCGAGCCGTTGATCCCGTTGACCCGCATGAGCCTGCTCACGGGCACGAGCTGAGGCAGGAGCGAGGACACCGCGGGCATCTGGATCCCCGCGCCGATCGAACGGATCGCGAGCGCCGCGTAGATGAGCCACAGGTCGTCGGTGCCCGAGAGCATGAGCAGCGCGAGCGCGAGCGTCGTCACGGCGATCGAGGCGTCGGCCGCGATGATCAGGACCTTGCGGTTGAGCCGGTCGGCCCAGACCCCGCCGAAGATCGAGACGACCGCCTGCGGCAGGAACCCGAACACCGTGGCCAGGGCGAGCACGCCACCGGACTTCGTCTCGAGCGTCAGGTGCCACATGATCGCGTACTGCACGAGCATCGACCCGAACAGCGAGACGGTCTGGCCGCCCAGGAAGATCGTGGCGTCGCGGCGCCAGCGCGGCTTGTCGGCGGTGTCGTCGGCCGGGGCCTCCCCGGACGGACCTGCGGGGTCGGGCGAGGCGGCCGTCGGGTCGGCGGTCTCGCGGGGGCCGTAGGGCTGGGCGTCGGTGCCTGTCGAGGCATCCTCGGCGGTCGGGTCGGACACGGTGTTCGGCTCGGGATGACTCACCCGACCATGGTGCGGGGCGGGAGGTCGTGCGTCCACCGAATTCGGCGCCGTTCCCGCCTGCGGCCCCGCCGTGGTGGCAGGGTGAGGCCGTGACGTCCAGCGCTCCCTCGCCGCCCTCCGCCCGCGACCCCAGGGCCTCCCCCGCCCGGACCGTCGATCTGCTCACGGGCCCGGTGCCGGCTCCCGGTCTGGTGCGCGCCTCGTCGGTGTCGGCCGTGGTCGCGGGCCTGGTCGCCGTCATGGTGTCGTTCGCCGGGCCGTCGCTCATCATCCTGCAGGCCGCTCACGACGGTGGTCTCACGACCGCACAGACGACGTCCTGGCTGTGGGCGGTCTCGATCGGCAGCGGCCTGACGGGCGTGGTGCTGAGCCTGCTGACCCGTCAGCCGGTCATCACGGCCTGGTCGACCCCGGGGGCTGCCCTTCTGCTCGGCACGCTGGGCGACTTCGCCTTCTCGGACGTGGTGGGCGCCTATCTCGTCGCGGCCGTGGCGGCGCTCGCGCTCGGTGCGAGCGGGGTGTTCGGCAGACTCCTGGCGGCGGTCCCGCCGCAGGTCCTCTCGGCGCTGCTCGCGGGCGTCCTCCTCCCGTTCGTCCTGGGTGCTGTCGTCAGCGCGGTCGGCTCGCCCGCGATCGGGGCGAGCGTCGCGGTCGCGTTCGTCGTGGTGCGTCGCCTCGCTCCTCGCTACGCGGTCCTCGCGGCCCTGCTCTCCGGGGTCGTCGCGGCCGCCGTCACGGGTGACGTGTCGCGTCCGACGACTGCGCTCGCCCTGGCCGTGCCCGAGTGGACCACCCCGACGCTCGACCTGGGCGCGGTCGTCGGGATCTCCGTGCCGCTCCTGCTCGTGACGCTGAGCGCCCAGAACGGGCCGGGGCTGGAGATGCTGCGCGCGAGCGGCTACCGGCCGGACAGTCGTCTGCTGGTCGGCGGCACCGCGGCGGCCTGGGCCTTCCTCGCACCGTTCGGCGCGCACGGCATCAACCTGGCCGCGATCACCGCAGGTATCTGCACGGGCCCTGAGGCGCACGAGGACCGCACGCGTCGCTACGTCGCGGGGGTCGCGTGCGGCGCGGGGTACCTGCTCGTCGGGACGTTCGCCGGGAGCCTGGTCGGCCTCTTCCACGCCGTACCGAGCGCCCTCGTCACGACCGTCGCGGGAGTCGCGCTCGTCGGTGCGCTCACGGGCGCCCTCGCGGGGACGTTCGCACCGGCGGCGTCGACCGGCGCCGCCCCCTCTCCTGCGGCCCTCGAGGCGGCGGTGCTCACGCTCGTCGTCACGACCTCGGGGATCGTGGTCGCCCACGTCGGCTCGGCGTTCTGGGGCGTCGTCGTCGGGCTCGCGGCGTACGGGGTCCTCACGGTGGGGCGGCGACGGCGCGCGACGTGAGGGCTGCGGGGGCTTCCGGAGCTCCCGAGGTGCGCGGCGCCGTCGGGCCGGGCGCTCCTGCCCGACGACGCCACGCGCCGCGGGTGGGCGGGCGCCTGTCCACGACGTGGTCACCCGGGTGGTGCACTGTCCGTCACGCCCTGACGGATGGCAGGGTGGGACCGTGACGATCCCGACCGAGCCCACGCCGCCCCGCGACGCGGCCGACACCCCTCACGCACCACGCCACCTCCAGCCCGGCGACGGCTGGGTCGAGTGCACGTGCGGCAGGCGGCACTGGGGTCTCGCGGGCGCCGCGGGGCTGCTCGTCGCCCGGCGCGGCGAGGACGGCCGCGTGAGCCACGTCCTCCTCCAGCACCGTGCGCCCTGGAGCGACCAGGGGGGCACCTGGGGAGTGCCCGGCGGCGCGATCCATCCCGACGAGACGCCCGAGCAGGGCGCGCTGCGCGAGGCTCACGAGGAGGCGGGCGTCGATCCCGCGCTCGTGACGATCGTGGGAGACCGGGTCCTGGACCACGGGCCCTGGCGGTACACGACGGTGCTCGCGGAGGTCGTGCCCGGCGCGCACCTCGAAGCGCGCGCGACCGACGCCGAGAGCCTGGAGATCGCATGGGTCGCGGTCGGTGACGTCCTCTCGCTCCCGCTGCTGGAGGCGTTCCGGGACGCGTGGCCCGAGCTGGTGGGCCGCTTCGCCGAGGTCTTCTGACCGGAGCGTCGCCCGAGCATAGCGTCGCCCCGGCAGGGTGTCGCACGAGTCGAGCGTTCTCCGAGCGGGGTGCTGCCCGACCGGGGCCCCGTCGCGCCGAGCGGACGCACGGACGGCCCGCGACCGCCCCGCTGTGCGGGTTGTCACGGGCCGTACGCGTTCGTGGTTGCTAGCGGTCCGACCGGCCGGTCGCGGTCCTCTCGACCTTCGTGGACCCCTTCGCGGGCCCGTGCGGGACGAGCTTGAGCCCCACGACCGCGGCGATGATGCCCGCGATGAAGACGACCTTGCCGACCGAGGCGGACTCGTCACCGGTGAAGATCGCGTAGGACACCGTCAGGGCCGCACCGATGCCGACCCACACCGCGTACGCGGTGCCGATCGGGATGTGCTTGACGGCCCAGCCGAGCCCGCCCATGCTGATCGCGAGCGCGACGAAGAACACGATGGACGGGACGAGCTGGGAGAACCCGTCGGACTTGCCGAGGGCCGTGGCCCAGACGGCCTCGAAGACGGCGCTGACGAGCAGGACGATCCACGGCACGTCAGCTCACCACCTTGAGGCCGACCACGGACCCGACGAGCAGGACCAGGAGCAGCCCGCGCAGCCAGGTGAAGGTCTCGGAGCCGTTGAAGAATCCCCAGACCACAGTGAGCGTGGCCCCGATGCCGACCCACACCGCGTAGGCGGTGCCGGTGGGCAGGGAGGTCATGGCCCAGGCGAGGCCGACCATGCTCAGCGTCAGGGAGACGAGGAAGACGACCGTCGGCCGTCTGCGCGTGAAGTTCTCGGATGCGGACAGCGCCGTCGCCCAGACGGCCTCCAGCATCCCGGAGAGAACGAGGACAACCCAAGCCATGACAAGTAACCCCTCTGAGTCAGTCTTGTCCGTGCGGGTACTGCTCCCTCGTCCGCGCGTCCCTCGTCGGAGGAACTTGGTACCAGCGTACCGACATCGTGTCATCTTGGCCAGGGATGGACCCTCCTGCGCCACGGGCTTCACACGATCCACCCCGTCGCTCCCTACCGACCTCACCCGTGCGCAGGGCTCCGCCGCCAGGATCGTCGGATGTCCGCATCCTTCGAGCCCGCTCCTCCCGAGGACTACCTGATGCGCCTCGCTGCCTCCGACCTGGGCCGGGGCTACAAGGCCCTCGCGACGGCCGAGCTCGACCTGCACGAGGGCCTCGACGTGCTCGACCTGGGCTGCGGCCCGGGCGCCGACCTGCCGGCGTACGCCCGGGCGGTCGGGCCGTCCGGGACCGTCCTCGGCCTCGACCACGACGCCGAGGCGGTGACCCGGGCCCGCGCGCTGGTGCGCGACCTGCCCACCGTCCGGGTCGAGGAGGCGGACGTCCACCACCTCGACCTCGCCGGCAGCAGCATCGACCGCGCGCACACCGACCGGGCGCTCCAGCACGTGGCCGACCCGGGACGCGTCCTCGCGGAGACGTTCCGGGTCCTGCGACCAGGGGGGCGTGCGGTGCTCGCCGAGCCGGACTGGGGCACGCTCGTCGTCGACGGCCCCGACGCCGCGACGAGCGACGCCTACGGGCGCTTCGTCGTCGAGCAGGTCGTCCGCAACGGCAGGATCGGGCGCCGGCTCGCCGGGCTCGCCGAACGCACGGGCTTTATGGTCGAGCGCGTCGTCCCCGTGACCGCGGTCTTCCGTGACGTCCGGGCGGCGGACCAGGTCCTGGGCCTGGCCCGGGTCGCCCGCCGGGCCGTCGAGGCGGGCTACCTGCGCGAGCGCGCCGAGGCACGGTGGACCGAGCACCTCGCGACGCAGCCGTTCTTCGCGTCGGTGACGCTCTTCGTCGTCGTGGCCGACCGGCCGCCGGCGTAGCCGCCGAGAGCCACGGGCGGAGCAGGGGGGCCGAACCCGACGACGGGCCGGCCCCACACCCGCCCGCGACGGGCCCGACGACCGGCCCCGTGTGGGGCGGGTCACGCGGGCGCGGGTTCGCACACCCCGACGACAGGAGTACTGTTCTCGCGGAGGAAGGCAAGCCTTACCAAACTAGGACGCGAGTCCCAGTTCAACGAGGCCCCACCGCTGCGACCACCGGCCGCCCCGGCCTCCGGCTCCCGGGCTCCCCCGCCCCGCGACCGTCGAAGGACTCCCGTGTTCGCCAACTTCCTCATCGGCCTGCGTGAAGGCCTCGAGGCCGCGCTCGTCGTCAGCATCCTCGTCGCGTACCTGGTCAAGACCGGCCGGCGCGACCTGCTCCCGTTCCTCTGGCTCGGCGTCGGCATCGCCGTGGCCGTCTCGATCGGCTTCGGCGCGGCCCTGACGTACGGGCCGCAAGGCCTGACGTTCGAGGCCCAGGAAGCCATCGGCGGCACGCTGTCGATCGTCGCCGTCGGCCTCATCACGTGGATGATCTTCTGGATGGGCAAGACCGCCCGCCACCTCAAGACCGACCTGCAGCACAAGCTCGACGACGCCGTCGCCGCCGGGAGGTGGGCCGTCGTCGTCATGGCGCTGCTCGCCGTCGGGCGTGAGGGCCTCGAGACCGCGCTCTTCCTGTGGGCGGGCGCCCAGGCGACGGGCACCACGACCAGGCCCCTCCTCGGAGCCGTGCTCGGGCTGGCCGTGGCCGTCCTGCTCGGCTGGGCCGTCTACCGGGGCGCCGTCAGGCTCAACCTGCGCGTCTTCTTCGCCTGGACCGGGCTCTTCCTCGTCGTGGTGGCCGCGGGAGTCCTCTCCTACGGCGTGCACGACCTCCAGGAGGCCGGCATCCTGCCCGGGCTGCACAACCTCGCGTTCGACGTGAGCGCGCAGATCCCGCCGTCGAGCTGGTACGGCACGGTCCTCAAGGGCGTCTTCAACTTCTCCCCCGCGACCACCTGGCTCGAGCTCGCCGCCTGGTGGCTCTACCTCGTCCCCACGCTGTTCTTCTTCGTCCGGACCGTCTGGTTCAGCGCGCCTCGCAGCAGTGCCCCCGCGCAGGCCAGCACCCCGGCAACCACCGTCACGACTCCCGGAGGAAACCGATGACCCGCTCACGGGCCACCCGCGTCGCAGCGCCGCTGCTCGCTGCCGCACTGCTCGTCCCCGTCCTGGCCGCCTGCACGCCCAACGACCCTGCCCCCGCCGGCGCGAGCGGCTCCGCGGCCGGTTCCGCGAAGCTCACGGTCGACTCGTCGGCCGACGCGTGCACGCTCTCGGCCGCCGAGGCACCCTCGGGCAACATCGTCTTCACCGTGACCAACACGGGCGACGACGTGACCGAGTTCTACCTGCTCGCCGAGGACGGCCTGCGGATCGTGTCCGAGGTCGAGAACATCGGCCCGGGCATCAGCCGCGACCTCGTGCTCACGGCCAAGCCCGGGCAGTACGTGACCGCGTGCAAGCCCGGCATGATCGGCGACGGCATCCGCTCCGACTTCACCGTGACCGACTCGGGCAAGGACGTCGAGCCCACGGGCGCGGTCGCCGACCAGGTCGCGCTGGCCTCGACCAACTACGTCGCGTACGTCAAGGACCAGACCGAGCAGCTCCTCGCGGGAACCCAGGAGTTCGTGGCCGCGTACAAGGCGGGCGACGACGAGGGCGCCAAGGCCCTCTACGCACCCGTGCGCGTCCACTGGGAGCGCATCGAGCCCGTGGCCGAGTCGTTCGGCGACCTCGACCCCAAGATGGACCTGCGCGAGGCCGACCTCGAAGAGGGCCAGGAGTGGACCGGCTGGCACCTGCTCGAGAAGGACCTGTGGCAGCCGGCGCCCGAGGCCAACGGCGGAGAGACCTACGTGGCCCTGACCCCCGAGCAGCGCACGCAGTACGCCGACCAGCTCCTCGCCGACACCCAGGAGCTCTTCGACCGCACGCACGAGGCGTCCTTCGCCGAGGGCATCGACGCCCCCGCGATCGGCAACGGCGCCAAGGGCCTGCTCGACGAGGTCGCGACGGGCAAGGTCACGGGCGAGGAGGAGATCTGGTCGCACACCGACCTGTGGGACTTCCAGGCGAACGTCGACGGCGCCAAGGTCGCCTACGACGGCCTGCGCGACGTCGTCGCGGCCAAGGACGAGAAGCTCGCCGCGACGCTCGACGAGCGCTTCACGACGCTCCAGGGCCTGCTCGACGAGCAGAAGCAGGGCGACGGGTTCGTGCTCTACACCGACCTCACGCCCGAGCAGGTCAAGGCGCTCTCGCAGGCCGTCGACTCGCTGAGCGAGCCGCTCTCGCAGCTCACCGCCGCCGTGGTGCTCTGAGGACCGACGCACCATGACGACCACGCCCGACCAGCCCGACGCCGGATCGCCCGCCCCCGAGGTCCCCGGCGGACCGCGGGGGGCCACCGGTCCTGCAGACCCCGCGGGACCGACCGAGCCACCGCAGGAGGCACGCCGCATCTCGCGGCGCGCCCTCCTGGGGATGGCCGGCGTCGGGCTGGCCGGGGCGGGGCTCGCGGGCGGGTTCGCCGCGGGGACCGCCGCGGCCCGTACCGCGACGCCGAGCGCGGGCCCTGCGGAGGGCGACGGCGCGTTCGCGTTCACGGGCGAGCACCAGGCCGGGATCACGACCCCGGTCCAGGACAGCCTGCACTTCGCGACGTGGGACGTCACGACCCAGGACCGCGACGAGGTGGTCGTGCTGCTGCGTGCGTGGACGCTCGCGGCCTCGCGCATGACGCAGGGCCTGCCCGCCGGGGAGTTCGGGCCCATGTCCGGGCCGTACGACGCCCCGCCGGACGACACGGGCGAGGCCGAGGACCTGCCCGCGTCGGGCCTGACGATCACGTTCGGGTTCGGCCCGTCGTTCTTCACGGCGGCGGACGGTTCGCCGCGGTTCGGCCTCGACGGCCGCAAGCCGGACCTCCTCGCCAACCTGCCGCACTTCCCGGGCGACATGCTCGAGGACGCGCGCTGCGGCGGCGACCTCGCCGTCCAGGCCTGCGCGAACGACCCGCAGGTTGCGGTCCACGCGATCCGCAACCTCGCGCGCATCGCGTTCGGGACGGCGTCGGTGCGCTGGAGCCAGCTCGGCTACGGGCGCACGTCGTCGACCACCACGGCCCAGCCCACGCCCCGGAACCTGTTCGGGTTCAAGGACGGCACCGCCAACATCACGTCCGAGGAGTCGGCGGCGACCGACGAGCACGTGTGGGTCGCGCCGGGCGACGGGGCCGACTGGTTGGCAGGCGGCTCGTACCTGGTCGCACGCCGCATCCGCATGACGATCGAGACGTGGGACCGTGCGCCCCTGCGCGAGCAGGAGACCATCGTGGGCCGCACCAAGGGCTCGGGGGCCCCGCTGTCCGGTGGCGAGGAGCGGACCGAGCCCGACTTCGAGGCGACGGGCCGCGGCGGCGCCCCGCTCATCGACGCGGCCTCGCACGTGCGCCTCGCGCACCCCACGAGCAACGGCGGGGCGCGCATGCTGCGCCGCGGCTACAACTACACCGACGGGTCGGACGGGCTGGGCAGGCTCGACGCGGGGCTGTTCTTCCTCGCGTACGTGCGTGACCCGGCCACGCAGTACGTGCCCATGCAGAACGCGCTCGCCAAGCACGACCTCATGAGCGAGTACCTGCGGCACACGGGCTCGGGGATCTGGGCCGTGCCGCGCGGCGTCCCGGCCGGGGCGACGCTGGGCGGCGACGACGGCGCGTTCGTGGGCCAGGACCTGTTCGCCTGACCCGTGCGCTTGCTCAGTCCTTGACCCGGCCCGCCTGCTGCACGGCCGGGCGGACCAGCTCGCCGTACGCCTGGAGCGTCTCGTCGTTCGCGTCGTGCTGGAGGTAGAGCGCGAACTGGTCGACGCCGAGCGCCTTGAGCTCGAGCAGCCGCTCGACGTGCCGCGCGGGCGGCCCGACCAGGCAGAACCGGTCCAGGATCTCGTCGCTCACGAACGCGGTGTGGGTGTTCCCTGCGCGCCCGTGCTCGTTGTAGTCGTAGTCGACGCGGCCCGCGACGAAGTCGGTCAGGGCGCGCGGGATGCTCGGCCCGTCGCCGTCGACGCCCGTCCCCGTGCCCTCCCCCGCCCCGTAGCGCGCGACGATCTCCGCGACGTGGTTGCCGACCATGCCGCCGAACCAGCGGCACTGGTCGTAGGCGTGGGCGAGCGACCGACCGCCCCCGTTCGCGTGCCCGTCCCCGCCCGACGGCGCCTCGTCCGTCACGTACGCGGGTGCCGCCACGCAGATGGTCACCTCGGCCGGGTCGCGGCCCGCTCGCTCGGCGGCCCGGCGCACCGCGTCGATCGACCAGGCAACGATGTCGGGGTCGGCGAGCTGCAGGATGAAGCCGTCCCCGACCTCGCCCGCGAGCGCCAGCGCGCGCGGGCCGTAGGCCGCGACCCACACGGGGGTGCGGCTGTCGGGGGCCCAGGGCAGGTGGAGCGTCGACCCGTGGTGCTCGACCGCCTGCCCTCCTGCGAGCCCCCGGATGGTCGTGACGGCCGTCCGCAGCTCGGCGAGGGTCACGGGCCTGCCGTTGGTCACCCGGACGGCGGAGTCCCCGCGGCCGATCCCGCAGACCGTGCGGTTGCCGAACATCTCGTTGAGGGTCGCGAAGGTGGACGCGGTCACGGTCACGTCGCGCGTCGCGGGGTTGGTGACCATGGGCCCGACGGTCACGCGGTGGGTCGCGGACAGGATCTGGGAGTGGATGACGTACGGCTCCTGCCACAGCAGGTGCGAGTCGAAGGTCCACACGTGGCTGAAGCCGTGGAGCTCGGCGCGTCGTGCGAGGTCGACGACGCGCCACGCGGGCGGGTTCGTCTGCAGGACGACGCCCAGGTCGAGGCGCTCGGCCGTGCCGGTCGCGGTCATGGCTGGCTCCTGCCCGTCATCGGAGGTACGCCGAGGTGCTGCGGCGCAGGTACCGACCGTGCCCGGGGTGGCCGTGGTACTCGCCGTCGGAGACCAGGACCGTGCCGCGCGAGATCACGACGTCGACGTGCCCGTCGATCTCGAAGCCCTCCCACGCGGAGTGGTCCATGTTCATGTGGTGGGTCCTGCGGTTCTCGTGCGCGGCGTCCGTGCCCGAGGTGTACCCGATCGAGGTGTGCCCGGCGGGGTCGTAGACCACGACGTCGGCGTCGGCCCCCGGGGTGAGCACGCCCTTGCGGTCGCCGAGGCCGAACATGCGCGCCGGCGTCGTGCAGCACAGCTCGACCCAGCGCTCGAGCGAGATCCTCCCGTCGACGACGCCCTGGTAGACGAGGTCGAGGCGGTGCTCGACGCCGCCGATCCCGTTGGGGATCTTGGAGAAGTCACCGAGACCGAGCTCCTTCTGCTCCTTCATGCAGAACGGGCAGTGGTCGGTGCTCACGACCGACAGGTCGCCCGTGCGCAGGTAGCGCCACAGCTCGTCCTGGTGGCCCTCGGCCCGTGCGCGCAGCGGCGTCGAGCAGACCCACTTGGCGCCCTCGAAGTCGCCCCACTCCTCGCTCCGGGCCCCGAGCTGTTCCTCGAGCGAGAGGTACAGGTACTGCGGGCACGTCTCGCCGAACACGTTCCAGCCGTCGTCGCGGGCCCGTGCGAGCGTGGCGACGGCCTGCTTGGCCGACATGTGCACCACGTAGAGCGGGGCGCCCGCGAGGCGCGCGAGCATGATCGCGCGGTGCGTGGCCTCCTCCTCGGTCTCCCAGGGGCGCGTGGTGCCGTGGAAGTACGGGGCCGTGTCGCCGCGGTCGATGGCCTGGCGCACGAGGACGTCGATCGCGATGCCGTTCTCGGCGTGCATCATGACCATCGAGCCGTTGGTCGCGGCCTTCTGCATGGCCCGCAGGATCTGCCCGTCGTCGCTGTAGAACACCCCGGGGTAGGCCATGAAGAGCTTGAAGCTCGTGATGCCCTCGGCCACGAGCTCGTCCATGGCCTTGAGCGAGTCGTCGTCGACGCCGCCGAGGATCTGGTGGAAGCCGTAGTCGATCGCGCAGTTCCCCTCGGCCTTGGCGAACCAGGCGGCGAGCGAGTCCTGGACCCGCTCGCCGGTGCGCTGGACCGCGAAGTCGACGATCGTCGTCGTGCCTCCCCAGGCTGCGGCGCGCGTCCCGGTCTCGAAGGTGTCCGACGCGGCCGTGCCGCCGAACGGGAGCTCCATGTGGGTGTGCGGGTCCACCGCGCCCGGGATGACGTACTTGCCGGTCGCGTCGATCACGGTCTGCGCGACCGAGGCGAGGTCCACGCCGAGCGACGTGTCGCCCGGGCGCAGCAGCGCGGCGACCTGCTCGCCGTCGAGCAGGACGTCGGCGCGCGAGCGCCCCGTGGGCCCGACGACGGTGCCACCCGTGATGAGGGTCAGTGCCATGGTGTGCGTCCTCTCGTTCGTGGGTCGGTGCGGGTGCTGGCCGTGCGGTCCGGGCGGGCACGTGGGCCGGCCACGACGCCGTCAGGGCGCCGTGAGCGGGCCGTACGCGTCGGGGCGGCGGTCGCGGTAGAACTGCCACCGGTTGCGGACCTCCGTGAGCAGGTCGAGGTCGAGGTCGCGCACCACGAGCTCCTCGTCGTAGGCGTCGGCCGTCTCGCCCACGAACGCCCCTTCGGGGTTCACGAAGTAGCTCGTGCCGTAGAAGTCGTTCGATCCGAGCTCCTCGAAACCGACGCGGTTGATGGCCCCGACGTAGTACTCGTTGGCCACGGCCGCCGCGGGCTGCTCGAGCCGCCACAGGTAGTTCGACAGGCCACGGCTCGTGGCGCTCGGGTTGAACACGACGGTCGCTCCGGCCAGGCCCAGGGCCCGCCACCCCTCGGGGAAGTGCCGGTCGTAGCAGATGTAGACCCCGATGCGCCCGACCGCGGTGTCGAAGACGGGGTAGCCCAGGTTGCCGGGGCGGAAGTAGAACTTCTCCCAGAACCCGGGCAGGTGCGGGATGTGGGTCTTGCGGTACTTGCCGAGGTAGCGGCCGTCGGCGTCGATCACGGCTGCGGTGTTGTAGAGGATCCCGGGCTGCTCGAGCTCGTACACGGGCAGGACGACCACGATGCCCAGCTCCTTGGCGAGGGCCGCGAAGCGCTCGGTCGTCGGGCCCGGCACGGACTCGGCGTAGGAGTAGAACGCGGCGTCCTCGACCTGCGGGAAGTAGGGCGCGTTGAACACCTCCTGGAAGCAGATGACCTGGGCCCCCTGGTCGGCGGCCTGGCGGGTGTACCGCTCGTGGGCCGCGACCATGGACTCCTGGTCGCCGGTCCAGCGGACCTGGGTGAGGGCGGCGCGCACGATCATGGGTTCTCCTCGGGTGGGGCGGGGGCGGGGGCGGGCCGGGGACGGTGGCCGTCGTGCGCGGCCCTCGGCGCAGACGGTGCAGGCGGTGCAGGCGGCACCGGTCGCACGGGGCGGCGTCCGCGCGGGGCCGGGGCGTCGACGTACCGGTCGGCGACGTCGAGCGCCGCGTCGACGACATCGAGGCCGTGCTCGAGGTCCTCGACCGACGTGACGAGCGGCGGGGCGAGGTGCAGGCGGTTGACCTGCGGGAAGGGCCAGACGCCGCCCGCGGTCACCGCGGCGACGACCTCGGCCATGGGGGCGTTCTGCTCGGGCGTGCCCTGGAACGGCACGAGGCGCTCGCGCGTGAGGGGGTCGCGGACGAGCTCGATCGCCCAGAGGAACCCGAGCCCGCGGACCTCGCCCACGCTGGGGTGCCGCGCGGCCATGTCGCGCAGCCGCTCGCCCAGGACCCGCTCGCCGAGCGACCGTACCCGGTCGAGGATGCCCTGCTCCTCGATCACGTGGATGCTCGCGACACCGGGCGCGCACGCGAGCGGGTGGCCCGAGTAGGTGAGCCCGCCGGGGAACGGCGTGCGGTCGAAGCTCGCGGCGACGCGCTCGGACACGATGACGCCGCCGAGCGGGACGTAGCCCGAGTTGACGCCCTTGGCGAAGACCACGAGGTCCGGGACGACGTCCCAGTGGTCCACGGCGAACCACTCGCCCACCCGGCCGAAGCCGACCATGACCTCGTCCGCGACGTACAGGATGCCGTGCTCGTCGCACAGCTCGCGGACACCTGCGAGGTAGCCGTCGGGGGGCACGAGCACGCCGTTGGTCCCGACCACGGTCTCGAGCAGGATCGCGGCGATCGTCGCAGGTCCTTCGAGCTCGACGACCTCGCGCAGGTGGCGCAGCGCCGCGACGCACTCGTCGGCATCGGTCGCCGCCCCGAACGACGACCGGTACGTGTACGGCCCGAAGAAGTGCCGGACGCCCGGGTCCACCTCGTTGGGCCAGCGACGCGGGTCGCCCGTGGCCGTCACGGCCGTGCCCGTGTTGCCGTGGTAGGACCGGTAGGCGGCCAGGACCTTCTGGCGGCCCGTGTGGCGCCGGGCGAGGCGCACGGCGTTCTCGACGGCGTCGGCACCACCGTTGGTGAAGAACACACGGTTCAGCCCGCCGTCGGCGCCGCCCGGCGCGCGTTCGACGATCAGGCGCGCGAGCTCGCTGCGCACGGGGTTCGCGAACGACGGCGCGACGGTCGCGAGGCGTCCGGCCTGCGCCTGGATCGCGCCCACGAGCGCGGGGTGCTGGTGCCCCAGGTTGAGGTTGATGAGCTGCGAGGCGAAGTCGAGGTAGCGGCGCCCGTCCGCGTCCCAGAACCAGGCCCCTTCGCCGCCGGCGATCGTCACGGGACGGATCAGCTCCTGCGCCGACCACGAGTAGAAGACATGGGCGTCGTCCCGTCCGGCCCGTCCCGTGCCCTGCGCTGCGTCCGTCATCCGGCTCGCCGTCCCTTCGTCCGTCGGCTCGTCCGCCTCGTCACCGGGTCCGGGGGAATCCCAGGTCGATGCTGCTGGTCGCGGGGTCCGGCCACCGCGACGTCACGACCTTGGTCCGGGTCGCGAAGTGGATCCCCTCGGGGCCGTACATGTGCGAGTCCCCGAACAGCGAGCCCTTCCAGCCGCCGAACGAGTAGTAGCCGACGGGCACCGGGATGGGGACGTTGACGCCGACCATGCCGGCCTGCACCTCGACCTCGAAGCGTCGGGCGGCTCCTCCGTCGCGCGTGAAGACGGCCGCGCCGTTGCCGTAGGGGTTCTCGTTGACGAGCCGCAGGGCGTCGTCGAACGTCTCGGCGCGCACGACCGAGAGCACCGGTCCGAAGATCTCCTCCCGGTACACGGTGTGCTCGGGCCGCACGTGGTCCACGAGGCTCGGGCGGAGGAAGAACCCTCCGCTCGTGTCCTGTCCCGCGGGCCCCGGCCCGACGGGCGGTCCGTCCCGCCCGTCCAGGACCAGGAGCGCGCCCTCGTCGACGGCGCTGCCCACGCGCGCCGCGACACGGTCGCGGTGCTCGGCCGTGATGAGCGGCCCCATCTGGGAGGCGGGGTCGCTCCCCGGCCCGACGACGAGCCCCGCCACGCGCGTGCGGATCGCCTCGACGAGGGCGTCGGCGACGTCGCCCACCGCGACCACGACCGAGATCGCCATGCACCGCTCCCCCGCGGACCCGTACCCCGCCGAGACCGCAGCGTCCGCTGCGGCATCGAGATCGGCGTCGGGCAGGACGACCAGGTGGTTCTTCGCACCGCCCAGGGCCTGGACCCGCTTGCCGTGGCGCGTGCCCGTCTCGTAGACGTGGCGCGCGACGGGCGTGGACCCGACGAAGCTGATCGCGGCGACGTCGGGGTGCTCCAGGAGCCGGTCGACCGCGACCCGGTCACCCTGCACCACGTTGACGACGCCGTCGGGCAGCCCGGCCTCGGTCAGGAGCCGGGCGACCAGCAGCGACGCCGACGGGTCGCGCTCGCTCGGCTTGAGGACGAACGTGTTGCCGCACGCGATCGCCGTCGGGATCATCCACAGCGGTACCATGGCCGGGAAGTTGAAGGGCGTGATGCCGGCCATGACGCCCAGCGGCTGCTTGACCTCGTGGACGTCCACCCCGGTCGAGACCTGCTGGCTGAAGCCCCCCTTGAGCAGGTGCGGGATGCCGGTCGCGAACTCGACGTTCTCGAGCGCTCGCGCGACCTCCCCCTCGGCGTCGGACACGACCTTGCCGTGCTCGGCCGAGACGACGTGGGCGATCTCGTCCCGGTGCGCCCGCAGCAGCTCGTGGAACGCGAAGAGGATCTCGACGCGCCGTGACAGGCCCGTCCGGGACCAGCCCGGGAAGGCCGCGAGCGCCGCCGCGACGGCCGCGTCCACGTCCGCCGCCGAGGCGAGGGCCACCCGCCCCGTGACGCGTCCGGTCGCCGGGTCGTGGACGGGTCCGTACCGTTGCGCCTCGTCCACGCGGCGGCCACCGACGACGTGCCCGATCACCCCTGGGGTCTGCTCGGGGGTGCTGCTCGTCATGCTGGCCTCCCTCCGGGGCAGGCACGCGGAGCGGCGGCCCGGGTCGTCGACGACTGAGTCTCAGTGTGGCACGAGGACGCCTTTCGTGTGAGGTCGGTCACAGCGTCCGGGATCGGCCCGGGTGAAGCGGCCCGGGGCGACTCCCCGACGTGCGTGCCGCTGTCGTCGCGCCACCGGGCCCGGGTACGGTCGGCCCGTGACCGACGAGCACCGCACGAGCAGCCACGACCCGGGCGACCGCCGAGCCCCGGCAGGTCCCCCTCCTCCCGGACCGGACCCCGTTCCCGCGCGGCCCCTGACCCGCGCCGAGCGGCGCGCTGCCGAGCAGGCCGCCCTGGAGCGCCAGGCGGACACCTCGTGGCACTCGTCGCCCGTCACCGGTGCGCTCCCGACGGCGCGCCCCCGGACCTCTGCCCTGCCCACCACGCCGGCACCGCCCGCCCCGGCCCCGGCCCCGACCGGTGCCTCCGCCTGGGAGAGGGTCGAGGTCTCGCCCGAGACCTCTCCCGCCCCGACGGCCTGGCGCGAGCGCGCGGCACGCTTCGCCCCGAACCTGTCGCAGGCACCGGGTGCCACCGCGGCGGCGGGGCCGGCGACCCCGGCCGGGTCGACCGCTCCGCCGCGGACCGCGCCCGCCGAGGCTCCGACCGAACCGTCGGGCCCACGGTCGACGCCCCCGGTACCGGCTGCCTCCCAGGCCGCTGCCGACGCCGGGCTCGCCGACGCCGCTGCCACGACCACAGCAGGTTCGTCGAACCCGTTCCCGACCCGTCGACAGCTCTCCCACGCGGCCCGGCACGTGACACGCCTCGGCCGCGGCAACGCCGCCCGCCTGCTCCTGCTCACCGTGGTCACGGCGCTCGCCGTCGAGATGATCCGGGCGAGCGGCCCGCTGCTGGACCGCGCCTTCTCCGCGAGCGTGACCGTCGCCGCCGGGACGGCCCTGGTCACGTACGCGGCTCCCGCGCTGGCCGTGACGATCATCGCCGCGCGCCTGCCGGTCTCGGGGCGGGTCACGCTCGGCGCCGTGCTCGCGCTGGTCGGGTGGCGACTGGGGCTGCAGGGTCTCGGGATCGCCGCCGGCTCCGAGGGAGCCCTCGGGTCGGCTCGCTACGGGCTGGGGCTCGGGGGCGCCTCGCTCGCGGTGGCCACGCTCGTCATCGTCGTCGCGTTCGTGAGCGGCGTCCGACCGGGGCCCGCCGACGACTCCCCCGAGCGGGTGGGAGGCGCCTGGACGCCGCTCGCGAACGGCCGCATGGTCGCCCTGGGGGTCTCGCTGGGCGTCCTGGGCGCCGCGGGCGTGAGCCTGCTCCACGGGACGTGGGACGCGTACTGGCGCACCGGCCTGCTCTCCTGGGTGGCGCCCCTCGCGCTCGGCGGCCTGGCCGTGGTCTCGGCCTGGCTGCTGCGCCGTGACGCCGCCGCTCCCGGGGCCCGCGGGATCTGGGTGCTCGGCCCGTACCTCGCGCTGGGTGTCATGGTCTTCGGCAACCCGGCCTTCGTCGCGTCGCAGACGGGCCTGCCCCTGTCCGTGGCCGCGGGAGCCGTCGCTCTCATGGCCCTCATGGTCGGGCTGACGACCGTCCGCGGTACCGCACGGTCGAGCCGCCCCGGGGGCAACGCCGTCCTGTCGGTCGTGGGCCGCTGGGCCGACCTCGTGGCCCTCGTCGCCTTCGCCCTGGTCGTCTTCGTGCTGCCCGGTCGGACCGAGGTCCTCGACGACCTGCTCGCCTGGGCGATCCTGGTCTGCGTCGTCGGTCTCGCCGTCGCCTCGACCGACGCCGTCGTGCACGCCCTGACCCGACCTGCCCGGGAGATCGGCTGGCTGCGCCTGGCCGGGGCGAGCACCGCCGTCGGGCTGGGGCTCATCCTGCCGCTCCTGGTCTACCAGCTCGACTACGACGTCCCCCTGCCCGTGCCCAACGCCTCCGTGCCGGTCCTCGTCGCCCTCGTGATCGGGGTCGCCGGGCTGCGTCGCACCCGCCCGCTGCCGCAGGCCGCCGCGGGCACCCTCGCAGCCGCACGCGTCGCCCCGCCGAGCGTGCGGGTCGCGCTGCCCGTCGTGGCCGCGGTCGTCGCCCTGACCGCAGGAGGTGCCGTCGCACAGCTCCTCGACCTGCCGGACCGGGACGGTCCGGCGGGCGGTGCGGCCGCCGACGAGCAGGGCCTCGTCGTCCTCGACTGGAACCTGCACTACGGGGTCAGCGCGACACCGTCGGTCGAGCTCGACGACGTCGCCGCCACGATCCGTGACTCGGGCGCCCACGTCGTGACGCTCCAGGAGGTCTCGCGCGGCTGGGTGCTGGGCGGCGGCATCGACATGGCGACCTACCTCGCGCGCGCCACCGACATGGAGGTCGCGTTCGTCGGGGCGGCCGACCGCCAGTTCGGGAACGCGATCCTGTGGGACCCGGACACGGTCACGGTGTCCGACGTGTCACGGACGTCGCTGCCCTTCGGCGCGGGCCCGCAGCACAGGTCCGCGATCTCCGCGACCGTCACGCCCACGGAGGGGACCGCCCTGCGCACCGCCTGGGCCGACGGGCTGCGCGTGACCTCCGTGCACCTGCAGCACCGCCGCGAGAGCACCCCGACCCGCCTCGACCAGCTCGACACGCTCTTCGCGGCCGAGCCGGTCGAAGGGGCGTACCTGCTCGCGGGCGACCTCAACGCCGAACCCGACTGGGACGAGATCACCCTCGTCGAGTCCCAGGGGCTCGTCAGCGGGCAGGACCAGGCGGGGAACGCGGACGACCTCACGTCGCCCGCCGACGCGCCGCGCCACCGCATCGACTGGATGTTCGGTGCAGGTGTCGGCTTCGAGCGCTTCCGGGTCCTGGACGACGTCTCGTCCGACCACCGCCCGCTCGTGACGGTGGTGCGCCCGGCGCAGGAGCCGGAGCCCGCGCCGGCCGGGTAGCGGGCGTCGGGTCCGGGTCCAGCGTGCCGCGTGCGGCGACCCAGCGATCCGCCAGGCCCCGAGGCCGCCGGGCCGCCTCGGGGAGACGATCGTCGGGCGGCCCGAGGGCCCGCGCCTCAGTCCTCGCGGTGGTGGAGCATGCGCGCGACCTCGGCGATCGAGCCGGACAGCGACGGGTAGACCGTGAAGGCCTCCGCGACGTCGTCGACCGTGAGGCGGTGCGCGACCGCGAGCGTGATGGGGAAGATGAGCTCGCTCGCACGCGGGGCCACGACGACGCCGCCCAGGACGACGCTCGCCTCCGGGTGCGCGAACAGCTTGACGAACCCGTCGCGCATGCCGAGCATCTTGGCGCGCGGGTTGCGGGCCAGCGGGAGCGTCGTGGTCACGTACCGCGACCCCTGCTCCTTGAGCTTCTCCTCGCTGTACCCGACGGTCGCGATCTCCGGGGCCGTGAAGATGTTCGCGGCGACCGTGCGCAGCTTGATGGGGCTCACGGCGTCGCCCAGGGCGTGGGACATGGCCACACGGCCCTGCATCGCGGCGACCGAGGCGAGCGGCAGGATGCCCGTGCAGTCGCCCGCCGCGTAGATGCCGCGCACCGAGGTGCGCGAGACCTTGTCGACCTGCACGTGGCCGCTCGGGGTCAGGCGGACGCCGGCCTCCTCGAGCCCGATGCCCGCGGTCGAGGGGATGGACCCGACGGCGAGCAGCACGTGCGAGCCCTTGACCACGCGCCCGTCGGCGAGCGTGACCTCGACGCCCTCGTCGGTGCGCACCGCGGCCTCGGCGCGCGTGCGCGACATGACCGTCATGCCGCGCGAGCGGAAGACCCCCTCGATGAGCTCGGCCGCGTCGGCGTCCTCGCCCGGCAGCACGCGGTCGCGGCTCGAGACGAGCACGACGTCGGAGCCCAGCGCGTTGTAGGCGCCCGCGAACTCGGCGCCCGTGACGCCCGAGCCCACGACGATCAGGCGCTCGGGGAGCTCCTTGAGGTTGTAGAGCTGGGTCCACGTGAGGATGCGCTCCCCGTCGGGGATCGCGGTCGGCAGCACGCGGGGCGTCGCGCCGAGCGCGAGGAGGATCACGTCGGCGTCGACCGAGACCTCTGCCGCGTCCTCCTGGAGCGTGACGTGCACGCGCGACGGGCCGTCGAGACGCCCCTCGCCGATCAGGACGCGCACGCCCTCGCGCTCGAGACGCGCGTGGATGTCGGCGGACTGTGCGGCCGCGAGCGCCATGACACGGGTGTTGACGGCGTCCAGGTCGACCATGTGGCGACGCATCGCGGGGTGCGCGGCCTTGGCGGTGTCGACGGGCAGGCGGATGCCGAGGTCGGCGGCACGGTCGGCGATCGTCATCCAGTCGGCCGTCGCGATGAGGGTCTTGGACGGCACCACGTCGGTGAGCACGGCGGCGCCGCCGAGCCCCTGGCGTTCGACGACGGTGACGTCGGCACCGAGCCGACGGGCGACGAGAGCCGCCTCGTAGCCTCCGGGTCCACCGCCCAGGATCACGATGCGGCTGGCCTGCAGGTCGGGGTTCTCGTTCGTCACAGGTGCCATTCTGTCAGCATCCGAGGGGCATCCGTGTCAGCATGCGGACACGACGACGCGCTGACGCGAGGACGGGCGTTCCGCGGGGCGCGGCGCCCCAGAACGGATAGCCTCGTCCTATGACGACGACCTTGTCTCTCGACGACCCCACGACCGACCCGTTCCTCGTGGCCCGCGCCGCCGCGGACCACATCGCCGAAGCCACCGGGATCGAGGGCCACGACGTCGCCCTCGTGCTCGGGTCGGGCTGGGGCGGGGCGGCAGAGCTCCTGGGCGACGTCGTCGCGGAGATCCCCACGAACGAGATCCCCGGCTTCTCGAAGCCCGCCGTCGCCGGCCACGTCGCGACGACGCGCTCGATCCGCATCGAGCGCGCCGACGGCTCGGTCCGCCACGCGCTCGTGCTCGGCTCGCGCACCCACCTGTACGAGGGCAAGGGCGTGCGCCACGTCGTCCACGGTGTGCGGACCGCGGCGGCGACCGGCGCGCAGACCGTGATCCTCACCAACGGGTGCGGCGGCCTGAACCTCGACCACGGGCCGGGCACCCCGGTCCTCATCCGCGACCACATCAACCTCACGGCCACCTCGCCCCTGGAGGGCGCGACGTTCGTCGACCTGACGGACCTGTACTCCCCCCGCCTGCGGGACCTGGCCCGTTCGGTCGACGGCTCGCTCGGCGAGGGCGTGTACGCCCAGTTCCCCGGCCCGCACTACGAGACCCCGGCCGAGGTGCGCATGGCGGGCATCCTCGGCGCGGACCTGGTCGGCATGTCGACCACGCTCGAGGCCATCGCCGCGCGTCACGCGGGGCTCGAGGTGCTGGGCATCTCGCTGGTCACGAACCTTGCCGCGGGCATCAGCCCCACCCCGCTGTCGCACGGCGAGGTCATCGAGGCCGGTCAGGCGGCCGGGCCCCGGATCAGCTCCCTGCTCGCCGAGATCGCGAAGCTGGTGTGACATGACGAACCCACAGGACTTCCTCGACGTGGACGACCCCGGCTACGAGGCAGGGCAGGGCCACGCGTCCTTCCTGGCGCAGGTCGAGGCCTGGATCGAGGCGGACCCCGAGCCCGCCGACCAGGCCGAGCTGCGCACCCTCCTCGCGGAGGCCGACTCCCCCGACCCCCGTGACCACGAGGTGCGTGCCCGGGCACGGGCCGAGCTGCGCGACCGCTTCGTCGGCACGCTCCAGTTCGGCACCGCGGGCCTGCGCGGCGAGATGGCGGCGGGCCCCAACCGCATGAACCGCGCGGTCGTGATCCGGGCCGCGGCGGGCCTCGCATCGTTCCTGCGCGACGCCCTGCCGGGGCAGACGCCGCGCGTCGTCATCGGGTACGACGCCCGGCACCACTCGCACACGTTCGCCCTCGACAGCGCCGCGGTGTTCACGGCCGCGGGCGTCGAGGCGTCCATCCTGCCCTCCGCGCTCCCCACGCCGGTGCTCGCCTACGCGGTGCGCCACCTGGGCGCCGACGCGGGCGTCATGGTCACCGCGAGCCACAACCCCCCGGCGGACAACGGCTACAAGGTGTACCTCGGCGGCCGGGTGGTCACGGACTCGGGTCAGGGCGCGCAGATCGTGCCCCCGTACGACGCCGAGATCGCGGCCGCGATCGACCGCTCGCCCGTGGCCGTGCAGGTTCCCCGCGCGACCGACGGCTGGACGGTCCTGGGGCGCGACCTCGCGCTCGGCTACGTCGAGTCGGTGGGCCGCCTGTCCGACGGCGCCGCGCGCGACCTGCGCATCGTCGCCACCCCGCTGCACGGCGTGGGAGGCGAGGTGCTCGACCGGGTCCTCCGGAACGCGGGCTTCACCGACGTCATCAGCGTCGCCGAGCAGTTCGAGGCGAACCCGCTGTTCCCGACCGTGGCCTTCCCCAACCCGGAGGAGCCCGGCGCGATCGACCTCGCGCTCGCGTACGCGCAGGACGCCAAGGCGGACCTCGTGATCGCGAACGACCCCGACGCGGACCGGTGCGCCCTCGCGGTGTACGACCCGCGCGTCGGGACCTACCAGGGGGCCGAGACCGCCCGGTCGAACGGGTGGCGCATGCTGCACGGCGACGAGGTGGGCTCGCTGCTCGGCGAGGAGATCGGCCGACGTGCGGCACAGGACCCGCCCGACCCCGCCGGCCGCAGGACCCCGTTCTTCGCGAGCTCGATCGTGTCCTCGCGGCTCCTGCGCAAGATCGCCGACAGCCACGGGCTGGGCTACTCCGCGACCCTCACGGGGTTCAAGTGGATCTCCCGGGTCGACGGCCTGGTCTACGGCTACGAGGAGGCGCTCGGCTACTGCGTCGACCCGCAGGTCGTGCGCGACAAGGACGGCATCAGCGCCGCGCTGCTCCTCGCGCAGCTCGCGAACCGGCTCAAGGCCGAGGGGCGCACGCTCGTCGACGCGCTCGACGACCTCGCCCGTGCTCACGGTCTGCACGTGACCGACCAGCTCTCGGCCCGCTTCACGGACCTCGACCAGATCCCGGCAGCCATGTCGAGGCTGCGTGCGGCGCCTCCGCGCACGCTCGCAGGCTCGGGCGTGAGCGACGTCGTCGACCTGTCCGAGGGCCTCGACGGGCTGCCGCCGACCGACGGCGTCCGGCTGCTGTCCGCGGACGGCACCCGGGTCATCGTCCGCCCCAGCGGTACCGAGCCCAAGGTCAAGTGCTACCTCGAGGTGATCGTCCCGGTCGCTCCCGACGCGAGCTACGACGACCTCACCGCGGCTCGCGCCTTCGCGCGGACCCGCCTCGACCAGGTGCGAGCGGACGTCGCAGCCGCGCTCGGCATCTGACCGCGGACGGTCCGGGCGACCTGCCCCGCACCGCGCACGACGCAGGCCGTCGCCCCCTCCACATGGAGCGGGCGACGGCCTGCGTCGTGCCCGGAGAGCCCTCCGGCGGTCAGTCGAGCGCGACCGTCGTGCCGCCCGACATGAACGAGTCGTGCAGCTCGACGCTCGCCGGCACGACGTCGGCCGGGACGTCGAACACCACGACGCCCTCGATCGAGCTGCCGGGGCCGACGTCGTCGAGGAAGCTCTCGGCGTCGCCGAGGTGGCCCCCGGCGGTGGGGTCGGCCGAGTGCTCGCGCCCCTGGGTGTCGACCAGCCTCTGCGCGCCTGCGTCGACCCTCCGGGCTGCGTCCCCGACGTTCGTCACCACGACGTGCAGCAGGACGAACTGCCCCTGGGGGTCAGCGCCCAGCAGCTCGTCTCCCACGTGCGTGACCCCCGGCTCGACGGCCATGACCGTGAACTCGAGCTTCCCGTCGCGCACGGCCGCGCCGAGGCCCGGGGCCCCCTCGTCGGGGTCGGCGGCGCCTCCCGCACCCACGGCGCCCACGGCACCTGCGGCCCCAGCGGGCGTGGCACGACCCACGAGGTTCGACGCGACCGCCATGACGACGACCAGTGCGAGGCTCGCCAGGAAGACCGTGAGGAGCCGGTGCCGGGCGAAGAACGACCTCCACGCGGCGGGGTCGGCGGGGTCCGGCTGCGCCGGGGTGGGCCGCCCGGGGTACGGCTGGTTCTGCACGCGAGGGCCTCTCGTGGTTCCGGATCGGTACGGAGCCACTCCATCGCGTCGGACCGGGTGGGCGCATCGGCTGACCGGCCATGGTCTGCGCATCGAAAGTCGCAGGCGCGCCTCGGACCGCGGACCGGTCGGGGGCGCCGCGTCGGTCGGGGGCACTCGTGACCGCGGTCGAGCGCGCCCGCCGAGCGCACCCCGGTCGCCCGCCGAGGGCGCGGGGCCCGTCAGCCCCTGAGCACGGGCTCCTCGTCGCGGGCGACGGCGGCCTTCCAGTCGGCCTTCTCGGCGCGCCAGCCCTCCTCGGTGCGTCCGCGGCGCCAGTAGCCGGACGCGGAGAGCGCCGTGACGGGCACGCCCCGGTCGAGGCGCACGTGACGACGCAGCGTGCGCACGAACCCGGCGTCGCCGTGCAGGAACACCTGGGGCTGCCCGGGCAGGAACGTGAGCGACTCGACGGCCGCGACGAGGACGTCGCCGGGCGCGCTGTCGGGGTGGGCGTCGCGGTGGACCCAGCGCAGGTCGAGCGCCCCGGGCGACGTGAGGGCCTGCTCCTCCGCCGCGGAGGCGACCTCGACCACCGCGAGGACGGGTGCGCCGTCGGGCACGGCCTCGAGAGCCGCCGCGATGGCGGGCAGGGCGCTCTCGTCGCCCACGAGCAGGTGCCAGTCGTAGTCGCCCGACGGCGCGTAGTCGCCGCCCGGGCCGAAGAAGGACAGCGCGTCGCCGGGCTGGGCGGCGGCCGCCCACGGACCTGCGAGGCCCTCGTCGCCGTGCGCCACGAAGTCGATCGCGAGCTCGCGCGCGACGGGGTCCCACGAGCGGATCGTGTAGGTGCGCATCGGCACGCGCCCCTCGGGGCCGGCCGCGTCCGGGAAGAGCAGCTTGACGTAGCGGTCGGTGTACGGGCCGGCCTCGAAGCCGTCGAGCCCCTCTCCCCCGAGGACCACGCGGATCATGTGCGGCGTGAGGCGCTCGGTGCGCACGACCACGGCGTGGGTCGCGACGCGCTCGGGCTTGCGGGGGGCAGGGTCGGTCATTCGGTCCTCCAGGGTGCGCTCCGCCCGCGATGGCGAAGTGAGGCTAGCCTAACCCCGGAGACGCCGAGAGGTGACCGCCCGTCCGGGCACGGTCACCCCTCGATCCGTCGGGTACGGGTCAGTAGCCCGCTGCGCCGCCCTCGGCCGGCTCGACGCCGTCGAAGCCCGCGAGCACCGCGGCGGTGCCCGACAGGCCCAGGCGCGTCGCACCGTGCTCGATCATCGCGAGCGCGTCGGCGAGCGTGCGCACGCCCCCCGAGGCCTTGACCCCGAGGCGTCCGCCGACCGTCTCGGCCATGATGGACACCGCGTGCGTCGAGGCGCCGCCTGCCGGGTGGAAGCCCGTGGACGTCTTGACGAAGTCGGCGCCGGCGGCCTCCGAGGCGCGGCACGCCTCGACGATCTCGTGGTCCGTCAGCGCGGCGGACTCGATGATGACCTTGAGGACCGTGGGGGCCGGGACGGCCGCACGGACGGCTGCGATGTCGGACTGGACGTACGCCCAGTCGCCCGCCTTGGCGGCACCCAGGTCGATGACCATGTCGACCTCGTCGGCACCGTCGGCGACCGACCGCGCGGCCTCGGCGGCCTTGACGTCGCTGTGGTGCGTCCCGGACGGGAACCCGCACACGGTCGCGATCTTCAGGCCCTTGCCGTCGAGCGGCAGGACCGACGGCGAGACGCACACCGAGTAGACGCCGAGCGCGACGCCCTCGTCGACGAGCGCCTCGAAGTCGGCGCGGGTCGCCTCGGGCTTGAGCAGGGTGTGGTCGACGAACTGCGCGAGGGACGCGCGGTCCAGCGGGGACGTGCCGGGGGTGCTCACAGCTGTGCTCCTTGGATCTCCTGGTAACCGGGAAGGATGACGTCGTCGACGAGCGCGCGGCGCTCGTCGTGGTGGATGAAGGCGCTCCACGCGGCCGTGGCCGTGACGTCGTAGAGGTCCTCGAGCGTCCAGCCGGCCTGCTCGACGAGCAGCGTCATCTCGTGCGTCATGGACGTGCCGGACATGAGGCGGTTGTCCGTGTTGAGCGTTACCGCGAAGTCGAGCTCCTTGAGGCGCGTGATGGGGTGCGCCGCGATCGAGGTCGCCGAGGCCCCGGTCTGCAGGTTGGAGACCGGGCACAGCTCGAGCGGGATCTGGTGGTCGCGGACCCAGTGGGCGAGCTGGCCCAGGGCCGCGGTGCCGTGGTGCTCGTCGAACGAGATGTCCTCGACGAGGCGCACGCCGTGCCCGACGCGCGAGGCCTGGCCCAGGTGGACGGCCTCGGCGATCGACGAGACGCCCGAGGCCTCGCCGGCGTGGATCGTCACGGGGAAGTTCTGGTCCGCGAGGTAGCGCCACACGTCGGGGAAGCGCGAGGGCGGGAAGCCGTCCTCGGCGCCCGCGATGTCGAACCCGACGACGCCGTTGCCCCGGTTGGCCACGGCGAGCTCGGCGATCTCCTGCCAGCGGTCGGCGTGCCGCATCGCGGTCACGAGCTGGCCCACGCGGATCGTGCGACCCTGCGCGGCGGCGAGGGCGACGCCCTCCTCCAGGCCTGCCTGGACGGCGTCCACCGTGTCCTGCAGGCTCAGACCGCCGCGCAGGTGCTGCTCGGGGGCCCACCGCTGCTCGGCGTACACGACGCCGTCGGCCGCGAGGTCCAGCACGGACTCGCGTGCGACACGCACGAGAGCCTCGCGCGTCTGCATCACGGCGATCGTGTGGTCGAAGGTCTCGAGGTAGCGCACGAGCGAGCCCGAGTCGGCCGACTCGACGAACCAGGCGCCCAGGGCGTCGGCGTCCGTCGCGGGCAGGTCGTGCCCGATCTCGGCGGCGAGCTCGATGATCGTCCGGGGCCGCAGCCCACCGTCGAGGTGGTCGTGCAGGACGACCTTGGGGAGCGCGGCGATCGCCGCGACGGTCTCGCTCACGGAGGAGGGTGTGGAGGTCATGGGGCTCACGCTACCGGGCCCGGGGCGGGCGCACGCGACGGCGGTGCGGGTCCCGAGGTCACGGGTGCGTCACGGGTGCGTCGGGCCTGGCTCAGGCCCGGCTCACTCGCCGGTCGCGTCGTCGCCCTCGTCGAGCGGCACGACCGACGCCTGCTCGACGACGTCGGCCTCGTCCGCCTCGCCGTCGAGGTCCGGGCGGGGCGTCCGCGGGCTGTAGTCCTCCGCGTCGTCCGCGTCGGAGGACTCGACCGGGGGCGTCAGCTCCTCCTCGACCAGGTTCTTCGGGGCGTCGTCGTCGGGTGCGACCAGGCCGGCGTCTCGCCAGGAATCGGTACCGGGGACCGTGCTCATGGTGAGCTCCTCTCGTCTCTCCCCATCGTCACCCGACGCGGCGCGACCCGCCAGCCCGTCCCGCGGGCACGACCGCCCAGGTGACGTGCGACCAGCCGCCGAGCGCGCGCCGCACGCCCCGGCCGGGCTCGCCGTCCTCGCCGACCCCGGCCAGGAGGTCGGCGACGCGCAGGCGGTGCAACGTCCCGGACGACGGCTCGTACACCGAGCACGACCGACCGCCGAACGGTGCGGCGGCGTCCGTCCGCGGCTCCTGCGGGCCGCTCACGCCCGCGAGCAGCACGACGTGGCGCGGCACGGCCGTCGACCACCCCGTCCCGACGTCCCCACCCGTGTACAGGGGCACGGGCACGCCCGCGGCGGCCGAGCGCAGCGCGCTCGCGAGCACCCGGTCCGTCGTGCCCTCGCCCGCCACGATGCGGTGGGTGTACCGCACGTCGGCGTAGCGGGCGTCGCGGGCGGCCGTCCAGGGCGGCGTGCCGAGCCCGGTGGGCCACGGGAGGGGGCCGAGCGCCGCGTGCGTCGTGCGCGCCTGGAGGAGGCGCTGGAGCGCGGCGAACCTGCCCGACGACGTCTCGAGCTCCCGGGCGGTCGCGTCGACCTCTCCCTCGGTCACCACGTGCGCGCTCGCCCCTCGGGAGACGTCGGCACCCGCGACGAGCCACAGCCCGACCACGGGGTCGCCCGCCGCGGCGAGGACCGCGAGCACGGCCGAGCCGCACGTCGTCCCGTCGACCTGGACCGCGCGGGCGCTGCCGAGCACGAGCGGCTCGCCGAACCGCGCATCAGGTCCTGGCGCGGGTGAGCCGTCCCCGGGCGCACCGGGCGCCGGCGGGGCGGGGACGGCCCGGCGCAACGGGTCGAGCACGTGCGCCCGCTCCCACGGTCGCAGCGTCGAGAGCGCGTCGACGAGGCGGTCGGCGACCTGGTCGGGGTGACCCGCGCGGCGCGCGAGCCGACGGACGACGGGTGCGGCGCCGTCGAGCCCGGGGACCGCGTAGCGGCCCGACGGCGGCGCGGGCGGCAACGGCCCCCGCCCGGCTCCGACAGCACGCAGGACCTGGGTCAGCTGGAGGTCGGCGAGGATCATCCGGACAGCCTGCCATCCCCTCCGCTCCTGCGACGACCCGCCCTCACAGCAGGCTCGCGAACGCGCTCGCCGCCCCCAGGACCCCGAGGAGCCCCACGAGCGACGCGACCCGCGCGAGGAAGCCCCAGGAACGCAGCCGACCGTCCCGCGGGAGACCGCCCGACGGCGGCCGCAGCACTGCGGGCACGAGGGTCGCGACCGCGAGGGCGCCCGCGAGCACGGACAGGACGGGCTGACCCACCCGCAGGTTCACGGCGGCCAGCAGGACCGACCCGATCACGACGCCGAGGACCGTGCGCTGCCAGGCGAGCGCGGTGCGCTCGGGCTGCAGGCCGGGGTCGCGGGCCGGCGACGTCACGCCCGCCAGACCTCGGTGACCGCGTACCCGGCCACGAGCAGCGCGAGGACGAGCACGCCCGCGACGAGCACCGGGAGCCCCGTCGGCGCGGGCAGGGGCTCCCCGCGCCGGATGGCCCGTTCGTTGCGCCGCCACGCGAGCAGTGCGTAGGCCGCGAAACCCGCCCCCGCGAGGCACGCGACCGCCGCGATCACGTCGACGAAGCCCGACATGCTCGCGAGCGACGCGAACGACGTGAGCGCGACACCGCCCGCGACGAGACCGAGCCCCGTGCGCACCCAGGCCAGCGCGGTGCGCTCGTTGGCCAGGCTGAAGCGGATGTCGGGCTCCTCGCCCACGCCGTACACCGAGCGCGGACGACGGCCGTCAGACGGGGGAGCCCCCGGGCCACGCGTCGCCGCGTCGTCCGAGGGCTCCCCCGCCTGCGCCGTCATCTCAGCTCAGCCGGTCGAGGATCAGGGCCGGGGTCTCGACGACCGTGCCCGGGTCCGCGACGCCCCACGCCCCGTCGAGCGCCTCGACCGCACGGTCGAACCGCTCGGGGGTGTCGGTGTGAAGGGTCAGCAGGTGCTGCCCCTTCGTCACGACGTCCCCCGGCTTGGCGTGGATCTCGATCCCAGCACCCGCCTGCACCGGGTCCTCCTTGCGCGCACGCCCGGCGCCCAGGCGCCAGGCCGCGACGCCGACGCCGAACGCGTCGAGGTGCGAGAGCACGCCGTCGCGGTCCGCGACCACGTGCTCCTTCTCGCGTGCGACAGGCAGCGGTGCACGCGCGTCGCCACCCTGCTCCGCGATCATCTCGCGCCACTTGTCCATGGCCCGGCCGTTGGACAGCGCGTGCCGGACCTCTTCCTCCGGGACGGGCTTGCCCGCAGCGGCGAGCATCTCGACCGCGAGCGCGACCGTGAGGTCCACGACGTCACGCGGGCCACCGCCCGAGAGCACCTCGAGGGTCTCGCGGACCTCGAGCGCGTTGCCCGCCGTGAGGCCGAGCGGCGTCGACATGTCGGTCAGCAGCGCGACCGTGCGCACGCCCGCGTCGGTGCCCAGGTCCACCATGGTGCGCGCGAGCTCGCGCGCCTGGTCGAGGTCCTTCATGAACGCCCCGGAACCGACCTTGACGTCCAGGACCAGAGCCCCTGTGCCCTCGGCGATCTTCTTGCTCATGATCGACGACGCGATGAGCGGGATCGCCTCGACCGTGGCCGTGACGTCGCGCAGCGCGTACAGCTTGCGGTCCGCGGGCGCCAGCCCGGAGCCCGCCTGGCAGATGACCGCGCCCACGTGCTCGAGCTGGTTCATCATCTGCTCGTTGGTCAGCGCAGCACGCCAGCCCGGGATCGACTCGAGCTTGTCGAGCGTGCCGCCCGTGTGCCCCAGACCACGCCCCGAGAGCTGCGGCACGGCCACGCCGAAGACTGCGACGAGCGGCGCGAGCGGCAGCGTGATCTTGTCGCCCACCCCGCCGGTCGAGTGCTTGTCCGCGGTGGGCCGCGAGAGCGCCGAGAAGTTCATGCGCTCGCCCGAGGCGATCATCGCGGCCGTCCACCGGCCGATCTCCGTGCGGTCCATGCCGTTGAGCAGGATCGCCATGTTCAGGGCGGCCATCTGCTCCTCGGCCACGACGCCACGGGTGTAGGCGTCGATGACCCAGTCGATCTGCTCGGCCGACAGCCGGCCCTTGTCCCGCTTGGTGCGGATGACGTCGACCGCGTCGAACGACTCGGTCTGCTTGTCGGGCAGCGCGCCGGAAGCGCCTGCCGGGATGCTCTGCGTGCTCATGCTCGCTCCACCAGATCCTCGGGCCCGAACGCATCGGGCAGTACGTCGCTCATGGGCTTGATGCCACGGGTCGTCTCGACGAGCAGCGCGGGGCCGCCGTGCTCCCACAGGAGCTGGCGGCACCGCCCGCACGGCATGAGCGTGTTGCCGTGACCGTCGACGCACGCGAACGCCACCAGGCGACCGCCCCCGCTCCCGATCAGGTCGCTCACGAGCGAGCACTCGGCGCACAGCGTGACGCCGTACGCGGCGTTCTCGATGTTCGCGCCCGTGACCAGGCGGCCGTCGTCGACGAACGCCGCCGCACCGACCTTGAAGGACGAGTACGGCGCGTACGCCTTCTCCATCGCGCCCCGCGCGGCGACGCGCAGGGCCTGCCAGTCGAAGCGGTCGCCCGCGTCGGTCGTCGTGCCGCTGCTCTCGCTCACGCGCTCACCCCTTCACGTACGGCTGGCCCGCGGCCGCAGGGCCACGGACGCGGCCGACGAGGCCGGCCACCGCGAAGATCGTCACGACGTACGGGAGCATCAGCATGAACTGGTTGGGGATCGGCGTCTCGAGGACGCCGAGCACCTGCTGGAGCTTGTCGGCGAAGCCGAAGAGCAGCGCGGCGCCCAGGGCACCCCACGGGCTCCACCGGCCCAGGATCATCGCGGCGAGCGCGATGTACCCCTTGCCGGCCGTCATCTCCTGCCCGAAGGCACCCACGGAACCGATCGTGAAGAACGCACCGCCGAGGCCCGCGACCATCGACCCGAGCAGGACGTTGCGCCAGCGCGTGCGGTTGACGTCGATGCCGACCGTGTCCGCAGCCTGCGGGTACTCGCCGACCGAGCGGACACGCAGGCCCCACTTGGTACGGAACAGCGCGATGCTGATCACGACCACCGCGACGTAGAGCAGGTAGACGATGATCGACTGGCGGAACAGCACCGGGCCGATGATCGGGATCTCCGACAGCAGCGGGATCGGGAGCGTCGGCAGGCGCGGCGGGGTGTTGAGCGTGGCCGCGTCGTTCTTGAGGACCGAGCTGAACAGGAAGCTCGTCAGACCGACCGCGAACACGTTGAGCACCACACCGACGATGATCTGGTTCACGTGGTACTTCACGGTGAACAGCGCCAGCATCGCTCCGATCAGCAGCCCGGCGAGCGGGGCGGCGACGAGCCCGACGTACGCGTTGCCCACGACCGAGGCGAGCACCGCGGCACCGAAGGCGCCCGTCAGGAGCTGCCCCTCGATCGCGATGTTCACGACGCCGGCCCGCTCGTTGAGCAGACCACCGAGGGCGCCGAACGCGAGCGGGACCGCGAGGAGCAAGGACCCCTGGAGGAGGCTCACGATCGACGTGCTCTTGTCCGCCACGGCCCAGACCAGGAACGTCAGGACCCACAGGACACCGAAGACCGCGAGCACCCAGCGGCCGACCGGCTGGTCCGCGCGGACCCGGACGTACGCGTAGCCCGCGAGCAGGAGGCACAGGACCGAGAGCACGATCGCGGTCGCCCGGGTCGGGACGGCGACCGGGTCGAACTGGAGCAGGTCGGCGCCCGTCGAGATGCCGAACGTCGTGACCGAGCCGGCAGGCCCCAGGAGGCCGAAGAGGACGAACGAGAGGAGCCCGAAGACGCCCAGCGTGATGGGGAGCTTCCAGCTGCGGGCCGCGGTGACGGCGGCGACCTGGGTAGCGGGTGCAGCGACGGCGCTCATGCGCTGACTCCCTTCATGATGACGGGGTTCGGGGCAGGCAGACGGAAGATCGCCCGCACGAGCGGCGGCGCCGCGATGAAGAGCACGACGAGCGACTGGATCACCAGGACGATGTTGATCGAGGTCCCTGTCGAGGCCTCCATCGCGCGCCCGCCCACGTTGAGCCCGGCGTACAGCAGACCGGCGAAGAAGATGCCGAGCGGCTTGGACCGTCCCAGGAGCGCGACCGTGATCGCGTCGAACCCGATCGAGCCCGCGATACCTCCCGTGAGGGCCTTCTCGGTGCCGAGGATCTGCACTGCGCCCGCCAGCCCGGCGAGGGCGCCGGAGACGACCATGACCAGGACGAACGACGACGCGACGCCCATGCCCGCGGTGCGTGCGGCCTGCTGGTTCGAGCCGACGGCCCGGAAGCGGAAGCCCCAGGTCGAGCGCGTCATGAGCCACCACACGAAGACGGCGGCGAGGATCGCGACCAGGAAGCCCGCGTTGAGGCGGAACTGGTCACCGAGGAGCAGCGGGAGCTGCGCGGTGTCCTTGACCCCGGGGCTCTTGGGCTGGTTCGACCCGGGCCGGGTGAAGGCGCTCGTCGTGAGGAACCACGCCACGAGGTAGAGCGCGACGTAGTTGAGCATGATCGTCACGATCACCTCGTGGGCCCCGGTGCGTGCCTTGAGGAAGCCCGCGATGCCGGCCCAGAAGCCGCCGGCGAGGATGCCGCCCAGGAGGGCGAGCAGCAGGTGCAGCACGGGCGGGAGGTTCCACGCGAAGCCGACGTAGCCGCCGATCGCGGCCCCCATGATGACCTGGCCCTGGGCGCCGATGTTGAACATCCCGGCGCGGAAGCCGACCGCCACGCCGAGCGCGGCGATGATGAGCGGGGTCGAGACCGTCATGGTCTCCGTGAGGGAACGGATGCCGCGTGCGAACGTCGGGGCGTCGTAGTTGTAGACCGCACCGCGGAACATGGCCGCGTAGGCCTCGCTCACCGCGGTCCAGGCCGCACCGAAGAAGTCGGCGGGCTTGGCGAACAGGTAGCTCGCCGCGGCGGTCACGTCGGGGTCCGTCACGATGATCAGGAGCCCACCGATGACCAGTGCCAGGACGAACGCCAGGACGGTCACGCCGAACGGGCCGGTCGTGATCTCGCGGAACGTCGCGGTCCAGCGCGCGGACTCGGAGCCCTCGGGCTGAGGCGTGGCCGCGCCGGCCGGCTCGGGCGCCGGCTCTCCCGTCGGTGGCGGGGCGGGCTGCTGGTCGGTCACTGGGTTGCTCCCGTCGTGTCGGTCTGGTCGTGCACCTGTGCGATGGCCTCGTCGTGCGGGACCCCGGCCATCATGAGACCGAGCACCTCTCGCGACGTCGTCGGCGGCACCACGCCGACGATCCCTCCCCGGTACATCACGGCGATGCGGTCGGCGAGCTCGACGACCTCGTCGAGCTCGGTCGACACGATGATCACGGGCGTGCCGTTGTCGCGCTCCTGCACGATGCGCCGGTGCAGGAACTCGATCGAGCCCACGTCGACGCCTCGCGTCGGCTGGCTCGCGATGAACAGCTTGAGCGGCCTCGAGAGCTCGCGCGCCAGCACAACCTTCTGCTGGTTGCCGCCCGAGAGCCGACCGACCTCCTGGCCGGGGCCCTGGGTGCGGATGTCGAACTCAGTGATGCGCTGCTCGGCGTTGCGGCGGATCGCCCCCAGGTCGAGGCCGATGCCCTTGGCGTAGGGCGGCTTGTCGTAGAGGTCGAGCACGAGGTTCTCGGCGACCGAGAAGTCGAGCACGAGCCCGTCGACCTTGCGGTCCTCGGGGACGAAGCCGATGCCGGCCTCGAGCGCCGCGTCGGGCGTCAGGCCGCGCAGCTCCTGCCCGTGCAGGGAGATCGACCCCTCCGCGGAGGGAAGCAGCCCGAGGATGGCCTCGGTGAGCTCGGTCTGCCCGTTGCCCTGCACGCCCGCGACGGCGAGGATCTCGCCCTCGGCGACGGCGAACGACACACGGTCCACGACGGCCTGACCGTTCGGCGCCAGGACCGTGAGGTCCGAGACGACGAACGTCTCCGCGCCGCGCTGCGGCGGGGCCTTGTCGAGACCGAGGGAGACGGCACGTCCCACCATGAGCGAGGCGAGCTCGCTCTCGGAGGCGGTCGGCTCCGCGGTGCCGACGACGGCGCCCCGGCGGATGACCGTGATGACGTCCGCGACGGCCTTGACCTCGCGCAGCTTGTGCGTGATGAACACGATCGAGGTGCCGGACTCGCGGAGCTGGCGCATGATCTCGATCAGCTCGTCGGTCTCCTGCGGCGTGAGCACCGCGGTGGGCTCGTCGAGGATGAGGACCTTCGCCTCACGGGCGAGGGCCTTGACGATCTCGACGCGCTGCTGCACGCCGACGGGGAGGTCCTCGACGACGGCGTCCGGGTCGAGCCCGAACCCGAACCGCGCGGACAGCTCGCGCACGCGCTTGCGGGCGGCCTCCAGGTCCAGGAAACCCCCGGCCTTGGTGTCCTCGTGGCCCAGCATGACGTTCTCGGCGACGGTGAAGACGGGCACGAGCATGAAGTGCTGGTGCACCATGCCGATACCGGCCGCCAGGGCGTCTCCCGGGCCTCGGAAGGCGCGCTCGACGTCGTCGAGCAGGATCTCGCCCGAGTCGGCCTGGTAGAGGCCGAACAGCACGTTCATCAGCGTGCTCTTGCCCGCGCCGTTCTCCCCGAGCAGGGCGTGGATCTGCCCCGGTTCGATGACGAGGTCGATGTGGTCGTTGGCGACGAGCGGTCCGAACGACTTGGTGATTCCGCGGAGCTCCAGCTTCACGTACGGTCTCCTTCGATGCACAGGCAGCCTTGCCTGCGACGTTAGCCCAAGACTGGTCGAGCCGGCCCGGCGAGGTGCCGGGCCGGCCGCCCCCCCAGGGTAAGGGGGAGGTGAACGCGCGCGCCGGGGCGGCACCACCAAAGTTCCGGCGGTTATTTTAATTA
>NZ_JBHVOS010000001.1:0-63933 GCF_042887685.1 Oerskovia sp. NPDC057915 | reverse complement strand
AGCGGCAGCACGAGCGGTGCCGGGTCCACCGTCGCCTCCACGCCCGCACCGGCCAGCCCCCCCCCCCCCCCCCCCCCCCGGGGGGGCCCGCGGGGCCCCGGGGGGCGGCCCGGGCGGGGGGGGGGGCGGGGCGGGCTCGACCACGATGTACTGCGTCAGGTCACGGCGAGCTCGGGGACTCCACGACGATCGTGCCGTCGATGATGTCCTTGCGGAGCTGGTCGATCTCGTCCTTGAGCTCCTGAGGAACCTTCGAGTCGAAGTCGTGGTACGGAGCGATGTCCACGCCACCGTTCTCGAGCGTGCCCACGTAGGGCTCATTGGAGAACTCGTCCTCGGAGGCCGCGGTGATGACGTCCTCGACGCCCGCACCGATCTCCTTGAGCACGGAGGTCAGGATCAGGTCTCCGCTGTCGGGGTTGGTCTCGAAGCCGTCCGCGTCGACCCAGATGACCGACACGTCGGTCGCGTCCTTGGCGGCGGCGAGCGTGCCGACGCCGACCGGACCGGCGACGGGCATGATGATGTCCGCACCCTGGTCGATGAAGGTCTGGGTCAGCTGCTGGCCCTGCGACTGGTCCTCGAAGCCGCCGGCGAACGAGCCGTTCTGGCTGTCCTTGTTCCAGCCGAGCGTCTTGACGTCGGTGCCGTGCGTCTCGTTGTAGTTCGCGACGCCGTCGACGAAGCCGTCCATGAAGATCGTCACGGACGGGATCTGCAGACCGCCGTACGTCGCGACCGTGCCGGTCTTGCTCATGCCCGCGGCGAGGTAGCCCGCGAGGAACGAGGCCTGGGCGGTGTCGAAGCTGATGGGCTTGACGTTGTCGAGCTCGATCGTGTTGCCGTCAGCGTCCTGCGCCGTCGAGTCGACGATCGCGAAGTCGACGTCCGGGTTGGCCTGGGCGGCGTCGCCCGTGGCCGTCGCGAGGAGGAAGCCGACCGTCACGATGACGTTGCAGTTCTCGGAGACGAGGTTGTCGATGTTCGGAGCGAAGTTCGACTCCTCCTTCGACTCGGCCGTGGCCGTCTGGATGCCCAGGTTCTTCTCGGCGGCCTTGAGGCCGTTGTAGCCGGACTCGTTGAAGGACTTGTCGTCGAAGCCTCCGGCGTCGGACACCATGCACGCCTTGAAGCTCGACTCCGAGCCCCCGGCCGTGCCCGAGGCGCCGCCCTCTTCGGGTGCGCTCCCACATGCAGCAAGCGCCAGCGCGGCGACGGCCGCGAGCGCTGTCATCTGCGTTGCTCTCTTCACCATGAGCTCCGTTCGATCTCGTCGATGGCCCCCGGGAGAAAACCGAGACCTGCCCGCGCGACGTTGCACGGGTAGGTCACGGGGTCCGTCGGCCTGTATTGATCGAACACTAGCCACGTCCGGGGACGTCGGACGTTACTTGCGGGTAACGCGGACGCTTCGTTATGGAAGCGTCATCTTGCGTCTCAGCCGTGACCGTTCACGTTCCAGCGGTCGGACACTTGGTTGCACAGGGCAACGGTTCGTCGGGCATTCCCGGGCGGGCCCGAGGTCCCGACCGCTCAGCCCAGCGCGACGCGCGCGAGCAGACGGACCCCCGCACCGATCGCGCCCTCGTCGACCCGCAGGTCCCCCTGGTGGATGTCGTACGACCGCCCGCCCGGGGTCCGGGTGCCCAGCCGGGCCATCGCGCCGGGCACCTTGGTCAGGTACCAGGCGAAGTCCTCGCCGCCGAGCGACTGCTCCGTCAGGAGCACCGACCCGGGCCCCAGCACGTCGCGTGCCGCGGCCTCGAGCGAGGCCGTGCAGTCCTCCGCGTTCTCGACCGGCGGGACCCCACGGGTGTGGTTGACCGTCACCTCGACCTCGTAGGGGGCCACGACCTGCTCGACCGCGTCGTGCAGGACCTGCCCCGCGAACTCCCAGGCCCGCACGTCGAGGCAGCGCAGCGTCCCGCGCACGGTCCCCGTGCTGGGGATGGCGTTGTGCGCCGACCCTGCGTGCACGGCGCCCCACGTGAGGTTGACGCCCGAACGCGGGTCGAGACGGCGACCGAGCACCGCAGGGACCTGCGTGATGACCTGGCCGAGCGCGTAGACGACGTCACCGGTCAGGTGCGGGCGGGACGTGTGCCCGCCGGGAGACGTGATGGTCACCGAGACCTCGTCGGACGCCGAGGTGATGGGACCGATGCGTGTGCCGATCTGCCCGGCGTCGACCTTGGGGTCGCAGTGGACCGCGTAGATCTCCTCGACCCCGTCGAGGCCGCCGGCGGCGATCACGTCGAGCGACCCGCCGGGCTGGACCTCCTCCGCGGGCTGGAAGACCAGCCGGACCGGGCGGGAGAGCTCGCCTCGCTCGGCGAGCGCGGCGAGGACCAGGCCGGCCCCCAGCACGACCGTCGCGTGCACGTCGTGCCCGCACGCGTGCGCGACGCCCGGCGTGGTCGAGGCCCACGGGAGCTCGCACCGGTCCTGGACCGGGAGCGCGTCGATGTCGGCGCGCAGGGCGACCCGCCCGAGCACGGCACCGTCCGGTCCCTCGGAACCGCCGATGTCGCACACGAGGCCGGTGCCCGGCAGGAGCCGGGGGTCGAGCCCCGCCGCGCGCAGGCGATCTGCGATCAGGGCCGTGGTGCGGGTCTCGGTGCGCGAGACCTCGGGGTGCGCGTGGATGTCTCGCCGGATCGCGACGAGCTCGTCCTCGAAGGTCGAGGCCAGGTCGACCACCGCGTCCCCGGTCGCCGTGCGCGCGAGGAGAGGCCCCGACGCGGGCCGGGCCCCCGTCCGGGCGCGGTCCGACGGGGTCGTGCTCTCGGTGCTCTCCTCAGGGCTGCTCACCAGCCGAGACTATCCCCGGCCGCCCCGGGGCGGGCTCTCGTGCCACGCACCGGACGGCACGTGCCCGGCGAGGGCGGGCGGCGCCGTCGGGCACGGACTCCCCCGCCCGACGGCGTCGCGCGTCCCGGGCGACCACGGCCCCCGCAGCGCCGCTAGAGGAGCTCGCCCAGGCCCCGCTCGCGCACGAGGTCGACCATGGCCTTGACCTGCTGCGCGCGAGCACGTGTGGTGACCAGGAGCGCATCGGGGGTGTCCACGACCACGACGTCGTCGAGCCCGAGGATCGTCACGACCCGTTCGCTCGCCGGGACGACGACCGAGCCCGCGCTCTCGAGGCGCACGACCCGGTCCACGTCGCCGAGCACCTTGGAGCCCGACTCGTCCGCCGAGGCCAGCAGCGCGGCCAGGGAGTTGAAGTCGCCGATGTCGTCCCACCCGAAGTTGCCCGGCACGACGGCCACGCCGCCGACGGCCGCCACGGGCTCGGCGACCGCGTGGTCGATCGCGATCTTCTCCATGCTGGGCCACACCTCCGCCAGGACCCGGTCACGGTCCGGCGTGTCCCAGGCTGCCGCCACGGTGCGCAGACCGTCGTGCAGCTCGGGACGCTGGTCCGCGAGGTGCCCGAGCAGCACCGACGTGCGCGAGATGAACATGCCCGCGTTCCAGCGGTACTCCCCCGACCGGACGTAGCGCTGGGCCGTCACCGCGTCCGGCTTCTCCGTGAACCCCTGCGCGTGCAGCGCCGTCGGAGCCCCCGCCAGGTCCAGCGAGGTACCGCTCCTGACGTAGCCGAAGGCCGTGGACGGCCGCGACGCCGCGATCCCGACCGTGACGACGTAACCCGCCCGGGCCGCCTCGACCCCCTCGCGCACCGCCTGCTCGAAAGCCGCCTGCCCCGTGATGACCTGGTCCGCCGCGAACGAGCCGATCACGACGTCGCCGTGGCGGTGCTCGAGCACCGCGGCGGCCAGCCCGATCGCCGCCATCGAGTCGCGCGGCGAGGGCTCGGCGAGCACGGCGTCGTCGCGCAGTCCCGGCAGCTGGGTGCGGGCGGAGGCCACGTGCTGGCGTCCGGTCACCAGGACGATGCCGTCCTGGCCGGCGAGAGGCACGAGGCGGTCGACCGTGGCCTGGAGCAGCGACCGCCCGGCCCCCGTCAGGTCGAGCAGGAACTTCGGGTTGCCGCGCCGCGAGAGCGGCCACAGCCGGGTCCCCGCTCCTCCTGCGGGGATCACGGCGTAGAAACCGGGGATCGCCGGGACCCCCGAGGTGGGCACGCCAGGGGCGGGTGTGGGAACGGGGATCGTCGACATCCTCGAAGCATAGTGACCGACGCGTGACCGACGCGTGACCGGGCACCCGAGGACCACCCGCGGACGGGCGCCCGCGGGTCATCGGGAGCCGTGTGGAATGGGTCACAAACAGGGGTGACCTGGGCGCTGGGAACGCACCACGGTCCGCACCACGATGCCGGTATCACTATGGTGGAACCCCAGAGACGGATATCGGCGGACTCCGGCGAGCCGTGGATCTGCCGCTCCCACCAGCTCGCCAGAGCCTCGGCGCGGAGCGGTCGTGAACGGCCACCGGCGGACGACGTCGTCCAGCTCGATATCTCACCCCTGAACTCGCCACAGGAGGCCCCTAAGTGCCCAGTGCACCTGCTGGCACGCTGTACCGCGGCCGTGAAGGCATGTGGTCGTGGGTCGCGCATCGCGTGACCGGCGTGCTCATCTTCTTCTTCCTCCTCGTGCACGTGCTGGACACAGCGCTTGTACGAGTCTCGCCCGAGGCGTACGACGCCGTGATCGGCACCTACAAGACCGTGATCATGGGACTCGGAGAGGCCGGCCTCGTGGCCGCCATCGTGTTCCACGCGTTCAACGGTGTCCGGATCATCCTCGTCGACTTCTGGGCCAAGGGGCCCAAGTACCAGCGCACCATGCTCTGGGTCGTCGTCGGCCTGTTCGCGGTGACGATGGCGGGCTTCCTGCCTCGCCACCTCATGAACGTCTTCGGAGGTGGGCACTGATGAGCACCACGAGCACCAGCTCTCCCCTCGCGGCCCCCCGCGACCCGTACAAGCGCCAGAAGTCCACGCGCTCGAACTACGAGCTGTACAGCTGGGTCTTCATGCGCGCCTCGGGCGTCGTGCTGATCGTCCTGATCTTCGGGCACCTCTTCGTCAACCTCATGGTCGGCGAGGGCGTCCACGCGATCGACTTCGGCTTCGTCGCCGGCAAGTGGGCGTCACCGTTCTGGCAGGTCTGGGACCTGCTCATGCTGTGGCTCGCGATGATCCACGGCACCAACGGCGTGCGCACGATCATCAACGACTACGCGCAGCGTGACGGCACGCGCCTCGTGCTCAAGCTCGCGCTGTACCTGGCGTTCGTGATCGTCACCGTGCTCGGCACCCTCGTGGTCTTCACGTTCGACCCGTGCCCCCCGAACGCCCTGGACTACCAGCTCCCGTCGTTCTGCCCCGCCTGACGGCCCTGCCTGCCGACGGTCCCCCAGCCGTCGACCGGTAGCCCCGTCCCCTTTCCCACTCGTCACAGGAGGCATCGACACCGATGCAAACCCATCAGTACGACGTCGTCATCGTCGGAGCAGGCGGCGCCGGCATGCGCGCGGCACTGGAGTCGTCCGGCAAGGTCCGCACGGCGGTCATCTCGAAGCTCTACCCCACCCGGTCCCACACCGGCGCGGCGCAGGGCGGCATGTGCGCCGCCCTCGCGAACGTCGAGGAGGACAACTGGGAGTGGCACACGTTCGACACGGTCAAGGGCGGCGACTACCTCGTCGACCAGGACGCCGCGGAGATCATGGCCAAGGAGGCCATCGACGCGGTGCTCGACCTCGAGCGCATGGGCCTGCCGTTCAACCGCACCCCCGAGGGCAAGATCGACCAGCGCCGCTTCGGCGGGCACACGCGCAACCACGGTGAGGCCGCGGTCCGCCGCTCGTGCTACGCCGCGGACCGCACGGGTCACATGATCCTCCAGACGCTCTACCAGAACTGCGTCAAGCAGAACGTCGAGTTCTTCAACGAGTTCTACGTCCTGGACCTCATCACGGACCACGACCTCGCCGCCGAGGACGTGCCCGACGGCGAGCAGGTCAACGCGACCGGCGTCGTCGCGTACGACCTCGCGACGGGCGAGATCCACGTCTTCCAGGCGAAGGCGATCATCTTCGCCACGGGCGGCGCGGGCAAGATCTTCAAGACGACGTCGAACGCGCACACCCTCACCGGTGACGGCATGGCGCTCGCCTACCGCCGCGGTCTCCCGCTCGAGGACATGGAGTTCTTCCAGTTCCACCCGACGGGCCTCGCGGGCCTGGGCATCCTCCTGTCGGAGGCTGCCCGTGGTGAGGGCGGCATCCTGCGCAACGGGGAGGGCGAGCGCTTCATGGAGCGCTACGCCCCGACCATCAAGGACCTCGCCCCGCGCGACATCGTCGCCCGCTCGATGGCGAACGAGGTCCGCGAGGGCCGCGGCGCCGGGCCGAACAAGGACTACGTCCTGCTCGACCTCACGCACCTCGAGCCCGCGCACATCGACGCCAAGCTCCCGGACATCACGGAGTTCGCGCGCACCTACCTCGGCATCGAGCCCTACACCGAGCCGGTCCCCGTGTACCCCACGGCGCACTACGCCATGGGTGGCATCCCGACCAACGTCGGCGGCGAGGTGCTGCGCGACGGTCACAACGTCGTGCGCGGCCTGTACGCGGCCGGCGAGGTCGCGTGCGTCTCGGTCCACGGGTCCAACCGCCTGGGTACCAACTCGCTCCTCGACATCAACGTGTTCGGCAAGCGCGCCGGGCGCGAGGCCGCGAAGTACGCTGCGACCGCCGAGTACGGCGAGCTCCCCGAGAACCCCGCGGCCGCCGTGGTCGCGCAGCTCGACGAGATGCGCAACCGCCCCGACGGCGAGCGCGTGGCCGACGTGCGCAAGGCGCTGCAGGAGACCATGGACGCCAACGCCCAGGTGTTCCGCACGGGCGAGTCGCTCGACCAGGCGCTCTCGGACATCCGCACCCTCCAGGACCGCTACCGCAACGTCTCGGTCCAGGACAAGGGACGCCTGTTCAACACGGACCTCCTCGAGGCCATCGAGCTGGGCTTCCTGCTCGACATCGCCGAGGTCACGGTCATCGCCGCGATCAACCGCAAGGAGTCGCGCGGCGGTCACTACCGCGAGGACTTCCCGAACCGCGACGACGCCAACTACATGCTCCACACGATGGCCTACCGTCGCCCCACCTCCGCCGGCGACACCGCCGACGGTCACGTCGACGGCTACTTCGACCACGTCGAGGAGTTCGATTCCTACAAGATCGTGCTGGGTTCCAAGCCCGTCACCCAGACCCGGTACGAGCCCATGGAGCGTAAGTACTGATGACTGCCACACTCGAAGCCCCTGCCGGTTCTGAGAAGACCGAGGTCGGCGCCGTGCCCTCGTTCGAGGTCACGATCAAGCTCCGCCGCTACAACCCCGAGTCCGAGCACGGGGACGACGCGTACTGGGAGGAGTACACGGTCCTGGCCCACGGCACGGACCGCGTGCTCGACGCCCTGCACAAGATCAAGTGGGAGCACGACGGCTCGCTGACGTTCCGCCGTTCGTGCGCGCACGGGATCTGCGGCTCGGACGCGATGCGGATCAACGGCCGCAACCGCCTGGCCTGCAAGACGCTGCTCAAGGACGTCAACCCGGACAAGCCGATCACCGTCGAGCCCATCAAGGGCCTGCCGGTCATCAAGGACCTGGTCGTCGACATGGAGCCGTTCTTCGCCTCCTACCGCGAGATCATGCCGTTCCTCATCACCTCGGGGAACGAGCCCAGCAAGGAGCGCCTGCAGTCCGCCGAGCAGCGCGAGCGGTTCGACGACACGACCAAGTGCATCCTGTGCGCCGCGTGCACGTCGTCCTGCCCCGTGTTCTGGACCGACGGGCAGTACTTCGGCCCCGCGGCGATCGTCAACGCCCACCGCTTCATCTTCGACTCGCGCGACGAGGGAGCGGCCCAGCGCCTGGAGATCCTCAACGACAAGGAGGGCGTGTGGCGCTGCCGCACGACCTTCAACTGCACCGAGGCGTGCCCTCGTGGCATCGAGGTCACCAAGGCGATCCAGGAGGTCAAGCGCGCGATGATCACCCGCGCGTTCTGACACGCCTTCCCGCACTGCCCGACGGCGGTCCCCGGCTCTCGCCGGTGGGCCGCCGTCGGCGTCTCGCGGCTCAGAGCCTGACGGACACCCTGGGCTCGCGCCCCCGGCGCACCCCGCGGACCACGGGGCTCCACGGGTAGCCGTACCCCGCGCCTCGGCGGACGCGGTCCTCGAGCCGCTCGTCCTGCTCCGCCTCGGCCCGCTCGCGCAGCTCGTCCGCGGTCGGCTGGGCGGGCGGGTCCGCGATCCACGCCGCGACCATGAGCAGGATCCGCGTGACGAAGTTCGCGAGCAGCAGGATCGTCACGAACGTGGCGAACGAGCCCAGCAACGCGTTGCGCGACGAGCTGCCGACGATGATGCTCGTCCCGAGGTAGCGCAGCACGCCGAAGGCCGCGGCCGCCGTCATGGCGCCGATGTACAGGTCCTTGCGTGGTGGCTGTACGCCGGCGACGAAGCGGATGATGAGCAGCACCACGATCGCGTCGAAGACGAGCCCGACGAAGATGCCGGCCACGGGCACCAGGACGGCCGCCAGGACGCCGTCCCCGAAGATCGTCGCACCGAGGGTCTGGACCACGACCGTCGCGGCCGCCGAGATCACCACGCTGATCCCCAGCACGGCGAACCCACCCAGCTCTCGCAGCTTGGACAGCACCGGGTTCTGGCCGACGTCCGTCAGCGAGAACATCGCCCGGGTCGAGGTGCGCAGCGCCGCCATGAACGAGATCGCGCTGAAGAGCAGCACGAAGACCGCGATGATGCTCGACAGGTCGAAGCCGCGGTCCAGGATCAGGTCGTCGGGCTTGACGATCCCGCCGTCCCCCGTGTCGATGAGTCCCGGGATCGCCTTGTCGATCTGCGCGAAGATCTCGTCGCGCAGCTCCTCCCTGTTGCCCAGGAAGGCCATGAAGGCGGTGTAGAAGATCGTCAGCCCGGCGAACAGGGAGAACAGCGCCGAGTAGGCCATGCCGCCGCACAGGAGCGCCCCGCGCTGCACCCCGTACTGGGCGAGCGCGCGGGCCGGGCGGGTCGTGTTCCACCAGGCCTGCACGGCCTTGGCACGAGTGACGAGACGGGAGACGGTCCCGGGACGTTCGTGGGTGCCCTCGGCGGGCGGCGTGGCCTGCTCCGGTCCGGAGCGCGGCGTCCCGCGTGACGCGACCGTCGTCCGCGGGTCACCGGAGTCCTCGTGGCCCGGACCTGACCCCCTCGATCCTCGTGCACGTCCTGGGGTGGTTGCCTGGCTCATCGCCCGAGCCTAGAAGAGGACGGCGCGACTCACCCGTCCGACGGGCCGGTGAGCTCGAACCGACGAGCCGGACGCCACACGCCGTCGTCGCCGTGCTCGTACAGGTGGATGCCCGTGACGTCGAACGCCGCCTCGAACCCGGCCATCTCGTCGAACGCGAGGTCGAGAGCCTCGTCGTCGACCTCGTGCGCGACCGTGACGTGCGGGTGGTAGTTGAAGCGCAGCTCCTGGTCCAGGATCCCCGACCGCACCGCTCCCTCGAGCCCCTCGCACTCCGCGATCCCCTGGGCGACGATCACGAAGACCACGGGCGAGACGGGCCGGAACGTCCCCGAACCGCGCAGGATGGCACGGAACGGCGCCGCGTGCGCCGCGACGTCCTCCAGGTGCGCGTACACCTCGTCGAGGTCGGACTCGTCCACGACGGTGGGCCCCAGGAGGGTGATGTGGGGAGGGATGTCTCCCGCGAACGGGTCGCCGAACGCAGCCCGCGCCTCCTGGAGCGCGGTGCCGTAGGGCTCGGGGATCTCGATCGCGATACCGATCCGCACCTGGTGCGGACCCCGCTCCGGGAGGTTCATCAGCGCGTCCGACGAGCGGGCAGCAGCCCGACCCGGTCGTAGATGCGGTCGAGGGTGACCTGCGCCAGGCCCCGAGCCCGCTCCGCGCCGCGCGCGAGGACCGCGTCGAGCTCCGCCGGGTCCGACAGGTACTCGTTCGCTCGTGCCTGGAACGGGGTCAGGAAGTCCACGACGACCTCGGCCAGGTCCACCTTGAGGTGCCCGTACCCCTTGCCCTCGTAGTCCGCGGCGATCGCCTCGACGGGCCGCGACGTGAGCGCGGAGAAGATCGTCAGGAGGTTCGAGATGCCGGGCTTGGCCACCGGGTCGTAGCGGATCTCGTTCTCGGAGTCCGTCGCCGCCGACTTGACGCGCTTCGCCGCGACCTTGGGGTCCTCGAGGAGCCAGATGACCCCCTTGCCCCCCGAGGAGGACTTGCTCATCTTGGCCGTGGGTTCCTGCAGGTCGTAGATCTTCGCGACGGCCTTGACGATGTGCGGCTCGGGGACGACCGCGGTGTCCTCACCGAAGCGGGAGTTGAGGCGCTCGGCCAGGTTGCGTGCGAGCTCCAGGTGCTGGCGCTGGTCCTCGCCCACCGGCACGAGCGCCGCGTCGTACAGCAGGATGTCGGCGGCCATGAGCACCGGGTAGGTGAAGAGCCCGACGGTCGTGCCGTCCGTGCCCTGCTTCGCCGACTTGTCCTTGAACTGCGTCATGCGGCCGGCCTCGCCGAAGCCCGTCTGGCACGAGAGCACCCAGGCGAGCTCCGCGTGCTCCGGGACGTGCGACTGCACGAACAGCGTCGACCCCTCGGGGTCCACGCCACCGGCCAGGTACTGCGCTGCGGTGCGGCGCGTGCGCTCGCGCAGCCTCTCCGGCTCGGGGTTGACCGTCAGCGCGTGCATGTCGACGACGCAGTAGATCGCGTCGTACGACTCCTGCAGGGCCACCCACTGGCTCAGAGCCCCGATGTAGTTGCCCAGCTGGAGAGAATCTTCCGTGGGCTGCATCCCCGAGAAGATACGTGGACGGCGTGCACCGGGAACCTCGTTGACCATTGCCCCATTCTGACAGGTCGAGATGCCCTGGCCGAATCCGGCCCGCGCCGGGACCGGAAGGCGCCGACTCAGGTGGCTTCGTCGTCGAACGGCGCACGCCGCTCGGGCACGGGCACCTCGGTCGCAGAGGCTCGTGACGGCGGGGGCGGAGGGACCGGGCCTGCCGCCCGAGGGCGCGACGACGAGCCGAGCACGTCGTCGTCGAGCAGCGCCTCACGGACGATGCGCCGCGGGTCGTACTGGCGCGGGTCCAGCTTGGACCAGTCCACGTCGCCGACCTGGTCGCCCAGCTCGTCGTCCACCCGCTCCTTGGCGTCCTTCAGGAAGCCGCGAGCGGTGCGGACGAACGCGCCGAGCTGTTCGGCGTACCGGGGCAGCCTCTCCGGACCGATGACGATCACGGCGACCACCAGAATGATCCCGAATTCCCAGCCGTTGATTCCGAACACGCGGTCAGACTACTCGCTCGTGGCTTCGTCGAGCACGACGCGGACGTCGCGCTCCTCGTCCCCCGTGCGCACGCGCAGCGTCACGGTGTCCCCTGGCGCCTTGGCCCTGATGGCCACGATGAGCTCGTCGCTCTGGCTCACGGGTCGACCGTCGATGGACAGGATCACGTCTCCCGCCTGGATCCCTGCCACGGCCGCAGGTCCGTCCGCGGTCACGGGGGCCTGTCCGCCCTGCGGCTCGGTCGTGACCTGGACACCCTCGCCCTGGTACCGCGAGTCGAGCAGGACGCCGATCACCGGGTACGTGGCCGTGCCGCTCGCCATGAGCTCCTGCGCGGTGCGCCGGGCCTGGTTCGAGGGGATCGCGAAGCCCAGCCCGATGCTACCCGTCGCCGCCCCCGTGCCCGGCGGCTGCGCGATCGCCGAGTTCACCCCGACGACCTCCCCCGCGCCGTTGACGAGCGGTCCGCCCGAGTTGCCGGGATTGATCGCGGCATCCGTCTGGATGGCGTCGATGAACGCGGTCTCCGCCGAGTCGCCCGCTGCGACCGGACGGTGCAGCGCGCTCACGATCCCCGTCGTGACCGTGCCGTTGAGCCCGAGCGGTGCACCGATCGCGACGACCGGGTCGCCGACGACGACCGCGTCGCTGTCCCCGAGCACGAGAGGGGTCAGTCCCGACTCGTCGACCTTGACGACGGCCAGGTCGTAGTCAGGGGTGCGGCCGACGATCTCGGCCGGACGTTCGCTGCCGTCGGCGAAGAGCACCGTGACCTTGCCCCCCGCCGCCCCGCCGGCGACCACGTGGTTGTTCGTGAGGATGAAACCGTCCTCACGGATCACGAAGCCCGACCCCGTCGAGACGCCGTCCGCGCCCTCGACCTGGAGCGACACCACGCTCGGCAGCACGCTGGCCGCGACCGCCGCGACCGACCCCGCGGGTCGTTCCTCCCCGGGCGCCGTGCCCGCGGCCGGGAGGGAGACGTCGACGGGCCGACGGTCCGCCCCGTCCACGATCCTGTCCGCCGCGACCCCTCCGACCGCCCCGGCGACCAGGGCGAGAGCCGCGATGCCCGCGACGGCCCCCACACCGAGCCTGCGCCGTCGCGACGGGGCGGGCACCTGGTGCTCTCCCCAGGGCTCGACGGGGGGTGCCGGAGGACCTCCCTGCGGCTGCGGCGAAGGGTGACCCGGCTGCTGCGGGTGCGGTCCCGGCGGATACGCCCCGGGCCGGGCCACCTGGTACGACGGCGGGGGCGGGACCGGGGACTGCGGTCCCTGGGCGGCGCCGTAGCCCGCAAGACCTGGGCGTGCGACCGGCAGCGGACCGAGCGGCGCACCGTACGGTCGGGTGTCGTGCTGCCCGGGAACGGGGGCGGGAGGCGTCGAGGAGACCCTCTCGACAGGTGCCGACGGCGCACCGGGCGCCGACCGGTAGGACGACGGCGGCGCGAACGGGTTCCGGGGCTCCTGCGGCGGCACCTCGCGGTGGTCGGGCGCCGGCACGGACGGCGCCACAGGCGGCAGGGTGGCGTCCGGCTGCGGCAGGGTGACGTCCGGCTGCGGACGCGTGGCGTCCGGCTGCGGCTCCGCCGCCTCCGGCGGGGTGCGCGGCGCCTCGGCCGGTTGCGGCTCCGCGGGTCCGGGCGCTGAGTCGTGTGCGGTCATGGGGTGCCCAAGGCTCCTGTCATGGTCGTCCATCCCCGGGAGATGCGGGCCGGGACCCCCTCGTCGAAGTCGTGCGCCGGGAACGTCGCCACGAACGCGGCGAGGACCTCCTTGCGAGCCTCGGCCACCACGTCGATCACCGTGTCCCCAGCCTGCCACACGACGTGCCACGGCTCGTCGGACAGGACGTAGACGGCGCGCCCGTCGAACCCCTCGGACCGGGTCAGCGACGTGGTGTCCAGCCGACCCACCTGCTCCCGGACCACGACCGTCCCCTCGGGGCCCGCGAGATCGACCTGCAGCACGTCCTTGTCGTCTCCGACGAGGTGGACGCCCGTCACGTCGAAACCCTCGAGGATCCCCGAGGGGCTCGTCCAGCCGTGGTCGGCCATCCATGCCAGCGCCGCGGAGTCGACCAGGTCCATCGAGTCGGCGGCCCCGGTGCCGGAGGCGCTGTTCCCCGACCAGCCGGCCGTGGGGACCACCGGGACCAGGTCGGGGTCCGTCGCGTCCTGCGCGTCGTCCCCGGCCTGCGCGAGGAGCGTCAGCGGGGCCGCGACGTGCCTCTCGGGCACCACGACCGGACGGTCGCCGAGCGTGAACAGCGCGACCGCGAGGACCGCGAGCCCGCTCGACGCCGCGACGACCGTCCGACGCGAGCGGCGTCGTCGGGCGTGCGCGACGAAGTCTCCCGTGAGGGCGTCCCGCAGCGCGCCGGCCTCGGGCGACGCCGCCCACGGGTCGCGCGCGGGCGGCCCCTGCCGCAGCGGGTCGCCCTGCGCCGCAGGGATCTCCGACGACAGCGCCAGCAGGCGGGAGGTCAGGTCCGTGGTGGGCAGCACGTCGCGCGCGCACGACAGCCGCTTGCGCACCGCCCGCGCCACCGCGAGCTCGGCGGCGCACTGGTCGCAGCCCGCGACGTGCGTCAGCGCACGCTCACGGGTGGCCGGTGAGAGCTGGTCGTCGGCGAGGGCGCTGACGAGGGTCCCGAGGTGGGTCATGGTCCCCCCGGTGCGGTGTGCGCCGCGAGCGCGGCGAGCTCGTCGACGGCCGAGTCCGCCGAGGGCACGGCGCCGGCGTCGCTCCCGGGGCGCTCGGACGGGTCACGGTGGGGCAGGGCCGCGCGCAGCTGGGTGCGGGCGCGGTGGATGCGTGAGCGCACCGTGCCCAGCTTGATCCCCAGCGTGACCGCGATCTCCTCGTAGCTCAGACCCTCGATGTCGCACAGCACGACCGCCGCCCGGTACTCCGGGGACAGGGCGTCGAGCGCCCGCTGCACGTCGTGGTCGAGGTTGGTGTGCTCGTACCCGCGCTCCGGGTGGGTCATCTCGCCCGTGGCCGGGTACTGCGCCGAGTCGTCCCCCATCGCCTCCATGCGGATGCGCTGCTTGCGCCGCACCTGGTCGAGGAACAGGTTGGTCGTGATGCGGTGGAGCCACCCCTCGAACGTGCCGGGCGTGTAGCTCGACAACGAGCGGAACACCCGGATGAAGGTCTCCTGGGTCAGGTCCTCGGCGTCGTGCTGGTTCCCCGTCAGGCGGTACGCCAGCCTGTAGACGCGCGCGGAGTGCTCCCGCACGATCTGGTCCCACGAGGGGGGCGTCCAGGGCTGGGCACTCACGTCACTGCTCACACGGTCCATTGTCCCCTCTCAACGCCGCACGACCCGCATCCGTTCCCGCCCGTGCGGGGACGTCGACACGACGTGCACGAAACCTCCCCCCGTACGTGCTCCAGCCAGCGCTCGGAGGCTCTTCGACCGGTACGATCGCATCACCTGCACCGTGCACGGCCGCCGCACCACGCCAGTCCGTCCGGGTCACCGGAGACACGCGGTGCCCATAGACCAGGAGGGCCCTATCACCACCGACATCGGCCGGACCAACGCCAAGGCGTCGAGCTGGACCTACTGCGAGGAGTTCGTGCCGGAGGACGACGTCCTCCTGCGCGCTCGCGAGCGTGCCGCCGAGCTGGGTTGCCCCGCCGTCCTGCCCGGCGTGGGCGCCGTCCTCCAGGCCCTCGCCGCGGCCCTCGCCGCCCGCGCCGTCGTCGAGATCGGTACGGGCACGGGCGTCGCGTCCCTCTGGCTGCTCCGGGGAATGCCCGAGGACGGTGTCCTGACCACGATCGACGTCGAGGTCGAGCACCAGCGGGCCGCCAAGGACGCCTTCGCCGAGGCGGGGATCCGCGCGACGCGCACCCGGACCATCCCCGGTCGGGCGAGCGACGTGCTGCCCCGGCTCACCGACGGCGCCTACGACCTCGTGCTCGTCGGGGCCGACCGGCACAGCTACCCCGAGTACGTCGAGCAGGCGCTGCGTCTCCTGCGACCGGGCGGGATCGTGGCCGTCGACGGTGCGCTCGTGGGCGACCGCGTCGCGGACCCGGCACGGCGCGACGAGGTCACGGCGATCGTCCGCGAGGTCGGCCGCTCCCTGCGTGCGGACGAGCGGGTCCTGCCTGCCATGATCCCCAGCGGCGACGGGCTCCTGCTGGGCGTCCGGCGGTAGCCGCACACGACGAGAGGGCCCCTCACCGAGACCGGTGAGGGGCCCTCTTCGATGCCAGGTCAGTCGAGGTCGCGCAGGAACTGCAGCAGGAGGCGCGCCCCGTAGCCGGTCGCGCCTTCCGTGACCTCGTGCCGCGACGCCGTGGCGCGCGCCGGCCCGGCGATGTCGAGGTGGACCCACGGCAACCCGCCCGTGAACTCGCGCAGGAACAGGGCAGCGGTGATCGACCCGCCGCCGCGCGCCTCGAGCGGCACGTGGCGCAGGTCCGCGACGTCCGAGCGCAGCGCGCTCGTGTAGTCCTCCACGAGCGGCATGTGCCAGACCCGCTCCCCCGTGACGGCCGCCGCCGCCTCGACGCCGCTCACGAGCTCCGGGCTCGTGGCGTACAGCGCCGCGTGCCCCCGCCCGAGCCCGACGCTGGCCGCGCCCGTGAGGGTCGCGACGTCGACCAGCAGGTCGGGTGCGAGGGTGGCGACCGCGTACCCGAGGGCGTCGGCGAGCACCAGGCGGCCCTCGGCGTCCGTGTTCGCGATCTCGACCGTCGTGCCCGAGTAGGTCTCCAGGACGTCGCCCGGCCGGTAGGAGTCGGCACCGAAGTGGTTCTCGGCGAGGGGCAGGACGGCCGTGACCTTGTGCCGCACGCCGGACTCCGCCGCTCCGAGCACGGCGGCCAGGGCGACGGCGGCTCCGGCCATGTCCGTCTTCATGGGCACCATGGCCTCACGGGGCTTGATCGAGAGCCCGCCCGTGTCGTACGTGATGCCCTTGCCGACGAGGACGACGTGGCGCTGGGCGGCCTCCGGCTCGTACGTGACGGTCACGAGGCGGGGCGGGCTGGCCGACGCGGCCCCGACGGCGAGGAGGGCGCCGAAGCCCTGTGCCGCGAGCTCCTTGGGGCCGAGCACCTCGACGGCGAGACCGGCAGCGCCGGCCAGGGCCGTGGCCTGCTCGGCGACCCACGCGGGGTCCTTGACGTTGGAGGGCGTGTTGGCCAGGTCTCGCACGAGCCACGTCGCGGTGGCCGCGACGCGGGCAGCCTCGAGCTGCGCCTCCTGGCTCTCGCCGAGCAGCACGAGCTGCTCCGCCGGGGCGTCCTGCACCGTGCCCTCGCCCGTGCCTGCGGTGGCGGGGCGACCGAAGCGAGGTATGCGGTAGGCCGCGAGGAGGTAGCCCTCGACGAAGGCCCGCACCCCCGTCGCGGTCGCGTCCGCGGTGGCTGCGCTGACGACCCGTTCGAGGCCGCGGGTGGCCCCGGCGAGCGCAGCGCCGGCACGGCGCAGCTCCAGGTCTGTGCCACCGCCGATCCCGAGCAGCACGATCGTCGACGGCAGACCGGCCCACGGCAGTCGGTGCGTGGATCCCGTGTGGGTCCGCGGCAGGTCGACCGTGGCCACCTGCCCTGCCGCGCCGCGGAAGGACCTGCCTCCGGAACGGTCCGCGAGCTCGGCCAGGTCGATGCCGTAGCGCGCGGTGGCGTCCACGGTCCCGGCACGCGGCTGGAGGCCGTCCTCCTCCTCGAGCGGAGGAGCGACGGCCACCACGAGCGCGGCGACCGCGTCGTCGGTGAGGAACGGACAGTCCAGGACCGTGCCCGGCGCCTCGACGACCTCGGGGAGGTGTCGAGGGGCACCGCCGACGGGCGGGAGGTCCGGGACTGGCTGGGCTGCCTGGGCTGCGCGCGCGGTCAAGACGTCTCAGCCCACGACGGCTTGGAGAGCCTCGCCCAGCTCGCTGGCCTCGGTCGCGTTGAGCTCCACCACGAGTCGACCGCCACCCTCGAGCGGGACGCGCATGACGATGCCGCGACCTTCCTTGGTGACCTCGAGCGGGCCATCCCCCGTACGCGGCTTCATCGCAGCCATTGTGGGCTCTCCATTCCGTAGTCCAGTACTGCTGTGGTCGACGTCCCGGCAGGTCGGCGGCGCGTTCCCGCGCCGACCGTCCAGAGGACGTCCAGGTACCATTCTAGTTCACCGATACGACACGCCGTGGCCGCAAATGCCCAGATCGTGACCTGAGCCGTGGCAGGACGTGGCCAGGAGCGCGCCGGGACGCGCGCGCATCGTGGCGCCAGGACTCGCTACGGTGGCCAGCCGCTGGGTGGCGTGAGCCGCCACAGCGCCCAGACCCACCAGACCTGCCCTGCCACGCCGGCGGCCAGGCATCCCCAGAACCACCATCGTGAGCGGGTCCACCCGAGCGTGACGGCCCCCAGTGGGAACGCGAGGAGCAGGAACCTGACGATGCTCGTCCAGGGCTCGATCACGGCGACCAGGTATCCCAGGTAGGCCAGCGGCCAGGCCTGGAGCTCCGGGCCCAGCCGCCGGGCGCCCGGGCTCAGCCCGAGTGCCGCCACCCCCGCGAGGACGGCCGCGAGCACCCACGGCCCGGCTCCGCCGAACAGGGCGCGCGAGACGTCCAGCCAGGGCACGAACGGCACCACGGGACCGGTCCCTCGCCAGGCGCCCTGCGTCAGGAAGTAGGCGTCCGAGCGCCCCGTGACGACCCCGCAGACGAGCTGCCACAGCAGCCCGCTGAGCACGGCGACGACGAGCAGGACGGCGATGCGCGCGGCGTCCCGCCACGGGAAGGGTGCCGGGCCGGGAGCCCCGGCGAGGGCCACCGCACCGGTGGGTACGGCCCCTGCGGGTACCGCGCCCGCCTCCGGCGCACCCGGCGAGGCGCGGAAGGGTGAGGCGCCGCCGGGCGGGCCGCTCCCCACCGCGGCGGCGACCGACCGGCGCGCCTGCCGCCACTGCCGGTACCGCACGACGGCGTGCCACGCCACGACCAGCGCGAGCGGCAGCGCGACCGCGCGGGTGAAGCCGAGGAGCACGATCACGAGCGCCGCCCACTCGTAGCGCCTCGCCCAGATCAGGTACAGGGCCGCGGCGACCAGGAGCAGCGCGAGCGCCTCGGTGTAGGCGACCTGGAGGACGACCGAGGACGGGAAGACGCTGACGAGCGCGACCGTCGCGAGCGGCAGGCCGGGCCGCCGCGCGACGGCCCGGTGCCCGGCCCGCTCCACGAGGCGGTGGATGACGAGCATCGCCCCGGCGCCGCAGAGCAGGGAGATCGTGGGCGCCACGACGTCCCAGCCCAGCCCGGTGACCTGCTGGACCGCGCGGACCATGAACGGGAACAGGGGGTAGAAGGCCCAGACGTTCTGCTGCACGGCCCCGCCGGGTCCGACGGGCAGCTCCGCGGGGTACCCCTGCGCGGCGATCTGCTGGTACCACGAGGCGTCCCACATCCGCCCCGTCCACGCGCTGTACGACGGCGCGGCGTCCGTCCAGAGGTTGGCCTCCTGCCAGCGCGAGACGACCAGGAGGATCACGGTGGTGACGAGCCGCGCCGCGACGTAGACCGCGAGCACCCGGACCCACCAGGGCCACCGCGCCGGGACCAGCGCCGCAGGCCGGGGTCGCGGAACAACGGCTGGCACGCTGGGCACGGCCGATGCGTCCGCGCCGCTCGTCCCGTCCGCGGCCGCGTCGCGACGACTCATGCCAGACCGCGCAGCGCGCGCGCCGGCGGTGCGTCCCCGCGGATCGCCGCGACGGTCTCGAGGACCCGACGGGTCGCGGCGACGTCGTGCGCACGGAACACGCGGGCGCCGAGCCACGCTGCGACCGCGGTCGCGGCGAGCGTCCCCTCGAGGCGCTCGTCGGCGGCCAGGTCGAGCGTCTCGCCGACGAAGTCCTTGCGCGAGAGCGCCATGAGCAGCGGGTACCCGAGACCCGCGAGCGCCTGGGTCCTGCGCACCAGGTGGAGCGAGTGCCAGGTGTTCTTGCCGAAGTCGTGGGTCGGGTCGACGAGGACGGACGCGGGCGGCACGCCGCACGCGACGGCGCGCGCCGCGGCGGCGGTCAGGGTCGCCACGACGTCCTGCACGACGGCGTCGCGAGGGTCGTGCGGCCGGGTCGCCCCGTCCTGGTCCGCGGTCGGGTAGGCGACGCGGAACGGGTCGGTCCGAGGCAGGGCCCCGCCCGTGTGCGAGCACACGACGCCCACGCCGAGCTCGCCCGCGACCTCGACCAGGGCCGGGTCGTGCCCGGCCCAGGTGTCGTTGATCAGGTCGGCGCCGGCCAGGGCCGCCTCGCGGGCGACCTCGGCCCGCCAGGTGTCGACGCTCACGAGCAGGTCGGGGAACTCCGCGCGCACCCGTTCCACGAAGGGCACGACGCGTCGGATCTCCTCGGTCGGGGTGACCTCGGGCCCGGTGCCGGCTCGCACTCCGCCGACGTCGACGATCGCGGCCCCTTCGGACCATGCGCGTGCGACGGCCTCGAGGGCGGCTCCGTCGTCGAGCTGGCGCGCCGGGGCGTAGAACGAGTCGGTCGTGCGGTTGACGATCGCCATGACCACCGGCCGCTCGGGGCGCCCGGGGGCCGTCTCGTCGACACCGACCTCCCGACCCCGCAGGACCAGCGGTGCGCTCTGCGGCGGGACCCCGTGCACCGTCGGCCGGGGAACCGTGGGCGCTGCGCCCTGCGCCCCGGCTCGCTCCTCCGGGCGGGGTGCGTGCGTCACCGGTCGCCGGCCGCCCGCTGCTGGGCGGCTGCGGTGTCCGCCACGGCCTCGAGCTCTTCGGCGCGGAGCTCCGCCCCTCGCTCGCACACGTACTCGACGGCCTCGACGGGGTCGTCGCACAGGTACAGCAGGTCGAGGTCGTGGGCGCTGATCATGCCGCGCCCGGCGACGGTCGTGCGCGCCCAGTCGAGCAGCCCCTGCCAGTACCCGGTGTCCACGAGAGCGATGGGGAACTCGGTGACCTTGTGCGTCTGGACCAGGGTCAGCGCCTCGAAGAGCTCGTCGAACGTGCCGAACCCGCCCGGCAGGACGACGAAGCCCTGCGCGTACTTCACGAACATGGTCTTGCGGGCGAAGAAGTACCGGAAGTTCACGCCGAGGTTGACGTACTTGTTCATGCCCTGCTCGAACGGGAGCTCGATCCCGAGGCCGATCGAGAGACCTCCTGCCTCGTTGGCCCCCTTGTTCGCGGCCTCCATGATCCCGGGACCGCCACCCGTGATGACCGCGAGGTCGCGCTCGGCGAGGAGGCGGCCGACCTGCTCGGCCAGCGCGTAGTCGGGGTGCTCGGGGCTCGTGCGCGCCGACCCGAAGACCGACACGGCCGGGCCGACCTCGGCGAGGGCTCCGAAGCCCTCGACGAACTCGCTCTGGATCCGCATGACCCGCCACGGGTCGCTGTGCACCCAGTCCGCGCTGCCCGCGGTGTCGAGCAGCCGCTGGTCGGTCGTCTGCTGGGGAATCTGCTCGCCCCGCAGCAGCACCGGTCCCTTGCGGTACCCGGTGCCTGCCTGGGGAACTCCGTCGTCGCTCATGCTCTCGAGCCTAAGCCGTCCCGGGGCCGGTGGCGGGGACGGTCAGCGGGTGAGCCACGCGTGCAGCGCGTCGTGGCACAGTGCGAGGTGACCGACCGGGCAGCGCTCGTCGTCCTTGTGCGCGAGCACGGGGTCGCCGGGGCCGAAGTTCACGGCCGGGATCCCCATCTCGGCGAAGCGCGCGACGTCGGTCCAGCCGTACTTGGGCGCGGGGCCGCCGCCCGTGAGCTCGAGCACCGTGGCGGCGAAGTCCGCCGCGAGCGGGTCGTCGAGCCCGGGACGCGCACCGGGGGCGGCGTCGGTGACGACCACCTCGAAGCCGGAGAACAGGTCGCGGACGTGCGCCTCGGCGTCGGGCAGGGTGCGCGAGGGCGCGAAGCGGTAGTTGACCGTGACCACGCACTCGTCCGGGATGACGTTCCCCGCGATGCCGCCGCGGATGCCGACCGCGTTCATGCCCTCGCGGTAGACGAGGCCCTCGACCTCGATCGACGCGGGCTCGTAGGCCGCGAGACGGTCGAGCACGACCGACGCCGAGTGGATCGCGTTGGAGCCCATCCAGGCACGCGCCGAGTGCGCCGTGACCCCGGGCACGCGGACCTCGACCCGCAGCGTCCCGTTGCAGCCACCCTCGATGCCGGCCGCCGTGGGCTCGCCGAGGATCGCGAAGTCGCCCTGCAGGAGCTCGGGGCGGTTGCGTGCGAGGCGACCCAGTCCGTTGAGGTCGGACGCGACCTCCTCGAGGTCGTAGAAGACCCAGGTGACGTCCTGGTTGGGTTCCGTGAGCGACGCCGCGAGCGCGAGCTGGATCGCGACACCACCCTTCATGTCGACCGTCCCGCGCCCCCAGACCTCGGCCTGGGCACCTTCGCCGACCACGCGGGTGGGCAGGTTCGGCGGGTCGGTGAGCGGCACGGTGTCGATGTGCCCGGCGATCACGACGCGGCGCGAGCGCCCGAGGTGCGTGCGGGCGACGATCGCGTCGCCGTCGCGCACGACGTCGAGGTGCGCGAGCGGTCGCAGCGCGGCCTCTATCGCGTCCGCCAGCGCCTTCTCGTCCCCGCTCACGGACGGCGCGTCGCACACCGCGCGGAAGAGCGCGAGGAGGTCGCCGTCGAGGTCGAGCCGGATCGCGGGAGTCGACGACGCGGGCGGTGCGCTGTGGTCGGAGGTCTGGAAGGAGGTCTCGTCGCTGGTCACACGCAGACCCTACCCGGACGGTTCACCACCCGCGCCGAGGTGGCCGATAGGGTGAAGGCATGACTTCAGCGACCCCCACCGGCGCCGCACCCGGCCCCCGCACCGCCTGGGCCTTCGGCCTCGCCACCGTGACCGACGAGGGCACCGTCCTCGACGTCTGGTACCCGTCCCCCGCCCTCGGGCAGGCCCCGGCGGACGAGACCACCCCCGCCTCGCTCGACGCCCTCACGGAGCGCGACGACGCGCGCCGCGTGGACGTCGTGGTCGTGCGCACCGAGATCGACCTCGACGCCGCCCCTGTGGGCGCGGCCGACGCCTACCTGCGGCTGCACCTCCTCTCGCACCGCCTCGTCGTCCCGCACGGCCTCAACCTGGACGGTGTCTTCGGGGCGCTCGCCAACGTCGTGTGGACCAACCACGGGCCGTGCGCGGTCGAGGGCTTCGAGGAGACCCGCCTGCGCCTGCGGGCCGCGACGGGCCAGCCGGTGCAGGTCCTCGGGGTCGACAAGTTCCCCCGCATGGTCGACTACGTCGTCCCCTCGGGCGTCCGCATCGCCGACGCCGACCGGGTCCGCCTCGGTGCTCACCTCGCCGCGGGCACGACCGTCATGCACGAGGGCTTCGTCAACTTCAACGCCGGGACGCTCGGCACCTCGATGGTCGAGGGCCGCATCTCGGCCGGTGTCGTCGTGGGCGACGGGTCCGACATCGGCGGCGGCGCGTCCATCATGGGCACCCTGTCCGGCGGCGGCCGCGAGGTCATCTCCATCGGCCAGCGCTCGCTGCTCGGCGCCAACGCAGGCCTCGGCATCCCGCTCGGGGACGACTGCGTCGTCGAGTCCGGGCTCTACGTGACCGCCGGGACCAAGGTGACCCTCGTCGGCCGCAGCGGCCCCGACGGCACCCCGGTCGTCGTCAAGGCTCGCGAGCTCTCGGGACAGGCCAACCTCCTCTTCCGCCGCAACTCGCTCACGGGCGGTGTCGAGGCGGTCTCGCGCACGGGCGTCGGGATCGAGCTCAACGCCGCGCTGCACGCCAACTGACGTGTCCGCCACCAAGGGTCCCTCCGGTCCGCAGGGCACCGCGCCCTTCTTCGGACCGGAGGGCCCGGGGTCCGCGCCGCGCACGCCACGCGACCGGCCCCGGCGGCGGCCGCTGCGACTCGCCGTGACGGTCGTCGCCGTGCTCGCGGTCGCGACGACCGGGGTCGTCCTGGCCCTCAACCGGCTCGACGACCACAGCCCGGTCGCCGAACGGTGCGCGGCGACGGCCGACGGACAGGCCTGGCACCTGTCGCCAGCGCAGTCCGACAACGCCGCCCTCATCGCGGTCACGACCGTCCGGCGGGGCATGCCGGCCCGCGCGGCGACGATCGGTCTCGCGACGGCCCTGCAGGAGTCACGCCTGCTCAACATCGACTACGGCGACCGCGACTCGATCGGCCTGTTCCAGCAGCGTCCCTCGCAGGGCTGGGGCACGATCGAGCAGATCATGGACCCCGTCTACTCGACGACGGCGTTCTACGACGGCCTCGACAAGGTCGACGGCTACACCGAGCTGCCCGTGACCGTGGCGGCCCAGGCCGTGCAGCGCTCCGGGTTCCCCGACGCGTACGCGCAGCACGAGTCCCGCTCGCGCGCCTGGGCATCCGCTCTCACGGGCAACTCCCAGGGCACCCTGACGTGCGACCTGGCTCCCGTCGACCCCGCGACGCTCGTGAGCACCCAGGAGTCGGTCTCCGGCCTCGAGGCGCGGGTCCAGCGCGATCTCGGCGACCTGCCGGTCACCGCCGACGGGGCGGCCGTGACGGTCGACGCCCTGCCGCTCGCGGGGAACCCACCGGAGGCGGACCGGGCAGGCTGGGCCGTCGCCCAGTGGGCCGTGGCGAGCGCCGACGCGACCGACGTCGTGCAGGTCGACGTCGGAGACCGGACCTGGTCCCGCGAGTCGCCCGAGTGGGCCGCTGCCGAGGCCACCGACGGTTCGCCGCACCCCGGCCCGGGACAGGTCCGCGTCACGGTCGCGACGACCGACGAACCCTGACCCGCTCGTTCGGCGTCCTCGTCGAGGACCTTCCGCCCGAGCCCGGAGACGCGGACGGCGCCCCGCACCGTGAGGTGCGGGGCGCCGTCGGGCGGACGCGGGGTGAGGTCAGCGACCGTCGACCGGCACGTACGGACGCTCGGTCGCGCCCGTGTAGACCTGGCGCGGGCGCCCGATCTTGGTCTGCGGGTCCTTCATCATCTCGCGCCACTGCGCGATCCAGCCGGGCATGCGGCCCAGCGCGAACAGCGGCGTGAACATGGCCGGCGAGAAGCCCATGGCCTTGTAGATCAGGCCGGTGTAGAAGTCGACGTTCGGGTAGAGCTTGCGCTCGATGAAGTAGTCGTCGTTGAGCGCGATCTCCTCGAGACGCAGCGCGATGTCGAGGAGCTCGTCCTTCTTGCCGAGGGTCGACAGGACCGCGTCGGCCTTGGCCTTGACGATCGCGGCGCGAGGGTCGTAGTTCTTGTAGACCCGGTGCCCGAAGCCCATGAGCCGGACACCGTCCTCCTTGTCCTTGACCTTCTTCATGAAGGTGTCGACGTCGAAGTCGCTGTGCTGGATCTTGTCCAGCATCGACAGGACGGCCTCGTTGGCGCCACCGTGCAGCGGGCCCGAGAGGGCGTTGACCCCGGCGGCGACCGAGGCGTAGAGGTTCGCGTGGCTCGAGCCCACGACGCGGACCGTCGAGGTCGAGCAGTTCTGCTCGTGGTCCGCGTGCAGGATGAGGAGCTTGTCGAGCGCGTCGACCACGGTCGGGTCGGACTCGTACTTCTCGTAGGGCGTCGCGAAGGTCATGCGCAGGAAGTCGTCGACGTAGCCGCGCGAGTAGTCCGGGTAGAGCAACGGCTCGCCCACGGCCCGCCGGTGCAGGTAGGACGTGATGGTCCGCGTCTTGGCGAGGAGCAGGACCGTCGCGAGCTCGACCGTGTCGTCGTCGAACGGGTCGAGGGAGTCGGGGTAGAACGTCGACAGCGCGTTGATGGCCGAGGAGAGCACGGCCATCGGGTGCGCGTTGCGGGGGAACGTCCCCATGAACGTCCGGAAGTCCTCGTGCACCAGGGTGTGGCGGTTGACGCGCTCGACGAACGCGTCGAGCGTGGGACCGTCGGGGAGCTCGCCGTGGATCAGGAGGTAGGCGACCTCGAGGAACGTCGACTTCTCGGCGAGCTGGTCGATCGGGTAGCCGCGGTAGCGCAGGATGCCCGCGTCGCCGTCGATGTACGTGATCTCCGACTCGCACGAGGCGGTGTTCATGAACCCGGGGTCCACGGTGACGAGCCCGGTCGACTTCAGCAACGAGGAGACGACGATGCCGTCGTTGCCCTCGGAGGCTGCGACCACGGGCAGGTCCTGGCTCGATTCGTTGACGACGAGCCGAACTGTCGCCTGCTGGGTGGTGGTCATGTCTTCCTTCCTTGCGCGCGGCCGCACCCCCTGCGGGTGGCTGCGCGTGTCTTTCGTGGTGTCGCTGCGAGATCGTCACCTGTCCGGCCCGGATGCTGGATGGCCGAGAACGTCGGACAGCATTGGCCTGGGTCGACGGTACTCGCTTCACCCACACGTGACCAATCTGGAACGGTCACGAAACCGTCACGCGGGTGTGATGCGAGTCACAGGCGAGAACGTGCAGGGATTGCCCCAACAATCCCCCGGGCCCGCGCAGGCGGTCACCGCCCGGAGAGCCGGGCCGCAGCCTCGTGCACCCTCTCGTCGCTCGCGGTGAGAGCGACCCGCACGTGCCCCGCGGCCGCCGGGCCGTAGAACGCGCCCGGCCCCACGAGGATCCCGAGGTCCGCGAGGTCCCCCACGACCGACCAGCAGTCCCCCGACGCGTCCACCGCGCCCGCGGGGCGCGACCACAGGTAGAGCCCCGCCTGGGAGCCGTCGACCTGCAGGCCGACCTCACCGAGCGCGGGCAGCAGCACGTCCCGACGGCGCCGGTAGACCTCGCGCTGCGCCGCGACGTGCGCGTCGTCCGTGAGCGCCGCCACCATGGCCGCCTGGACCGGCGCGGGCACGATCATGCCAAGATGCTTGCGCGTCGTCAGCAGGTCCGCGACGACCGCGGGGTCGCCCGCGACGAACGCGGCCCGGTATCCCGCGAGGTTCGACTGCTTGGACAACGAGTACGCCGCGAGCAGCCCGTGCGTCGAGCCTCCGCTCACGCGCGGGTCGAGGATGCTCGGCACCCCCTGGCCCGCGAACGGCTCCTCCCAGGCGAGCTCGGCGTAGCACTCGTCGCTCACGACGAGCGCACCGATCTCCCGCGCCGCGGCCACGACGCGCGCGAGCTCCTCGACCCCCAGGACCTCACCCGTCGGGTTGCCCGGCGAGTTGACCCAGACGAGCCGCACGTCGCTGCGCCCGGCCCAGTCCTCGACCCGGTCGGTCGCGAGCGGGGTCGCCCCGGCGAGGCGCGCGCCCACGTCGTACGTGGGATACGCCGTGGCGGGGTGCACGACGACGTCGCCCGGGCCCAGCCTCAGCAACGAGGGCAGCAGACCGACGAGCTCCTTGGAGCCCACCGTGGGCAGGACGGCGTCCGGGTCGAGCCCCGGCACACCACGTCGGCGGTCGAACCAGCCGACGACGGCCTCACGCAGCGCGGAGGTACCGTGCGTGGTCGGGTAACCGTGCGCGTCGCCCGCGGCGGCGAGCGCGTCACGGACGACGGCGGGCGTCGGGTCGACCGGCGTCCCGATCGACAGGTCGACGATGCCCCGCGGGTGCGCGCGCGCACGCTCCGCGTAGGGCGTGAGCGAGTCCCACGGGTAGGCGAGGCCACCCAGGTCGGCGAATCCCATGCTCGGCTGCCCGCTCAGGCCTGCGGGGCCAGGGCCGCGATCATCGGGTCGTCCTTCTCGATCATGCCCATCTTCGCCGCACCACCGGGCGAACCCAGGTCGTCGAAGAACTCCACGTTCGCCCGGTAGTAGTCGCTCCACTCCGACGGCACGTCGTCCTCGTAGTAGATCGCCTCCACCGGACACACCGGCTCGCACGCACCACAGTCAACGCACTCGTCAGGATGGATGTACAACGACCGCTTGCCCTCGTAGATGCAGTCCACCGGACACTCCTCGATGCACGCCTTGTCCTTCACGTCCACACAAGGCTGAGCAATCACGTACGTCACGTCGGAGGTTCCCTTTCACCTGCTGCACCGAGCACTTCCCCCTAGTATCGCTCAGGAACGGGGCATCCCGGCCATCGGCGGACGAAGAGAGCGTGAGCACGACCATGGACTCCACCCCGCGCCCGGCGCTCGACCCGGAGTGGACCACGTGGCCCCCGGGCGCTCGCGTCGTGGTCCGGCGACGACTGACACCGGACGAGGTACGCGCCACCCAGGACCCCGCGACCGGGGAGGGCAGGTCGGTGACCGACGTGATCGGCATCGTCCTGTCGGTCTCCCCCGGGGCCTCGATCAGCCTGCGCACGGACGCGGGGGGCTCGCACGAGTCGGTCGAGGTGACGATCCCCGCCGAGCAGCTCGTCGCCGCCAAGCGGATCCCGCCCCGGCCCCCGCGCAGGCTGCCGCGTCAACCGGTCGACTGACCGGCCTCAGGCCGGGACGACCGCCGCGATCGCGCTCACCTCGATCAGCGCGCCGGGCACGCCCAGGCCCGCGACGCGCGCGGCCGTGACGAGCGGCGGTACGCCCGGTCCGGCGAGCCGGGGCGCGATCGCGCCGTAGGCCGCGCCCAGGTCGGCGTCCTCGACCAGCAGGACGGTCCACTGCACGACGTCGGCGAGCGTCGCGCCGGCCGCCTCAAGCGCGACGCTGACGTTGTCGATGGTCCGGACCGACTGCTCGGCGACGTCGTCCGAGACGACCGCCCCCGTGTCGTCGACGCCGTTCTGGCCGCCGACGTAGATGGTCGCGGCGCCCGGCGGGACGATCGCGACGTGGCTGAACGCCGGGCTCACGACGAGCCCGGCCGGCTGAATCCGTGTGATCTCCATGACGTCCACGGTTCCACCCACCACCGACACCCGCACGGGGTGGTGCGAGGTGGGAGGTGCGACGCGCCGCGTACCGTGTGCGGCGTGCGGCGTGCGGCGTGCGGCGTGCGGCGTGCGGACGACGGGATCTCCCGCACGACGCGCCCGGGTCGTGCACGGCCAGGCGCGACGCGGGGGTGAGGCACCTAGCGCGCGAGCTCCACCAGGGCACCGTGCACCGCGACGACGGCCCAGCCCGCGAGGGAGAGCTCGACGAGCTCGGCGGACCACCCGGGTTCCTCCAGGTCGACCGACAACCGCTCCGCGCCGCCGGCACCTGCGCCGCCGGCGTCGGCGTCGGCGGCATCGGTGTCGGCGGTGGCCGCTCCCTGGGGCTGCCACGTCGCCCGGACGTCGTCGGCCCGGTCGAAGAAGTCCGTCGTGGCGGCGTTCGCCTCCAGCGCCGTCGCGAGCGCCTCGAGGTCGCGCGCCGCGAGCCGGAGCGCCGGCGCGACCCAGCCCGCGTTCTCGGTGAGCATGGCCTCGGTCCGGCGCGGGTCCGTCCGACCCACCCGGGTCCCGTCGCGGAAGCTCCCCGCGGCCAGCGCCAGCGCCATCCCACGGACCGGGGCGGCCGACACGAGGTTGAGCATCTCGATCGCGAACGCGTGCGGGACGTGGCTGATGAGCGCTGCGGCCTCGTCGTGCACGTCGTCGGTCAGCACGAATGCACGACCGCCCGCGGCACCCGTCACGAGCGAGAGCACCGTCGCGAGAGGTTCGGGGCGAGTCCTGTCGGTGACCGTGACGGCCCACCGAGCGGCGTCGAGCAGCTCCGCCGACGAGGCGGCGAACCCGGACGCCTCGGTCCCCGCCATGGGGTGAGCGCCGACGTACCGGTCCCCCAGGCCGCACCCCTGCAGGACCTCACGCACCGGCCCCTTGACGGACCCGACGTCTGTGACGACGGTCGACGCGGGCAGGTGCCGGGCGACCTCGGTGGCCACGGGGCGCATGGCCCGCAGCGGGACCGCGAGGACCAGGACGTCGGGGGCCGAGGCGCACAGCGACTCGACGTCCTCGGCCACCCGGATCCCGGCCTCCGCGGCCTGCGTCCGCGTCTGGGCCGAGGCGTCGTACCCCGTGACGGTCACGCCCTCACGTGCCAGACGTCGGGCCAGCGAACCGCCGATGAGCCCGAGCCCCAGGACGGCGACCGTCCGGGGGCCCTCGCGGTGCGCGTCCGCGTCTCGCCTCACGCCCACAGCAGGCCCCTGTCGAGCTCGTCGGCCGGGGCGCCGGCCCGGACCGACCCCACGGGGACGTGGTCGGAGGAGAGCGCCTCGTCGAGCTCACCTCGTGCCGGGAAGACTCCCAGCGTCTTGACCGAGTCTCCTGCCGCGAGCAGCCCGTCGAGAACCTCGCGCACGGCGGGCTCCCAGGGCGCGGCGTCGACCGTCAGGACGAACACGTACTTGCCCTCGAGCGCCTTGAGCGGGCGGGTGATGAGGCTCGACAGGTTCACGCCCCCCGCACCGAACGCCCGGGTGATCCTCGCCAGGACCCCGGGGCCCGTGACGTGCGGCGTCAGCGCGAGCATGGTGCGCCACTGGTCGTCGCCCCCGCCGGCCCGGGCGGCGGCGAGCGCGACCTGCGCCCGGTCGCGTCGGACGATCGTCAGGAACCTCGTCCGTGCGCCCCGGAAGTCCTCGACCCCGGCCTCGAGCAGGTCGAGCCCGTACAGCTCGCCACAGATGGCGGGGCCGATCGCGATCTGGTGCTCGGTCGCGTCACGGCACGCCGCCGCGTTCGACGACGAGGGGACGGGGGCGGCCCCCGACCGGACCACGAAGTCCTGGCACTGGGCCAGGCCGTGCGGGTGTGCGGTGACCTCGGTCAGCTCGCCGTGACCCGGGCGGACGAACGCGTCGAACGTGATCTCCAGGACCACCTCGTCGATCGCCACGACGTCCTCGCTCCCCACGATCGCGTCGAGCGAAGGGACCACGTACCCCTCGACCGAGTTCTCGATCGCGACGATGCCGTGGTCGATCTCTCCCGAGGCGACGCCCGCGTAGACGTCGGTCACGGTCAGGGCCGGGACGAGCTCGACGTCCGCACCGCCGTCCGCGCCCTCGACGCCCGGGGCGAGCGACGACGTCGGGCCCGTCCCGCCGGAAACCTGCGCGCGCGCCCACCGGACCGCCGCCTGGTGCGTGAACGTCCCCTCCGGTCCGAGGTAGGCGACCCTGGTCACGCGCCCACGCGCCCCGGTGCCCACTGCGGTGCCAGGGCGTCGGGTCCGGGGACGAACTCCCGGCCCGGGAGGACCGCGAGCACCCGGTGGGCGACGTCGCGCGAGGAAAGCTCGGCGATGAGCCCCGTCAGCACCGAGTCGTCGGGGCACGAGAAGGAGGAGAAGAAGATGTGCGGACCAGCGGACGAGCGGTGGCTGCGCAGGTGCTGCATGTCGATCCCGCTCTCCGCGACGACCGACAAGGTCTGCTGGAGCGAGCCGCGGTGGTCGTCGCGCGGGCCGAACGCGAACCAGACCTGCGCCTCTCCCGCGAACTCCGGAGCAGGGCGGCGGGCCTCGACCAGTCCGTACCAGATCGGCGCCCCCTCGCTCAGGCGAGCGCTGCCGGGGATCTCCTCCCACCCGGCGGGGATCTCCGAGCGCTCCACGACGAGCGTGCCGCTCGGACCTGCCAGGGCGACCCTCTCGTCGAGCGCGGTCCGCGACGGGACCAGGCGGGGGTTCGCCCCGAGCGTCCGCAGGACGTGCCGGCAGTCACGCATGCCGGCCTCGTCGACGACGACGCTCCCCGTGGACTGGCCCGGGCGGCCCACCCACACCCACTGCGCGGGAACCGCGACCGACGACGTGATGAGCAGCGACGGCGCCGCCGCCAGCAGCGCACGCTCGAGGTCGTGGGACGGCTGCGCCGGATGGCCGATGTGCACGACCGCGGCCAGGTCGTCGATGCTCGCGACGGTCGCGAGCGTCGTCGAGGTGGACCCCAGGTCCAGCAGGTCGTCGGCCCCCGTGCCCGCAGGCCACCCGTCCGCGCCGTGCCACTTCGCGATCTGTGCGGCGAGCCGTGCGTGGGCCCCCGACTCGCGTTCACTACGTCCGAGCATCGAGTGTCCTCGCCCTGCCTCTCGCGGTGGCCGCGCGTGCGCGGCGCCTGTCAGCGTCCGACGAGCAGTCTAGCGGCGGGGTCCCAGGACGACCGGGGCGTGAGCCACCTTGAGACGCAAGGGCCCGCCCGCCCACCTCCCCCGCCCCGAGACGACGGAGCGGGCCGAGACCCGTCGGTCTCGACCCGCTCACCCCGCCCCGGCGCGTACCGGCGCAGGACCGTCAGTGCGACCTCAGGGCCCGCAGACGACCTGGTTGTCCGGCTTGTACGTCCACCGGTCCGACTCCTCCTTGACGACCTTCCCCTCGAGGAGGAGCTTGCGGTACGTCGTGATCGAGAAGCCCGCGTTGCCCTTGGCCTGGGGCACGCAGTCCGGACCCGAGTGCGTCACCGTGGTCGGCTCGACCACGTTCTGCTTGCCGCTCGAGGACTCCTCCACGGTCCAGTACTTCGTGCTCCAGATCGCGACGTGAAGCTGCCCCCCGCCGATCCAGGACTGCATGAGCACACCGTAGGGCGTGTTGTTCTTGAACTTCATGTCGATCGAGCCGACGAAGATCGTCGCCTCACGACCGGCCGGGTACCGGCTGAACCAGTAGCTGTGCTGACGGTGCTCGACGTCCTCCAGCCCGGCGTAGAAGCCGGCGTTGTAGGTCGTCGTGGCCATCTGCGACAGACCGCCACCGATGCCCTCGACGTGCTTGCCGTCCTGCACGATGCCGGCGGAGTAGTAGCCGCCGGCCGCCGTGATCGGGGACAGCGTGTCCGTGAGGGAGAACGTCTCGCCCGGCTTGACCAGGGTGCCGTTGACCTTGCTCGCCCCGACCCTCAGGTTCTCGGTGCGCTGCGCGTCGCTCGTCAGGTTAGTGGAGAACTCGGAGATCTTCTCCTTGACGCCGAGCGCCTCGAGCGCCGCGACCGACTCGGCGGGGTCCGACTGCGTGAGCTCGACGGTCGCGGTCCGCTCGGTGCCGACGGCGGCCGTCGTGACCGCGGCGCTCAGCGCGACCGGATCGATCGTGGTGCCCGGCTCGCCGCCCTGGATGACGGGTGCTCCGTCGACGAAGACGAACTTCGCGTCCGCGGCCTCGTCGAGCAGGTCGTCGGTCCCCGCGACGACGGCCTCGAGCAGCGTCGGGCCGTCGAAGGTGAGCTGGAGCGCGCCGTCCGTCGGGTTGAAGGCAGCCGCGGACGCGAGGACGTCGGGCGAGAGCTCGGCCTGCTGACCGCCGACCGCGACCGTGACGGGGGCCGAGACGACGCTCTGCGCCAGAGCGAGCGCCGCGTCCGTCTCCTCCTGCGTGACGGCAGGAGCTTCCGGGGTCGTCGGGAGGTCGAGGGGGTCAGGACCCGTGAGCCACGAGGTGCTGATGATGTCGATCGACTCGTCCTCGACGATCTCGGCGCCGTCCTGCGCCTGCGTCGCCACGGGCTGCCCGTCCGCGAACACGACGTTGCCGTCGACCGGCTCGAGCGCGAGGCGCGCCTTGAGCTCGGTGACCTGGGCCTCGAGCTTCTTGTCGTCGACGGTCGTCACCGGCTCCTCGTCCGTGCCCCCGAAGACGTGCTTCCAGAGCTGGACGGGACTCATCGAGAACGACGTGAGCTCGTCGACCGTCGCCTGCGCGTCGAACGCGAGCCCGGCCGTGGCCGGGTCGAGCGTCGTCGTCGAGGTGCCCGCCTGGAGCGTGATCGGCTCGGCAGCGCGTCCGCCGAGCCCCTTCTCGAGCGCAGCCGTGGCCGCCTTCGCGTCGAGACCTCCCACGGACACCCCCGCGACGGTGGTCTCCGGCGGGACCTTGTCGGAGTAGAACCACTGCGCCCCGGTGTAGAGGCCGCCGAGCACGACGACCCCGATCCCCGCCCACAGCGCCACCTTGGGCAGACGGCTGGGTGCCTTGTCGCCGGAGATCCCGTCGAGCGGCGACCCGCCGTCGGTCGGGGCGCCCGGCGCCGCCTCGGGAGCACCGACCGGGGTGAACGCCGACGCGATCGAGGGCCGGGCGGGTCCCGCGGCTGCCGCCGGGCCGGCGGTCGTCGCAGCGCCCGACGTCGCAGCACTGGTCCACGCCGACGTCGCCGGGGCGAAGGGCGAGACGGGAGGCGTCGGGTCCGCCGGCACGGCAGACGTCTCGACGGGGGGCATGACCTGCGTGGCCTGGGCGTCCGCGGCGGGGTGGACGTCCCCACCGGGCTCGACGTGCACGGCGGAGGTCGGCGGCGTGACAGGGACCGCGGGCGCGGACGCGGGCACGGCAGGCGTCTCGGTGGGCGCGGGCTGGACCGCGGTCCGCTCCACCGGTGCGTCGGGGCTGGCAGAGACCGGCGCAGGCGGCGTCTGAGGAACGACCGGGACGGCGACCGGCTCCTCGAAGGCGAAGACCCGCGGTGAGTACGGCACGTCGTCGTCGTCATCGAAGCTGGGGCGACGAGGCTCGACCGGCTCGACCGTCGGCGTCGCCGGGTCAGCCGGGTCCGTCGGCGTCGCGGGGGTCGCCGGCGTCGCGGGGGTCGCCGGCGTCGCGGGGGTCGCCGGGGTCGCCGGGGTCGCGACGGTGTCCGGCACGACCGGGTCGGCAGGCCTGGTCGGCACCACGGGCGCGACCGGCACGTCACGCTCGGCCGGCGCCACGGTCTCAGCCTCCGGCGTCACCTCGCTCGGAACGGGAGTCGCGACCACAGGGGTCGCCTCGTCGGCCGGTAGCGGCGCGTCGTCGGTCGCCGCAGCCTCGGTCGGCGCAGCCTCGGTCCCCGCGGCGTCGGTCGTGCCGGTGCGGTCCGCACCGGCCTCGGGTGCTGCCGTGGACGGCTCCTCCGGGGCTCCGGGCTCGGTGCTCTCGGGAGGAACGCCGTCGGTCGGCTGCTCCGGGGTCGACACCTCGTCGTTCGTGCTCGGTTCCTGCGCGTTCTCACGCTCGGTCGGGTGGCCCATCGACTGTCTCCGTGACGGTTCTGGCGCGCGGCGAAGGCCGCGACGAAGGAGGGTGGTGCGGACTGCCCGCGGGGGGCAATTCTATGCGTCCGTACCGATCTGTCCGGTCGTTGTCCGGCGTGAAGATCCGGTGACGATCTGCGCCGCCGGGTGGCTCGCAGCACCCGACCGCAGCGGCTGGTCGCTGAACCACGACGACGGCAGGAAGGCGATGACCGCGACGACGGCCATCCCGCCGTAGACCCATACGAGCCCGACGGTCTGGTTCGGTACCAGCAGGTCGCCGCCCGGGCCCTCGGAAGCGAGAACCTGCACCGCCACGACCCAGCCGATCGCGTAGCCGACGACCCCCGCCCAACCGGTCCACGCGCGCGCGAGCACTCCCCCGGCGAGAACCGCGAGCAGCGCCACGACGATCCCGACGGGCAGCAGGTGGTCCGTCACCACGACACGGTGCATCACGGTGCCGACGGCGCCCACCACGAGGCCGAGCACCACGCACAGCAGCGCACGCCCGATCGTGCGGGCCCGGGTCTTCTTCACTGTGTCCACGCTACTGGTCCTGTCTGATCATTTCCCGTGAACCTGCGGGGAGGTCCCGCAGACTCCGGGGTCACGCTGTAGAACTCGCGTGAAGGAAGGGCGGCGAGGACGTCGTTGCTCAACGCGTACCACCCGAGCACTCCACCGGACGCCTCGGACGGCGCCGCGACGCCCCAGGCTCCCGCCGGCCCGGTCCCGACGTGCTGGACCTGGGTCGCGTGCGCGCGCAATGCTCCGACCACTGCGTCGAGCACGGGCGCCACCTCGACGACCACGACGTCCGCGAGGTCGTCCTTCGCCACGGGAGGCAGGTCCTCCTGCGGGTCCGGCAGGGTGAGGTCGGGATGCTCGGCCAACAGGGTGCGCACTCCCGGCAGGTCGGCCAGCTCGCGACGAGCGGCCCGCGCCACCGCGGTCGGCACGACGGACTGCCACAGCTCAGGTCCCCGCTCCCCCGCCTCGCCCTCCGGCAACTGCTCGCCCTCCGGCCCCCGCTCGCCGTCCGGCGCGACGCCGTCGAGCACTGGGTTCTGCTCCCCGCGGACGGCGAGCGCGATCGCCCGGACGGTGATCTCGTGCGCCCGGACGTGGTCAGGGTGCCCGTAGCCCCCCGACGGCTCGTACGTCACGACGACGCGGGGCCGCCGCTCGCGCAGGACCCGCGCGAGGCGGTGTGCGGCCTCGTCGAGCGGGACCCCGACGAGCGCGCCGTCCGGGAGGTCGGCCTCCGCTGCCGCCCGTGCGATGCCCGGCGCGGCCCACGCCATGCCCGAGTCCCGGTAGGCGACGGTTGCGCGCCCCTCGTCCGCGGCGCTCTCGTCGGGCTCGACCTGGTCGAGGAACAGGTGGTCGGATACCCCCAGGCTCGTCAGGGCACGCGCAAGCTCTCCCTCACGGTGTGCAGCGAGGGCCGGACCGTCACCCTCGAGGTGCGCGAGCTCCGGGCCGATCACCTCGCCCTGCTCACCCCGCGTGCACGTCACGAGCGTCACGGGCTCGCCCGACGCAGCCCACGTCGCCAGCAGCGCGCCGGTCGCGAGGGTCTCGTCGTCGGGATGGGCGTGCACCGCGAGCAGCCCACCGCGGGGCCGGACCGGCTCGGACCTCATACGTCCTCCAGGGGGGCGGGTAGTGCGGAGCCCGCACCGCCGGTCACGAGGACCGGCGGCACGGGCTGCACGCTCAGCGGTGGTGCCGTCCTGACGAGGTCAGGACTTCTTCGCGCGGGAGAACGCGCGGGCGCGCTCGGTCTGGTCGAGGATGACCTTGCGGATGCGCACGACCTCGGGGGTGACCTCGACGCACTCGTCTTCGCGGGCGAACTCGAGCGACTCCTCGAGCGTCAGGTGCTTCGGGGGCGTGAGGTTCTCGAAGGTGTCGGAAGACGCTGCACGCATGTTCGTGAGCTTCTTCTCCTTCGTGATGTTGACGTCCATGTCCTCGTTGCGCGAGTTCTCGCCGACGATCATGCCCTCGTAGACCTCCTGCGTGGGGTCGACGAAGAAGGAGCCGCGCTCCTGCAGGTTGATCATCGCGAACGGCGTCACGACACCGGCACGGTCCGCGACGAGCGAACCGTTGACGCGGGTCTCGATGGGGCCGGCCCACGGCTCGTAGCCCTCGGCGATCGAGGACGCGATGCCCGTGCCGCGCGTGTCGGTGAGGAAGCGGGTACGGAAGCCGATGAGCCCACGCGCCGGGACGACGAACTCCATGCGGACCCAGCCCGTGCCGTGGTTCGACATGGTCTCCATGCGGCCCTTGCGCTGCGCGAGGAGCTGCGTGACGTTGCCCAGGTACTCCTCGGGCACGTCGATCGTCATGCGCTCCATGGGCTCGTGGCGCTTGCCGTCGACCAGCTTGGTGACGACCTGGGGCTTGCCCACGGTCAGCTCGAAGCCCTCGCGACGCATCTGCTCGACGAGGATGGCCAGCGCGAGCTCACCACGGCCCTGGACCTCCCAGGCGTCGGGGCGCTCGGTCGGCAGGACGCGCAGCGACACGTTGCCGATGAGCTCCTTGTCGAGGCGGTCCTTGACCTGGCGGGCCGTGACCTTGTGGCCCTTGCCGCCCTTGCCCGCGAGCGGGGAGGTGTTGATACCGATCGTCATCGAGATCGCGGGGTCGTCGACCGTGATGAGCGGCAGCGGACGCGGGTCGTCGGGGTCCGTGAGGGTCTCACCGATGGTGATGTCCTCGATGCCGGCGACCGCGACGATCTCGCCCGGGCCCGCGGAGTCGGTGGGCACACGGGTGAGCGCCTTGGTCTCGAGCAGCTCGGTGATCTTGACGTTCTGCATGGTGCCGTCGGCACGCGCCCACGCCACGGTCTGGCCCTTGTGGATGGTGCCGTTGAAGATGCGCAGGAGCGCGAGGCGACCGAGGAACGGCGACGCGTCGAGGTTCGTGACGTGAGCCTGGAGCGGCGCGCCCTCCTCGAAGGTGGGGGCCGGGATCTTCTCGAGGATGACCTTGAACAGGGGCTCGAGGTTCTCGCTGTCGGGAACCGAGCCGTCCGCGGGCTGCTCGGTCGAGGCACGCCCGACCTTGGCCGCGGCGTAGACGACGGGCATGTCGAGGATCGCGTCGAGGTCGAGGTCCGGGACCTCGTCCGCGAGGTCGCTCGCCAGACCCAGGAGCAGGTCGGTCGCCTCGGCGACGACCTCCTCGATGCGCGAGTCGGGGCGGTCGGTCTTGTTGACCACGAGGATCACGGGGAGCTTGGCGACGAGCGCCTTGCGCAGCACGAAGCGCGTCTGGGGCAGCGGGCCCTCCGACGCGTCGACGAGGAGCACGACACCGTCGACCATGGACAGGCCGCGCTCGACCTCACCACCGAAGTCGGCGTGGCCCGGGGTGTCGATCACGTTGATCGTGATGCCCTCCGGGTGCCCCGCCTCGACGGCCGCCGGGCCGGCGTAGTGCACGGCGGTGTTCTTCGCGAGGATCGTGATGCCCTTCTCGCGCTCCAGGTCACCGGAGTCCATGGCCCGCTCGTCGACGTGCGCGTGAGCGCCGAAGGCGCCGGACTGGTGCAGCATCGCGTCGACGAGGGTCGTCTTGCCGTGGTCGACGTGGGCGACGATCGCCACGTTGCGCAGGTCAGAGCGCACAGACATACAGAACTCATTTCGGGAGAGGAGCGAGCGACGGAGGATTCCGCCCCGGAGCTGGTGGCCGGCGGACGGGCGCCGCCCGCGCAGAGCACGCGCGCGCCGTCGTCCGGGCACGGCTATCTTACCGGGTGCGAGCCAGTGGGTGGAGAGGGTGCTCCGTCACACCCCGCCCTCGCCCCTCCGAGAACGCAAGATGCCCGACGACGGCGCGTGCCGTCGTCGGGCATCTCACCCGTGCTGTGCGAGGTCAGGGCTGCTGCGGGATGCGGTCGCCCTCGATGTTCTCGCGGCGGTCCGCCTGCGAACGCAGGAGCTGGTCGACCTCGCTCGCCTCGTCCTGGGCGATGTCCTTCGCCTCGTTGACGAGCAGGAGGTCGCGCGCCTCGCGGCGCACGCGCTGCTGCTCCGGGTCCGGGACGGGCACCGCGGCGAGCAGGCGACGCGTGTAGTCGTCCCGCGGGGAGTTGACGACCTGCGCCGTGTCCCCGACCTCGACCAGCTTGCCGTGGTGCATCACCGCGATCCGGTCGGACAGGATCTCGACGACCGCCAGGTCGTGCGAGATGAACAGGCACGCGAAGCCGTGCTCGCGCTGCAGGTCCTGGAACAGGTCGAGGACCTTGGCCTGGACCGACACGTCGAGGGCCGAGGTGGGCTCGTCCGCGACCAGGAGCTTCGGCTCGAGCGAGAGCGCCCGGGCGATGCCCACGCGCTGACGCTGACCACCCGAGAGCTCGTGCGGGTAGCGGTTGCGCATCGCACGCGGCAGCTCGACCTGGTCGAGCAGACGCTCGACCTCGTTGCTCAACGCCTTGCCCTTGATGCCCTTGTGGAGCATGAGGGGCTCCCCGATCGACTCACCGATCGGCAGGCGCGGGTTGAGCGACGAGCCCGGGTCCTGGAAGACGATCCCGACCTGGTTGCGCAACGGACGCAGGTCGCGCGAGCGTGCACCGACCATGTTCTGGCCGACGATCGTCAGCTCGCCACCCGTGACGGGCAGCAGGCCCACCACTGCGCGACCGATCGTCGTCTTGCCCGACCCGGACTCACCCACCAGACCGACGACCTCGCCCTGGCGGATCGTCAGGTTGACCTGGTCGACGGCGCGGAAGCCCGGCGCCCGACCACGGCCCGGGTACTCGATGACCATGTCCTTGGCCTCGAGCACGACCGGGCGCTGGTCGACGACGGGCTGCACGGGCTCGACGACCTCGGCACGCGCGGTGCCCAGGTGCGGGACCGCGTCCAGCAGGCGCTGCGTGTAGGGGTGCTGGGGCGAGGAGAAGATCTGCGCCGCCGTCCCCTCCTCCACGACCAGGCCGTTCTTCATGACGAGGATGCGGTCCGCCATGTCGGCGACGACGCCCATGTCGTGGGTGATGAGGATGATGCCCGAGTCGATGCGGTGACGCAGGTCGCGCATGAGCTTGAGGATCTCGGCCTGGACCGTGACGTCGAGGGCCGTGGTCGGCTCGTCGGCGATCAGGAGGCGCGGGTCGCACGCCAGCGCCTGCGCGATCATCGCGCGCTGGCGCTGACCACCCGAGAGCTGGTGCGGGTAGGAGTCGAACCGGCGCGCCGGGTCGGGGATCTCCACGAGCGTCAGCAGCTCGATCGCGCGCTTCTTGGCGTCCTTGGGACCCATGTCGAAGTGCGTGCGCAGCGTCTCGACGATCTGGAAACCGACGGTGTACACCGGGTTGAGCGCCGTCATGGGCTCCTGGAAGATCACCGAGATCTCCTTGCCACGGATGTGGCGGAGCTTGCTCGTGGACATCCCGATGAGCTCACGGTCGCCCAGCTTCGCGCTGCCGGTCGCCCGACCGTTGGGCGGGAGCAGACCGATGAGCGACATCGACGACTGCGTCTTGCCCGAGCCGGACTCGCCCACGATCGCGAGCACCTCGCCCGGGTGGACGTCGTAGCTGACGCCGGACGCAGCGGGGAACCACTCGCCGTCGACGTAGAAGTCGACGCCGAGGTCACGGACGGTCAGCACGGGTTCGCCGGTGGGCGCCGGTGCCGCCTGGGGTGCTGTCTCGATTGCCACAGGTATCAGGATCCTTCCTGTATGCGACGGACGTCGGCGCTGGTCAGCGCTCCGGTCGATGTCTGCATCTCTGGGAGTATGGGCCCATGGGACCCACACACGTTTTCAGGTCGACGTACGGCCGGATACTGACCGGTGCCGCGGCGCTGGTCGCGCTCGTCACCCTGGTCAGCCTCGCGACGTCGGGGGGCGTCGAAGAAGTACTGCGCTACGGCGCGTGGCCGCTGCTCGCGGTGCTGGTCGTCTGGGCGCTCTTCTGGTACCCCGAGGTCCAGGTGAGCGACGGCGAGATCGTGCTGCGCAACGTGCTGCGCACGGTTCACGTCCCATGGCCCACCTTCACGAGCGTGGACTCGCACCTCGCGCTCAAGGTGACGACGACGAGCGGCACCTTCACGGCGTGGGCCGCACCCGCCAGCAGCGGCTCCGTGGCGAGGCTGCGCAACCCCCGCACGGTGGACCCCGCCAAGGGCATGGTCGGTGACCGGCTGGTCAGCGGTGCAAACGCCGACGCGGTGGCGCTGGTGATCGGCGAACGCTACGAGGCTCTCCGCGCCGCGGGCCACCTCGACGGCGACGACCACGGGCTGACGCCGCGCGCGACGTGGCACGTCGCGACCCTCGCGGGCCTCGTGGTGCTCACGGCGCTCGGGGTGCTCGCACCACAGCTCGGCTGAGCACGCCACCGGTACCGACGGCGCTCCGAGGAGCGTCGTCGGTACCGGTGACGTGAGGCCGGTCATGTCAGCTCCCGCCGCCGATGGCCATGCCCGCCTGGCCGCCCTGGCCCTGCAGCGGGACCGTGGTCTCGCGCGAGGCGCCGGCGGCGCGGTCCATCTTCTTCTGCGAGGGGATCCGCTTCTGACGCGGGTCGAACGCGTCGCGGAGGCCGTCACCGATGAAGTTGATGCAGAGCGCGATCACGACGATGAACAGACCGGGCCACCAGAACAGCCAGGGACGCGTCGCGAACGACGACTGGTACTGGCTGATGAGCTGACCGAGCGAGATGTCGGGGGCCACGATCCCGAAACCCAGGTAGCTCAGCGCGGTCTCGAGCAGGATCGCCGAGCTCATGAGCAGCGTCGTCGCGACGATGATGACACCGATCGCGTTCGGCAGGATGTGCTTGAAGATGATGCGGGTGTTGGACGCCCCGGCGACCCGTGCGGCGTCGACGAACTCGCGCTCGCGCAGGCTCAGGAACTCACCGCGCACCAGTCGGGCCAGGCTCGGCCACAGGATCAGGCCGAGCGCCGCACCGAAGATCGCCGCGCTCAGGGAGCCGGCCATCTTGCCGATGACGGCACCGATCACGATGGTGGGGACCGTGATGACGAGGTCCGTGAAACGCATCAGCATGCCGTCCGTGCGACCACGGAAGAAGCCCGAGAGCGAGCCGATCAGGACACCGAGCACGCAGGCGATCGTGCCGATGATGAACATGACCCCGAGCGAGGTCTGGGTGCCCTTCATGACGTAGTAGAACATGTCGTGCCCGTTCTCGTCCTGACCGAACGGGTGCTCGCCGATGGCGAAGCCGGAGCCGCCGAGCCAGGTGGGCATGCTCAGCGTGGGCGCTCCGCCCGCGTTGATGACCTTGCCCGACCCCGCACCCTGCGGCCACCAGCCCGGCACCGGGCCGAAGCCCACCGAGGTGAAGGCGAGCAGCACGACGAGGATCAGGACGGCGAGACCGACCATGGCGCCCTTGTGCCGGAAGAACCGGCTGCGGACGATCTGCCCCTGGGACAGACCTTCGACGTCCTTCAGCTCGATCGCGTTCTCGATGGTGACCGAGTCGTCGCCGTTCTGGGGGTTCTGAGGGGTACTCATGCGTTCACCCGAATTCGTGGGTCGAGGGCAGCGTAGATCAGGTCCGCCACGATGTTGGCGATGATCGCGAGCGCAGCGGTGATCAGGAGGTAGGCCATGACCGGCTCGATCTCGGCCTCCTGGAGCGAGTTGAGGAAGAGCGCGCCCATACCCGGCCGGTTGAAGATCCGCTCGGTGACGACCGCACCACCGATGAGGGTGATGACGTCGATCGGGACGATCGTCGCGAGCGGGATCAGCGAGTTGCGGAAGCCGTGGCGCATGATGACCGTGCGCTCGCTCAGACCCTTGGCACGAGCCGTGCGGATGTAGTCCTGGCTCATGACCTCGAGCATGCTCGAGCGCGAGTAGCGCGTGTACCCCGCGAACGCGACCAGGATCAGCGTCAGGGTCGGCAGCAGCAGGTGGGTGTACTGGTCGAGGACCTGCACCCAGTAGTTGCCGCCGAGATTCGGGGTCCGGTCACCGAAGGTCGCGATGGGGCGGCCGTTGATCGCGTTCGAGTTGACGTACGCGGGCCAGACCTGCATGACGCGGTCGACGTAGATCATGGCGGCGACCACGAACGCCGTGATGCCGCCGGTCCGCGCGGAGACACCCCAGTCGGGTCCGCGGAACAGGTAGCCGACCAGGACGCCCACGCCGATCGCGACCAGCGCGAGGCCGAACATCATGAGGTGGCTCGGGGTGACCGACGTGAAGAAGCCCTGGAGCGGGTAGTAGAGAGCGACGCCGATGGCCACGGTCGCGAGCGCCGTGTACAGCGCGCGACGGTTGCGCAGACCCGCGGAGAGCGCCGTCAGGGCGAACGCGAAGCCGACTCCGGTGATCGCGATCAGGATCGGGCCCAGCTGCGGCTCGGACCACCAGTCGGTGAGCTGGACGTAGAGCATCACACCGAGCGTGGCCGCGAAGGCGAGACCGAAGGTCTGCACCCTGCGCTTGACCGAGCCGCCGATCGCGAGCACCCACAGCAGACCCGTGAGCGCAGCGACACCGATCAGCACCGGGATCGAGAGCGCCGGGTCCTGGAGGAAGTCGTTGAAGCCGATCGCCCCCCACTGCTTGAGCAGCACGGCGACCCAGAAGGAGGGCAGCGAGTACAGCAGGAAGGACAGGAAGATGATCAGGTAGTCGAACGTCGCGTACTGGCGCAGGGCGCTGACGATACCGACCGAGACACCGAGGATCAGCGACAGGACCGTGGCGGCCGTCACGAGCTGCAGGGTCGAGCCGATCGCGTGCGACACCAGGGTCCCGACCTCCTGGCCGGAACGCCAGGCGACGCCGAAGTCCCCCTGGAACGCGTGGCCGAGCCACTGGAAGAACCGCACCACGACGTTCGTGTCGAGGTTGAGCATGTCCTCGCGCGCGGCGATGCGCGCCGCCTTGTCCGCACCCTTGTACTCACGCAGGTCGGCAAGGGGGTCGATCGCGAGATCGACCAGGAGGTACATCAGGAAGATGGCCACGAACAGCGTGGCTATGCCGGCCAGAAGGCGGCGCGTAATGAACGTCAACACGTTGGGGTAAACCTCGCAGACGACTGAGGACTCGCGATCAGCGAGTCATTCTATTCCGCGGTCCGGCAGCTGATGCACGGCGGGAAGTTCTGGCCGGCATGTGCAGGCACGCGCGAGGGCGCCGGATGGGTGCTTCCGGCGCCCTCTCGTCGTCTCCGACCGAGGAGATCCTACGCGCTCGCGGGGAGGGACTCACATCCCTCCCCGCGAGCGATACGTCTCGCCTGACGGAGTCGGTACTACTTGCTGGCCTCGGCGTTGCCGGTCTTCCAGTCCCAGTAGCCGTAGAAGATGCCCGGGGCGATCGTGAGCGGCTTGACGCCCGAGATCTTGGACTCGTTCCAGGCGGTGACGCCCGGGAATTGGAAGATGGTCACGCCGAACGCGTCGTCGACGAGGTGCTTCTCGACCTCACCGAGGATGCGGGTCTGCTCGGCCGGGTCCGTCTCGACCTGGAGCTGGTCGAACAGCCCGTCGACCTCAGCGTTGGAGTACCCGTAGAAGTTGTTCGTCGCGCCGGTGCGGTAGTTCGCGTCCGACTCCGTCACGGCGGTCGAGGTGGACTGCCACCCGAAGAGCGCCGCGTCGTAGAACGACGTCGCGTTGCTCAGGTCCGTACCCCAGTCGGTCTGGACCTGGTACGGGGCGACCGTGAAGCCGGCGAGAGCGGCCGACTCGGTGATGAGCTGCGCCTGGTTGACACGACGCGTGTTGTTGGGGTCGAACAGCAGGCGGACGGAGACGGGCGACGTGACGCCGGCCTCGGCCAGGAGCGCCTTGGCGCCCTCGATGTCGACCTCGTCGTACTGCGACTGACCGTTCGCCTCGACGATGGAGTCGTACGCGGGCGAGCCGGGAACCTGGGTGTACGAGTTGCGGATCTCGGCGTCCGGGTTCAGCGGCTTGATCAGGTTGTCGACGATCTGCTGACGCGGGATCGTCTTGAGGAACGCCTGGCGGACCTTCTTGGCCTTCTCGGCGTCGCCGCCGTAGTTAGCCGGGTCGAACGGTCCACCGTTGGCGAACTGCAGGTCGACGTGCTCGTACGTGCCCTCGGTCGCGGACTCGACCGTGACGCCGTCGAGCGCGCTGACGGCCGAGAGGATGTCGGCCGTGGACTGCGGGTTGATGAGGTCGACCTCACCGTTCTGCAGCGCCTGGACCTGGCCCATCGGGTCGCCGTTGTAGCGGATGGTGACCTGGTCGATGCCGGCCTTGCGGTCGCCCTTGTACTTCTCGTTGGCCTTCAGCGTGACGTACTGGTCCTTGACGAAGTCCGTCATGACGTACGCGCCGCTCGAGAGGTAGAGGTTCGCGTCGTCGGGCAGCTCGGCGTAGTTGAAGTCCGTGCTCCACACCTTGGCGATCTTCTGCAGGCTCGCGGTGTCGTTGTCCTGGATGGCCTTGACGACGGCGTCGCTCGCCTCGGTCGCGTCCTCGATGCCGAGCGCGCGCTGGCCCACGACGTGAGCCGGGAGGTTCGGGGAGATCGCGGTCTCCCAGTCGGCAAAGGGCTTGGAGTACGTCATCGTGATCGAGTTGTCCTCGATGACGGGCGTCTCGGTGATGAGCGCGACGGCGGGCGACGCGGCGTCGAAGTAGACACCTGCGTCGACCTCGGCCTGGTTCGTGACCTCACCGGTCTCGTCGTCCAGGATCGGCTCGACGGTGTTGAACTTGCCGTTCTGAGCAGCCCACTCGAGCAGGAGGTCCGCGGGGCCTGCCGCGACGTCGTCGGACCAGCCGGCGGTGTCCGCGTAGGTGTACTTGATCGTCAGCGGGTCGTCGGAGACCTTCTCGTAGGTGCCGTACGACTCGTCCTGAACCAGGTTCAGGTCCTCGTCGTAGTAGTTGAAGCCACCCTTCATCAGGTAGATCACGACGTTGTTCGCCGTGGCGTTACCCGTCATCGAGTTGCCGTTGTACGAGTAGAACGGCTGGTTCCACGCGATGTTGACGCTCTCGCTGTCGTTGATGCCCGCGCCGTCGTCGCTGTTGCCGTCGCCGGACCCACCGGCGCACGCGGAGAGCGCCAGTGCGCTCGCCGCCACGGCTGCGACAGCCGCAGACTTCCGTGAGATCTTCAATGTTCCTCCTCAAGGGGATGGTGGGTTCCCCGTCGACGTGCTCCGCAGCAGCACTGCGCGCGGAGCTCGGCGACACTCGCGGGAGACCCACCATTGGTTTGGGGCAACGGTACCGACCAAGATGGGCGACTTCACCCGGTTGCACCTTTCGAGCGGCCGATCGTTACCGAGTTGATACTGGCCGGTACGGTGCTGTTTCCCTTCCGATACCCGGCGAAACGGGTACGTAACGGACCGGAAACACAGGACGGGCGCCGGTCGCATCTCACGATGCGGCAGCACCCGTCCCATATCCGGCGAATGTGGCAGACCTCATAGCGGCCTGCCGGGGCCCGGCCGGAGGGCTCAGACGTTGAAGCGGAACTCCACGACGTCGCCGTCGACCATGACGTAGTCCTTGCCCTCGATGCGGGCCTTGCCCGCCGCGCGGGCCGCGGCCACCGAGCCGGTCTCGACGAGGTCGTCGAACGAGATGACCTCGGCCTTGATGAAGCCGCGCTCGAAGTCGGTGTGGATGACCCCGGCCGCCTGCGGTGCGGTCCAGCCCTTGCGGATCGTCCAGGCGCGCGACTCCTTGGGCCCGGCCGTGAGGTAGGTCTGCAGGCCCAGCGTGTCGAACCCGACACGCGCGAGCTGGTCGAGGCCCGACTCCTCCTGGCCCGTCTCGGCGAGCATCTCGGCCGCCTCCTCGGGCTCGAGCTCGGCGAGCTCGGACTCGAACTTCGCGTCCAGGAAGATCGCCTGGGCCGGCGCGACGAGCGCACGCAGCTCGTCCTTGCGGGCCTCGTCCACGAGCCCCGCGTCGTCGGTGTTGAAGACGTAGATGAACGGCTTGGCCGTCATGAGCTGCAGGCTCGCGATCTCGGCCAGGTCCAGCCCGGCGGCCTTCGCGCCCTGGAACAGGGTGATCCCCTGCTCGAGCAGCGACTGCGCCTTCTGGGCCGCGGCGACCAGGACGGGGTCGCCCTTCTTGATCTTGACCTCTTTCTCGAGACGCGGCAGCGCCTTCTCGAGGGTCTGGAGGTCCGCGAGGATCAGCTCGGTGCTGATGGTCTCGATGTCGTCGGCCGAGTCCGTCGAGCCCTCGACACGGATCACGTCGGGGTCGTCGAACGCGCGCGTCACCTGGCAGATCGCGTCCGCCTCACGGATGTTCGCGAGGAACTTGTTGCCGAGCCCCTCCCCCTCGCTCGCGCCCTTGACGATGCCCGCGATGTCCACGAAGGACACGGTCGCGGGCAGGATGCGCTCGCTGCCGAAGATCTCCGCGAGCTTGTTCAGCCGCGGGTCCGGGAGGGACACGACGCCGACGTTCGGCTCGATCGTCGCGAACGGGTAGTTCGCGGCGAGGACCTGGTTGCGCGTCAGGGCGTTGAAGAGGGTGGACTTGCCGACGTTGGGCAGGCCGACGATGCCGATTGTTAGAGCCACGGGGCCTGAGTCTACGCCGAGCGACCGTGCGCGCCGCTCGCGCCGCGGGGGCGGCAGGCAGGCAGACGGCCCGACGGCGCCGCCCGCCCCGGGTGGCCACGTGCACTGGTGCACGGGCCCACCTGGGCGGGCGGCGCCGTCGGGCCGCTGCGGGAGCCGCCTACTTGTAGCTCATGACCTGCTGGAGGAGCTCCGGGCCCCGCTGGTCGACCAGGCGGCCGCCCCAGCGCATACCCACCACGAGGAACACGACCCCGAGGCCGACGCCCACGACCAGCGTGAGCCAGCCCCAGACCGCAGCACCCGTCAGGACGTTCGTGAGCGCGAGCCCCGCGGCCGGCAGGCACAGCGCCGTGAGGACCAGCATCGTGATCATCTGCGCGACCAGCGTCGCCATCGCCGCACCCTGCGGGGACTTGAACGGGCTGTCCCCCGGCTTCGGCACCGGGTAGAGCAGCCGTGCCGAGACCACGCTCGACACCCCCAGCCCCGCACCCAGCACGCCCAGGCTCAGCCCGACCGTCGCGACCAGCAGGTCCCAACGGCCCGTGAAGGCGACCGAACCCACCGCGAAGGCGAGCACGACCGGCACACCGATGACCGCGGCCGCGACCACGCGGCCGGCCCGGTCGGCGAACCCGCTCACACCCGACGACACCTGCGTCCAGAACGCGGTGTGGTCGTACGCGACGTCGGCCGAGATCGAGAACCCGAACGTGAACGCCGTGACCGGGCCCAGCACGAGCATGAGCTCGACGAACCCGTCGCCGCCGTCGATCCCCACGCTCGACCCCACGAACCACAGCAGGACGGGGAGCAGCGGCACCACCGCGATCGAGCCCGAGTAGCGCGGGTCGCGGAACCAGTACGTCAGGCAGCGCGCCGCCACGGCGCCCACGGGCGTCGCCGGGAACCGGCCGAACCAGCCGAGCCCCTTGGACTTGCCCGCCGCCGCGCCACCGTGCGGCGCGACCAGCGCCTTCGCGAGCGCACGGTCCCACACGACCCACGCGGCGACCAGGACGACCACCGCGATGCCGAGCCGCGCGAGCGCGAGGCCCCAGGCGCCGTCGGACACCGCCGACGCGACCGCCCACGGCGCACCGAACGGCGTCCACCCCAGGACGTCTGCGATGACGGGCAGCACCTCCTGGCCGCGGGCGATCGCCGACGTCGCCCAGCCGATGATCGGCCCCGCGAGCATGAGCGGCACGAACGCCGCGATCGACAGGACCTCGCGGTAGCGCCGCGAGTCGAGCAGCGGGGCGAGCGCCGTCGTCGTCGCACGAGACCCGACGACGCACAGCGCCACCGCGACCAGCGCGCCCACGAGCGCGGCCAGCGCCGCGAGCGGCGAACGCCACCACGCGAGCGCCGTACCGGCCGACGCCACCAACGTCACGATCCCCGGGATGCCCACGAGACCCGCGACCGCGAGCCCCGCCAAGAGCTGGCGCTGCGGCACCGCGAACGTCACGAAGCGCTGCGGGTCGAGCGTGGCGTCCACGCCGAACGCGAACAGCGGCACGATCCACCATGCGAGGACCACGACCGCACCGACGATCGTGATGATCTGGCCCGCCATCTCGGGGGCCGTGGTGCCCAGGACCGCGAGGCCGATCAGGGCCATCGAGATGACGCCCAGCCCGTAGAGGATGCCGAGGACCAGCCCGACCGTCTGCCACACGCTCTTCTTGAGCGTGTTGCGCAGGAGCGTGAGCTTGAGCCTTACGAGGTGCGCAACCACGACAGCCCCTCCGTGGTGTGACGCCCGCCCACCAGGTCGACGAAGCGGTCCTCCAGGCTCTGGCCCGCACGGACCTCGTCCACGGTGCCCGCAGCGAGCACGTGCCCGCCCGCGATGACCGCGACGTGGTCGCACATGCGCTGGACCAGGTCCATGACGTGCGAGGACACGATGACCGTGCCGCCGCTCGCGACGTACCCGTTGAGGATCTCCCGGATGTTCGCCGCGGAGACCGGGTCGACCGCCTCGAACGGCTCGTCGAGCACGAGCAGGTTCGGGGCGTGGATCAGCGCCGAGGCCAGCGCGATCTTCTTGGTCATGCCCGCCGAGTAGTCGACCACGAACGTGTTCGCGTCGGCCGCCAGGCCCAGGGCCTCGAGCAGGTCGGTGGTGCGCTCGGCGACCGTCTCGCGGTCCATGCCGCGCAGCAGGCCCGCGTACGTGATCAGCTGGGCACCCGTGAGCCGGTCGAACAGGCGCACGCCGTCCGGGAGGATGCCGAGCAGGCGCTTGCCCTCGAGCGGGTTCGCCCACAGGTCCAGGCCGTGCACGTGGACCGAGCCGAAGTCCGGGCGCAGCAGGCCCGTGGCCATCGACAGCGCGGTCGTCTTGCCCGCGCCGTTGGGGCCGACGAGCCCGTAGAACGAGCCCGCCGGGACGTCGAGGTCGATGCCCGCCACGGCGACCTTCTCGCCGAACCTCTTCCACAGCCCGCGCACCGACAGCGCGGGGGCCGCGCCCGCCGCACGGGTCGAGGGAGCGGGCGTCGCGGGAGCGAGCACGGGCGCTGCGGTCTGCGCGCCGGGCGCTGCCGGGGCTGCGTCGTCACGGGGTGGGAACTGGTCGCGGGGCTCAGGATCGTGGGCCATACGGACAAACCTAGTGGAGCCGGGCGACGTCCCCCCAGGAGATTTGTCACGTCTTTCCAGGTGGGAACCGGATTCACCCGTCCGTGCGCCGACGCAGGCCCAGCGACGCGCCCGACGGCGCAGCTCCCCAGACCCTGTGGGTGTCACCTGGCAGAGTGCGGGCATGGACAACGCCCTGCCGTGGCTCATGCTCGTCGTCGGACTCCTCGTGGGAGCACTCCTGGGCTGGCTCGCGCGCCGCACCTCCCCCGATTCCGGGCGCGCCGAGATCGGCCGGCTCACCGGGCTGCTGACCCAGGCCCAGCACGAGGCCGCGCGCGGCGCGGGCCTCGCCGAGCGGCTCGCGGCCGAGCGCGAAGGCTTCGAGCGCCAGCTCCGCACCGAGCGCGAGGCGTTCGGGCGCCAGCTCGCGAGCACCGAGCGCGCCGCGGACGAACGCCTCGACATCGAGCGCGCCAACCACGAGCGGTCGATCGAGGACCTGCGCGCCGGCTCCGAGAAGCGCCTCGCGGAGATCCGCGGCGACCAGGCCCGGCTCGAGGCCCAGTTCGAGGCACTCGCGCGCAAGGCCCTCGCGACCAGCTCCGAGCAGTTCCTCATGCAGGCCGAGGAACGCTTCAAGCGCAGCCAGCAGGTCGGCGAAGCAGAGCTCGCCAAGCGCGAGCAAGCCGTGCAGCAGCTCGTCGAACCCCTCAGCAAGGCCCTCGACCAGGTCAAGGCCGAGGTCTCCGCCGCCGAGCAGGCACGTCGCGAGGCCCACGGCACGCTCACCGAGCAGGTCCGCGGCATGCGCCACGACTCCGAGGCGCTGCGCGCCGAGACGTCCCAGCTCGTCACCGCCCTGCGCTCCTCGCAGGTCCGCGGGGCGTGGGGCGAGCTCCAGCTGCGCCGCGTCGTCGAGGCCGCAGGCATGATCCCCCACGTCGACTTCATGGAGCAGGACCAGGTCACGACCGACGACGGCGCCCTGCGCCCCGACATGGTCATCAGGCTCGCGGGCGGCAAGAACGTCGTCGTCGACGCCAAGGTCGCCTTCCTCGGCTACCTCGACGCCCAGCAGACCACCGACCCCCGCGTGCGCGCCGAACGCCTCGCCGCGCACGCCCGCCACTTCCGCAAGCACATCGACGACCTCGCCGGGAAGCGGTACTGGGACCAGTTCAGCCCGGCCCCCGAGTTCGTCGTCATGTTCGTCCCGGCCGAGTCCTTCCTGTCGGCCGCGATCGAGCAGGACCCGTCGATCCTCGAGTACGCGGTCGCGAAGAACGTCATCATCGCGGCGCCCATGACCATGATCGCCCTGCTGCGGACCGTTGCGTACGCCTGGCGGCAGGACGCGCTCGCCGCGAACGCCCAGCAGGTGCTCACGCTCGGCAAGGAGCTCCACGGCCGGCTCGCCGTCATGGGCAGCCACCTCGCCAAGCTCGGACGGTCCATCCAGGGCGCCGCCGAGTCCTACAACCGCACCGTCGCCTCGCTCGAGACGCGCGTCCTCGTGAGCGCACGACGCTTCGCCGACCTCAACGTGGTCGACGAGGACCTCGAGACCCCCGCCGTGGCCGACCCCCAGCTCAGCGCCGTGAGCGCCCCCGAGCTCCTGGCCTCGGTCCACGAGAACTTCGTGGCGATCGACGAGATCAGCGCAGGACCACGAGCGGTCGCCGCTCCGGCGGAGGACGACGAGCAGGACCCGCTCGACGCCGGGATGCTCGGGACCATCAACGCCCCCGGACGGCACGAGCGCGACCGGGGAGCCGACGCGTCATGAGATGAGCGGCGACCGAGCGTCGCCGTGGTGAGGGACGCGCCGGGATGAGGGGCGCGCCTGGGTGGAGCTGCGCCGTCGACCCGACGACCGGGCTGGTCTCGGGGCCGGGCGGGGTGGGGCGTCCGGCTCGCCGCGCTAGGAACTTGCTAGCGGTGGCTATCGTGTGCTGGCGGTCGCTAGCGCAGGCTAGATCGCTCTACCACAACAGGGGGCGGACCCCCGCCGCGGACCCCTCGTGACGCACCCATGGCGTCCCCGCCGACCCCCGGCGCGACGTCGACCACGACCACCGAGCCCGCCCCCGCTCGACGACGGCCCGAGCCCGAGCCGGGTCGGGTCGACGTCGCAGCCGAGCACGGCCCCCGCGAGCGACGAGCCCGCCCCCTGGACGTCGACCCGGCACCCGACTCCCTCGACCCCCACACCACCCCGACGACGGCCGCGAGCGAGCCCCTGGCGCGTTCGAGCTCGAGCCCGAACCGGCACCAGGTCGACGCCCCAGCCGTGCCCTCGTCGACACCGCGACCGGCCCCCAGCCGCTCCCCTGAACACGACGACCAGCCGGCCCCTGGGCAAGGAGCCCCCTCAACGCCCCCCAGACGCCCCCAGAACACCCACCCCCGCCAGGGCCCCGGCACCCCCCAGGCCCCCCACGCCCACCTCCCGCACCCCACGAGGGCACCAAGGCAGGCACCAACCCAGGCACCAAGGCAACGGCCAGAGGGCGCGGCACCCCACACCTTGAGTAGTGGCACACTCACACCACTTCCGCTACGGTGACCGAGATTCACCTGACCAAAGCACTCCCCCTCAAAGAAGATCGGGATAGACATGGCCAAACGAATGAGACAAAGCGCGATCGCCGTTGGCATCGTCTCAGTTCTCAGCTTGCTAGTCCCAACCGCCTACGCGGCAGGGACGACAACCACCCCCCTGCCGCAGAAGTTTCGACCGATGATGACCAAGTCACCCTAATTGACAACCTTGGAAATGCGACCATCCTCAACGATGGCGTCGCTGCAAGGTCGTCATTCTCGGCAGACGAGCCGCGTGACGGAACGGGAAACCTCTCACAGCTCGGAGGAGACGCAGTTCTCAATCCGGAGCTCCCTGACGAGTTCCTGAAGGCTCTCGACCCCGCGACGGGTGAGCCGTTCGATTTCTCGAGCGTCTCACCTTCCGACACGCAGGTGTCACCATTCTCTGTCATCGGCGGTGATGGCCGATACGCCGTCGACCCTGGTGCAAACCCCTACAACAGAATCGTATTCATCACCTACGCCCTAAAGGGTGAGCCCTACGTCTGCACTGGATCCCTCGTCGCAAACCGCATTCTGGCCACAGCGGCACACTGCCTAAATGACGGACTGGGCACGAGCAGCACTGACAATGGAACGTGGGGAACCAACTACAAGGTGTGGTTCGGCTACACCGGCGTAGGGTCTGTTGCCACGTGCGGCTCCAATGTTACTGCTGCCCCGAACGGATTCACCAACGGTGGCGGAAACAGCAATTGGGACTGGGGACTCCTGGTTCTGAACTGCAACGCAGGGAACGTCTTCGGCTCGTTCAGGCCCGTCGTCCAGACAGACATCCCTTTGTACACCTGCGAAATCACCGGCCTCCCTGGCGACAAGGCCGATCAGCAGGGCTACTGGTCGATGTTCTCGATGGCTGGCCCCATCAACGGAATGACTGACTACCGGTGGACCTACTCGATGGACACCGCTGGGGGGCAAAGCGGTGGACCGGTCTGGGGCGACAACAACCCTGGATGCCCTGGGTTCTGCGCCATCGGCATCCACACCACTGGCAACGTGATCTTCAACGCAGGAAGTCGCATTACCCAAAACGTAGTGAATGCCTTCGACGCATACAAGACCGCCTACCCCTAACAACCCCGCAGTTTCACCCATCATCAGCTCCGGCGGTCGAAGCAAACTCGACCGCCGGAGCTGTTCAATCTCGACAGGAATGCCTTCTACGGTGAAAACCCAACGAATCGACCTCGCTGTTTCACGTGGCGCTCTGGCTCTAGTTGTTGCGATAACCTTACTCACATCCTGCGCTAGCGGCGGTTCTGAATCGCCAGCCGCTACCATTCGCGGGAAGGTCAACATTTCGCCAGAGAAGGTCACCGCCGTTTGCAGTACGTCTTTGTCGTCTAGAGATTACTCGCTTCCTGAAGTTGCAAAGATTCTCGCCGATGACGGCTCTTTCAAATGGGAGGTTCCTGGCCCCGGGGACTTCCTTGTAGCGGTCCATTGCGGTGGACTCTCAGAAGAGGTGTCTGTCCATGTCGGAGAGGATGATGTAACGCTGGAGATCGACCTTGACGACAACTAAAGTGTCACGGAATTGAGGGAACCGCCCACACGCCCACACGCCTCCAGCGCACCCCATCAGCTGCCAAGGCTTTTGTCACCCCACGCCCCCTCCGAGCCTCAGCCCCCCTCCCCCGGGGCCCCCGCCCGCATTGGCGGAGCGCGCCAGCGCTCCCGCCGCGCCGGACTGCCGAGGGTGACGGAACCCCACGCCGAGGGTGACGGACCCGACCGCCGAGGGCGACCCGCCGGACTGCCGAGGGTGACGGACCTGACCGCCGACGGAAGGCGGCAGGACTGACGAAGCCCGTCCCGGAGCATCCGGGACGGGCTTCGACGTACGACGGCTCAGACGGGCTCGACCGAGAGCGAGGTGCGGTTCTCCCGGCGCGGGCGCGCGGGTGCGTTGCCCGCGGCCTTGAGGTCGGCGCGCAGCTCCTTGGGGAGCGAGAACATCAGGTCCTCGGTCGCGGTCCGCACCTCCTGGACGTCGCCGTAGCCGCGCTCGGCCAGGTACGCGAGCACGTCGTTGACGAGGATCTCCGGGACCGAGGCGCCCGAGGTCACGCCGACCGTCGTCACGCCCTCGAGCCACGACTCGTCCATCTCCTGCGCGCGGTCGATGCGGTACGAGGCATCCGCACCGGCGTTCAGGGCGACCTCGACGAGACGCACCGAGTTCGACGAGTTCGCCGAACCGACCACGATCACGAGCTCGCACTCGGGCGCGAGCTTCTTCACCGCGACCTGGCGGTTCTGCGTCGCGTAGCAGATGTCGTCCGACGGCGGGTTCTGCAGCGTCGGGAAACGCTCGCGCAGGCGGTCGACCGTCTCCATTGTCTCGTCGACCGACAGCGTCGTCTGCGAGATCCACACGACCTTCTCGGGGTCGCGGACCGTGACGTTCGCGGCGTCGTCGGGCGAGTTGACGATCTGGACGTGGTCCGGCGCCTCGCCCGCGGTCCCCTCGACCTCCTCGTGGCCCTCGTGGCCGATCAGCAGGATGTCGTAGTCGTCCGCAGCGAAGCGCACGGCCTCCTTGTGCACCTTGGTGACCAGGGGGCACGTCGCGTCGATGGTCTGGAGGTTGCGCTGGGCGGCCGCCTCGTGGACCGCGGGCGAGACGCCGTGCGCCGAGAAGACGACGCGGGCACCTTCGGGCACCTCGTCGGTCTCGTCGACGAAGACCGCGCCCTTGTCGCTCAGCGACTCGACGACGTACTTGTTGTGCACGATCTCCTTGCGGACGTACACGGGGGCACCGTAGTGCTCGAGCGCCTTCTCGACCGCGATCACGGCACGGTCGACGCCCGCGCAGTAGCCGCGGGGGGCGGCGAGGAGGACACGCTTACCAGTCGGGGAAGTCACGTCACGAGTCTAGGCGACGGGCTTTCGACGGCGGGCCCGGCGGGTGGGTCCGGGAGCGGTCCGGGCCATGTCCTGGCAGCAACTCCACAGGATCCTCACGGGGCCGGTGCCTGCCGAGGGTGGCGTGCCACCTGGTCGAGGGTGACGTACCGCCGCGCTGACGGTGCCGTGCGCGCCGGCCGAGGGTGACGCGGCGGGCCGCCGACGGTGACCGACCTGGTGGCCGAAGGTGACGGGACCGTCACCCTGGGCACGTCAGCACGTCGCCCTCGGCGGGCGTGGCCGTCACCCTCGGCGCATCAGCACGTCACCCTCGGCCCATCAGCACGTCGCCCTCGGCGCATCAGCACGTCACCGTCGGCGGGCAGGCCCGTCGCCCTCGGCGCCTGTCACACCCATGAGGCAGGCTTGACCCCGTGACCGACCGACCCGCCGACCCCGCTGCCTCTCCCGGCTCCCCCAGCTCGCCAGCCGCATCACCGGCCGCACCCGCACAGCCGACCCCCCTCCCCGTCCGGGCCCTCGACACGAGCGCCGAGCACCCCTGGCCGGTGCGGCTCCTGTCGAGCAAGATCACGGCGTACATCGACAGGATGTCCCCGGTCTGGGTCGAGGGGCAGGTCGTGCAGCTCAACCGTCGGCCCGGCGCCTCGATGGCCTTCCTCACGCTCCGCGACACCGACGCCGACATGTCGCTCCCGGTCGCCGCGCTCGCCAAGGTCTTCGAGTCCGCGAGCACTCCCCTCTCGGAGGGGGCGCACGTCGTCGTCCATGCCAAGCCGGTGTTCTGGCCCAAGCGCGGGTCGTTCCAGCTCCAGGCGAGCGAGGTCCGCACGGTGGGGATCGGTGAGCTCCTGGCCCGGATCGAGCACCTCAAGCGCATCCTGGCGGCCGAGGGCCTGTTCGACGCCGACCGCAAGGTCCCTCTCCCGTTCCTGCCCGCGGTCGTCGGGCTCGTGTGCGGGCGCGAGTCGAAGGCCGAGCACGACGTCGTGGTCAACGCCCGTGCGCGCTGGCCGCAGGTGCGGTTCGAGATCCGCGAGGTCGCGGTGCAGGGCGCGAGCGCGGTCTCGCAGGTCAGTGCCGCGATCGCCGAGCTCGACGCGCGCCCCGACGTCGACGTGATCGTGGTCGCGCGCGGTGGAGGCGCGGTCGAGGACCTCCTGCCCTTCAGCAACGAGACGCTCGTCCGGGCGGCGGCCGCGTGCCGCACACCTCTGGTGAGTGCGATCGGTCACGAGACCGACACCCCGCTCCTCGACCTGGTCGCCGACTACCGCGCCTCGACCCCGACGGACGCCGCCAAGCGCATCGTGCCCGACGTGGGTGAGGAGCGTGCGCGCGTGCTGCAGGCCAGGTCCCGCATCCGGGCCGCGATCACGCACCAGCTCCAGCGCGAGCAGTCCCGCCTCGACAGCGCGCGCTCGCGTCCGGTGCTCGCGGCCCCGGAGACCATGATCTCCACGCGCGAGCAGCAGGTGCTCGCGGCCCGCGACCGGGCCCGGCGGTCGCTCGACGCGATCCTGCTGCGTGCGCACGGCGAGGTCGACCGGTTGGCCGCCCAGGTGCGCGCCCTGTCCCCCGCGTCGACGCTCGAGCGGGGCTACGCCGTCGTGCACGGGCCCGACGGCGGGATCGTCCGCTCCCCCGACGACGTGAGCCCGGGCGACGCCCTGCACGTGCGTCTCGCGAACGGCGCGATCGACGCGACCGTGCGCTGACGCGACGCGCCAGGACCAGCCCGAGCCCCGCCCCCTCCCTCCGACGACCCAGACCCCAGACCCCAGCCCAGGAAGGCCCTCCATCATGAGCAGCACCACCCCGCCCCCCGCCGACGTCGCGACGCTCACCTACGAGCAGGCGCGTGACGAGCTGGTCCAGGTCGTGTCGCGGCTCGAGGCCGGCGGCGAGCCGCTCGAGGCCTCGCTCGCCCTGTGGGAGCGCGGTGAGGCCCTCGCGGCCCGTTGCCAGCAGTGGCTCGACGGCGCGCGCGAGCGCCTCGCGTCGGCCCGGGCGGCGGACGCGTCGGGCACGCAGGCCACCCCGCAGGACGCCCCCACCGAGGACGACTGACCAGGACGATCGGCCCCGTCGGTGGTCAGGCGCTCTTGCGCGCCTGACCCTCGGACTGCGCCTGGGCCCGTTCGAGCGACGTGCGACGGTCGTCCTCGTTCTCGCGGTCGAGCCGGTCTACCTCGTCCTGGTCGTGCGTGAGGTTCTCGCCCGTCTCGGGGTCGAAGACCATCATCTTGTCGGGGTCGAACCAGAGCTCGGTCGTGTCGCCGTCGCGCACGCGGGACGCGGAGTTGAGCGCGACGACGAACTGGGTGCGCAGTCCTTCGCCGTCGAGCTCGCGGTCGAGCTCCTCGAGCTGTGCCGCGACCGAGGCGTGCATCTCGAACGGCACGTAGGCGTAGAGCTCGGCGCCGAGCCACTCGGTCACGTCGATCTGCGCGTCGAACGTCCGCCCCCGGTCCTTCTTGGACGGGTCGACGAGGCGGGCGTCCTCGAAGTGCTCGGGGCGCAGGCCCACGATCACGAGCTCGCGGTCCCCGATCGCCGAGACGATCCGTTCGGGCAGCTCGAACGTGCCGAACGGCAGCTCCATGCTGCTCCCGGAGACCTCGCCGGGCAGGAAGTTCATGGGCGGGGACCCGATGAACCCCGCGACGAACAGGTTGACGGGCTGCTCGTAGAGCGCGCGCGGGCTCGCGATCTGCTGGAGCTCGCCCTTGCGCAGGACGGCGACGCGGTCGCCGAGCGTCATGGCCTCGGTCTGGTCGTGGGTCACGTAGACGGTCGTGGTCGCGAGCCGTCGTTGGAGCCGCGCGATCTCGGTGCGCATCTGGCCGCGCAGCTTGGCGTCGAGGTTGGACAGCGGCTCGTCGAACAGGAACGCCTTGGCGTCGCGCACGATCGCGCGGCCCATCGCGACGCGCTGGCGTTGGCCGCCGGACAGGTTGGCGGGCTTGCGGTCGAGGTGCTCGTTGAGGTCGAGGAGGTCGGCGGCGTGCTCGACCTTCTCGCGGATCTCGGCGTCGCTGAACCTGCCCTTGGTCAGGCGCAACGGGAACGCGATGTTCTCCGCGACGGTCAGGTGCGGGTAGAGCGCGTAGTTCTGGAAGACCATCGCGAGGTCGCGGTCTCGGGGCGCCTTCTCGTTGACGCGGTCGCCGTCGATCAGGAGGTCGCCCGAGGTGATGTCCTCGAGGCCCACGATCATGCGCAGCAGCGTCGACTTCCCGCAGCCCGAGGGGCCCACGAGGATCACGAACTCGCCGTCGGCGATGTCGATGCTGACGCCTTTGACGGCGGGGAACCCGTCGCCGTACTTCTTGACGATGTTCTTGAGGGTGATGGAGGCCATCAGCTCTCTCCTCGGTCGGTGGACGGGCGGCGAAGGGTGCGGGGGCGTGACGGGGTCGCCCGAGGGTGCCCGACGACGTCGCGCACCCCGACGTGCCGCCGCACCCGGGCGGGGCACGCCACGCGGGGGGTGACGTGGCAGCGGTGGGCGGGCGGCGCCGTCGGGCAGGTCGTGGTGCTCATCCCTTGACCGCCCCCTGCGTGAGGCCCGAGACGATCTGGCGCTGGAACAGCACCACGAGGATCACGACGGGGATCGTCACGACGACCGCTGCGGCCGAGATCGCGCCCGTGGGCTCCTCGAAGTACGACGCGCCCGTGAAGAACGCGAGGGCCGCCGGCACGGGCCGTGCCGCGCTCGTGGACGTGAGCGAGATGCCGTACACGAAGTCGTTCCACGCGATGAAGAACGCGATGAGCGCCGTCGTGAAGACGCCGGGTGCGGCGAGCGGCACGATCACCTTGCGGAACGCCTGCCAGGGCGTGGCGCCGTCGACCTGCGCGGCCTGCTCGAGCTCCCACGGGATCTGCCGGAAGAACGCGGCGAGGGTCCAGATGGAGATCGGGAGGGTGAGCGACAGGTACGGGATGATCAGGCCGAGCCACGTGTCGTAGAGCCCGATGTTGCGCCACAGGTTGAACAGCGGCGTGACGATCGAGACCACGGGGAAGATCGAGACGCCCAGCGCGGTCGTGAGGATCAGGCGCTTGCCGGGGAAGTTCAGGCGAGCGATCGCGTACGCGGCGAGCGTCGCGAGGACGACCGCGATGGCTGTCGCGATGAGCGAGATGCCGACCGAGTTGCGCAGCGCCGACAGGAACAGCTCCTGCGCCGACCCGCCCGAGGACAGGATCTGCTCGTAGTTGTCGGTGCTCCACTGCGGCGGCAGGAACGTGCCGGAGTTGAGGTCGCTCGGTCCCTTGAAGCTCGTCATGAGGATCGAGACGACCGGGAACAGCGCCCCCACGAGGACGACGACCGTGATGACGGCCCACCACACGCGGGCCCGGGTGCTCAGGACGCTACCCATCATCGCTCCCCTCTCGCGCCGGCCAGATCCACCTTGAACAGCTTGATCGCGACGAAGCAGATCCCGATCACGCACAGGAACAGCAGGACCGAGATGGCCGAGCCCATGCCGATCTGGAGCTGACCGATCGAGGTCCGGTAGGCCAGCAAGGACAGCACCTCCGTGTTGTTCGCGCCGTTGGTCATGATGAAGACGTTGTCGAAGATGCGGAACGCGTCGAGCGCGCGGAACAGGACGGCAACCATGATCGCGGCCTTCATGTTGGGCACGATGACGCGCGAGAAGCGCTGCCAGGCGGTGGCGCCGTCGACCTTCGCGGCCTCCTCGAGCTCGCCCGGGACCTGGGCGAGGCCCGCGAGCAGCAGGAGCGAGATGAACGGCGTGGTCTTCCACACCTCGGACGCGATGATGACGAACAGGCTCGTGCCCTGGTGCGCGAACCAGTTGAGGTCCGGCCCGATCCCGGGCACCCAGTCGAACCAGCTGTTGACGTAGCCGGACGTGATGTCGAACGCGTAGAACCACGCGAACGCCGAGACCACCGTGATGATGCCGTAGGGCACGAGGATCGCGGTGCGCAGGAGCCCGCGCAGGCGCCTGATCGCGCGGTGCATGACGAGCGCGAGCGCGAAGCCCAGGACGAGCTCGACGACCACGGACACGACCATGATGAAGAACGTCACCGCGAAGTCGCGCCACCAGACGGGGTCGGTGAGGATCACGACGTAGTTGCCGAGGCCCACGAACGAGCGGTCGTCGGGGGCCGTGAGCTTGTAGTTGAACAGCGAGTCGTAGACGGCCTGGAGGATCGGGTAGAGCGTCACGGCCAGCATGACGACGAACGCGGGGCCCGCGAGGTACCAGCCGAGGCGGGCCTCGGCCCGGGCCCGGTCGCTGCGCGCGGCCTTGGCCTTCGTGTCGGGGGCCAGGCCGGCGGGGTCCGGTTCGGGCTGGGCGCGGTGCGCGCCCCGGGTGTCGGTGCTCACAGCAGTCGCTCCCCTCGCAGGACGGCGGTGATGAAGTCGGTCGACGTCACGGGCGTGCCGTCCTCGGTCACGCTCGCGGGCGGGTACCAGGTCTGCTGGAGCCCCGTGGAGACCTCGTTGTAGAACGGTGTCTGCGGCCGGGGTGCGGCCTGCTCGAGCGACTGCCGGATCACGTCGTACATGGGGTAGGCCTTCTGCACGGCGGGGTCGTCGTAGGCCGCGGTGCTCGCCGCGGGGTTGCCGTCCGACACGAAGTACGAGGCCTGGTTCTTGGCGCTCACGATGCACTGGGCGGCCTCGTAGGACAGGTCGGTGTGCTTGCTGAACGCCCCGACCCCGAGGCTGATGCCGCCGTAGGGCGGGCGTGTGTCCTGCCCCTCGACCACCTGCGGGTACGTCGTCCAGCCGATGTCGTCGAGCAGCGACTGGTCGAGCGACCCGGCGTCGACGCCGCTCAGGGTCGAGGACCACACGAACGGCCAGTTGACCATGAACGAGCCCTTGTCCCCCTGGAAGAGGGTCAGCGACGCGGCCTCGTCCTCGCTGGGCAGGCCCGGGCCGCCGAGGCCCGAGCTCCCGATCTCGCCGATGATGCGGGCGGCGGCGCGGCCGGCGTCGGTCTCCAGCCCGAGCGTGAGCTCGTCGGCCGGGGCCTCGGGGTTCTCGAGGATCTGCCCGCCCGCGGACTCGACGAGCGCGTTGATCCACACGGTGAGCGACTCGGCCTTGGCTCCCTGCACCGCGAGGTACTTGTCCTGGTCCTTCGCGGCAGCCATGATCTGGTCCCACGTCACGGGCTTCGTCAGGTCGAGCCCCGCGGCCTGGGCGACGGACTTGCGGTACCACAGGAGCTGCGTGTTGGCCCAGAACGGGATCGCGACGAGCTCGTCCTTCCACGTCGAGCCGTCGATCGCGCCCTGCACGACGTCCTGGGTCGTCGCGGCCGCGACGTCGTCGGGCACGGGCGCGAGGAAGCCCGCCTCGGCGAGCTCGGGGATGAACGGCGGGTCGAGGCTCATGAGGTCGATCGACGAGTCCTTGGCCGCGAGGCGGCGCGCGAGCTGTTCGCGCTGGGCCGCGGCGTCGCGCGGCAGCAGCGAGGTCTCGATGCTGTACGCGCCGCCCGAGGCGTCGCTGCAGGACTTCGCGATCGCGGCCTGTCCCCCGTTGTCCGGGTTGATGTACCAGGTGAGCACGGGTGGGCCTGAGCCCTCCCCGGTGCTGCACGCGGCGAGCGGCACGATCGTCGCGACGGCCAGCGCCGCGGCGAGTGCCCGGGTGCGTCGGTGCACGGTCTCCCCTTCGTCCAACGGGCGCATCGCTGCGCCCGCTCTCGGTTGGTTCCTCCTTCTAGGGGTACCCGCTCCGGGGACGTCTCGCCACGCGAGGGACATTTCCACCACGCCCGACGGCGCCGCTCACCCGGGTGCGCACGTCGCGGTGTCCAGGGGTCTGGTCAGATCGTGAACGCCGTGCACGGCACGGCCCGCGGTGAGCGAACATGGAGGTTGTGACGACGACGAGCAGCACCCCCGAGACCACGTCCATGACGCCCGCAGAGGCCTGGGCCCAGCTCCGCGACGGCAACGGCCGCTTCGTGCGGGACGAGATGGAGCACCCGTCGCAGGGTGCCGCGCGTCGCGCCGAGGTCAGCGTGGCCCAGCACCCCCACACCGTGATCTTCGGTTGCGCGGACTCGCGAGTCGCGGCCGAGATCATCTTCGACCAGGGGCTGGGCGACGTCTTCGTCGTGCGGACCGCGGGTCACGTCCTGGACACCACGGTGATCGGGTCGATCGAGTACGGGGTCAACATCCTCGGCACGCCGCTCGTGGTCGTGCTCGGTCACGACAGCTGCGGGGCGATCGCCGCGGCCGCCCACACGCTGGCGACGGGCGAGCAGGCCGACGGGTTCGTGCGCGCGGTCGTCGACCGGGTCATCCCCTCGATCGTCAACATCACGAGCAGCAAGGGCGGCGTGTCCGCCGTCGACCCGGACACGCTGCGGCGCGAGCACGTGCGCCACACCGTCGACATGCTGCACGGCTACTCCGCGGCGCTCGCCGAGGCGGTCGCCGAGGGGCGTCTTGCGATCGTGGGCGTCGAGTACACGCTCGCGGACGGTCGCGCCCGGCTGGTCGAGGTCGTGGGCGAGGTCGGCGACACCCCGGACGTGTGAGGCCCGGGTCCCGCCTGCGGGGCAGGACCTGCCCGGCGGCTCGCGGGTCGGGCACGGACCGGTTCGAGAACACCCGTCCCGGTGCGGCACCATTAGGCCCATGACTTCTGCCGAAGCTTCCGACTACCGCATCGAGCACGACACCATGGGTGAGGTCCGCGTCCCCGCGGCCGCCCTCTACCGCGCGCAGACGCAGCGCGCCGTGGAGAACTTCCCGCTGTCGGGCACTCCTCTCGAGCGCAGCCACATCGAGGCCCTCGCTCGCGTCAAGAAGGCCGCCGCGCGCGCGAACGCCGAGCTGGGGGTGCTCGACGAGGACGTCGCGGCCGCCATCGTGGCCGCCGCCGACGAGGTCGCCTCGGGCGTCCACGACGCCCACTTCCCGATCGACATCTTCCAGACGGGCTCCGGCACGTCGTCGAACATGAACACCAACGAGGTCCTCGCGACGCTCGCGACGCGCTCGCTGGGCCGTGAGGTCCACCCGAACGACCACGTCAACGCGTCGCAGTCCTCGAACGACGTCTTCCCGACGTCGGTGCACCTGGCCGCGACCGCGGGCGTCGTGCACGACCTGGTCCCCGCCCTGACGCACCTCGCGGAGGCGCTCGAGGCCAAGTCGGCCGAGTTCGCGACGGTCGTGAAGTCGGGCCGCACGCACCTCATGGATGCGACCCCGGTCACTCTCGGCCAGGAGTTCGGCGGGTACGCCGCGGCCGTGCGCTACGGGATCGAGCGCCTGCAGTCGGCGCTGCCCCGCGCGGCCGAGGTCCCCCTGGGTGGCACGGCCGTCGGCACGGGCATCAACACGCCGGCCGGCTTCCCGCAGCGCGTCATCGCGCTGCTCGTCGAGGACACGGGCCTGCCGCTGACCGAGGCGCGCGACCACTTCGAGGCGCAGAGCTCGCGCGACGGGCTCGTCGAGCTCTCGGGCGCGCTGCGCACCATCGCGGTCTCGATCACGAAGATCTGCAACGACCTGCGCTGGATGGGCTCGGGCCCCAACACGGGCCTGGGCGAGATCTTCATCCCCGACCTGCAGCCCGGTTCGTCGATCATGCCGGGCAAGGTCAATCCCGTCGTGCCCGAGGCCGTGCTCATGATCGCCGCGCGCGTGATCGGCAACGACGCGACCGTGGCGTGGGCCGGGGCCTCGGGGAGCTTCGAGCTCAACGTGCAGATCCCGGTCATCGCCCTCGGCGTGCTCGAGTCGATCCGCCTGCTCTCGAACGCGTCGGTCGTCCTCGCCGACAAGACCGTCGTGGGCATCACGGCCAACGTCGAGCGTGCGCGCGCGCTCGCGGAGTCCTCGCCGTCTATCGTCACGCCCCTCAACCGCGTGATCGGCTACGAGGCGGCGGCCAAGGTCGCCAAGCACTCGGTCAAGCAGGGCCTCACGGTCCGCGAGGCCGTGATCGACCTGGGCTTCGTCGAGCGCGGCGAGGTCACCGAGGAGCAGCTCGACACGGCGCTCGACGTCCTGTCGATGACGCGCCCGCCGCAGGCGTGACCACGCGCTGAGGCGCCGAGGGGCGCGCTCCGGCGTGGAGCGCGCCCCTCGGTGTGGACGACGGACGGCGTGGGCCGGGTGAGGTCACC